>NZ_CP025113.1:934687-1246250 GCF_002831585.1 Bradyrhizobium sp. SK17 | reverse complement strand
CTGCGCAAGAGCCCGTCGATCGCGTTGTCCGGCGGCGAGCGGCGCCGCGTCGAGATCGCGCGCGCGCTGGCGACGCGCCCGAATTACATGCTGCTCGACGAGCCGTTCGCCGGCATCGATCCGATCGCAGTGGGCGACATTCAGGACCTGGTCCGCCACCTTACCAACCGCGGCATCGGCGTGCTCATCACCGACCACAATGTCCGCGAGACGCTCGGCCTGACCGACCGTGCCTACATCGTCTATGCTGGTGAGATCTTGACCGAGGGAAGCCCGGAGGAGATCGTTAATGATCCCGATGTACGCCGGCTTTACCTTGGCGAGGAATTCCGCCTGTAGCGCTTTTTTCCTATCCGTCAAGCCGTGTACAAGGGCTTCAGACTAAGATAAGCAAGAATCGAGCCAACTTCTGGAATCGATCTTGCCTCCATGGCGCTGACGCAAAGACTAGAGTTCCGCCAGTCGCAGTCGCTGGTGATGACGCCGCAGCTGATGCAGGCGATCAAGCTGCTGCAACTGTCGAACCTGGACCTGTCCGCCTTCGTCGAGGAGGAGCTGGAGCGCAATCCGCTGCTCGAGCGCGCTGCCGACGGCCCGGAGCCGCCGGTGGCGGGCGAGCCGGCCATCGAGCGGTCCGACTACGGCGACTCCAGCAGCTACGGGGACGATGGTGACCACTCCGACATCGCCGCCGGTTCGAGCGGCGAGGCCGCGTTCGAGCCCGGCCAGGAGGAATGGCTGAATCGCGACCTCGGCACCCGCGCCGAGATCGAGCAGACGCTCGATTCCGGCCTTGAGAACGTGTTCTCCGAGGAGCCGGCGGAGGCCGCCGCGCGCGCCGCACAGGACGCGCCGCCGTCGGTCTACACCGAATGGGGCGGCGGCGCCTCCAGCGACGACGAATACAATCTCGAAGCCTTCGTGGCCGCCGAGCTGACGCTCGCCGACCATCTCGCCGAACAGCTCGCGGTGGCCTTCTCGGCGCCGGCGCAGCGCATGATCGGGCAGTACCTGATCGACCTGGTCGACGATGCCGGCTACCTGCCGGCCGATCTCGGCCAGGCCGCGGAGCGGCTCGGAGCGTCGCAGCAAGCGGTCGACGAGGTCGTCGCGGTGTTGCAGAAATTCGATCCGCCGGGCGTGTGCGCGCGAAACCTGAGCGAATGCCTGGCGATCCAGCTTCGCGAACTCGATCGCTACGACCCGGCGATGCAGGCGCTGGTCGAGCATCTCGATCTGCTCGCCAAGCGCGACATCGCA
This sequence comes from Bradyrhizobium sp. SK17, assembly GCF_002831585.1. GTDB lineage: Bacteria > Pseudomonadota > Alphaproteobacteria > Rhizobiales > Xanthobacteraceae > Bradyrhizobium. Next base: position 1,244,990 of record NZ_CP025113.1, on the reverse strand, counting down.
GGCTTGCGAAAGCTCTGTGGTGTCGACGACGAAGACATCACCGACATGATCGCGGAGATCCGAAGGCTCGATCCGAAGCCCGGTTTGAAGTTCGGCACTTCGCGGACGCAGACCATGGTGCCCGACGTCTATGTCCGTCCCGGTCCGGACGGCGGCTGGCATGTCGAGCTCAACAGCGACACTCTGCCGCGTGTGCTGGTCAACCAGACCTATTACGCTGAGCTGTCGAAGACGATTCGCAAGGACGGTGACAAGTCGTACTTCACCGACTGCCTGCAGAACGCGACCTGGCTGGTGCGCGCGCTCGATCAGCGCGCCCGCACCATCCTGAAGGTGGCGACCGAGATCGTCCGTCAGCAGGACGGCTTCTTCACCTATGGGGTCGCGCATCTGCGGCCGCTCAATCTGAAAGCGGTGGCGGACGCGATCCAGATGCACGAATCGACGGTGTCGCGCGTCACCGCCAACAAATACATGGCGACCAATCGCGGCAGTTTTGAATTGAAGTATTTCTTCACCGCGTCGATCGCGTCTGCCGACGGCGGCGAGGCGCATTCGGCCGAAGCCGTGCGTCACCACATCAAGCAGCTGATCGACGGCGAAGCGCCGTCAGCGATCCTGTCCGACGACACGATCGTGGAACGTTTGCGCGCGTCGGGCATTGATATTGCCCGCCGCACCGTCGCGAAGTACCGCGAAGCGATGCGGATACCATCTTCGGTGCAACGCCGCCGTGACAAACAAAGCATGCTTGGCAACGCGCTTTCGGCTCCCGCTTCCTCCTCCGACCGGTCGCGCGATACAGCTCCCGTTTAGGTTACTTTTTGAGCATGACCCCGTCCGAGTACGGACCGCTCCAAGCGCTCGTTGCGTTCGCGTCAAATCGCGATAGTCTCAGCCTTTCCTGATCAAGCGTCGTCCAGAAAGGAAGGTCACCGGAAACCCAGCAAGCATCCGCAGGAGTGATCGAGGCATCCAGCAATTGAGGCATCAAATGACCCTTCGAATCTCGGGAAAGAGCATCAGCATCGGCGAGGCGCTTCGGGCGCGCGTCAGCGACCGCACCGACGAGGTCCTGCGAAAGTATTTTGATGGCAACTATTCCGGTCACATCACGCTGAGCAAGGATGGCTTCGGCTTCCGCACCGACTGCGCGTTGCATCTGGATTCCGGCATCACGCTGGAAGCCGAATCCAACGCCGCCGACGCCTATGCCAGCGCCGATGCCGCGCTGCTGATGATCGAGAAGCGGCTGCGCCGCTACAAGAGCCGGCTCAAGGATCGCTCTGCGCGCAAGGCCTATGCCGCGAGCGCCGCGCTTGCCGAACTGAATGGCGTCGGGCTCGACGCGCCGAGCTACGTCATCGAGGCGCCCGAGAACGACGACGAGGTCACTGAATACAGCCCGGTGATCATTGCCGAGGCAACCACCGCGCTGAAGCGCTTGTCGGTCAGCGAAGCCGTCATGGAGCTCGATCTGTCCGGGGCCTCGTGCCTGGTGTTCCAGCATGGCGGCAGCGGCCGGGTGAACATCATTTACCGCCGGACGGACGGCAATGTCGGCTGGGTCGATCCACCCGCGGTGAGCCCTTGAGGATAGTTGCCAGATGGCATTGACGTTCGAAGCCAGCCCTGCTTATGGTCCGCCGCCTCCAGCAATAAGGGGGCGGAACAGGGTTCGCAGGTGTTGGCACCGCCGATACGTTGGAGTAGAAGCCCTGCCAGCTGGACCCGGGCTAAGCCCGCATCCCACCTCATCTTCTTGACGCCGCCGCTGTAAAGCCTATTTCGCAACCTGACGGTCATTCACCTCGGAACGTCCCAATGCCGATTACTGATTTGGTCGCACCCGAGGCGATTCTCCCGGCTTTGAAAGTCATCAGCAAGAAGCAGGCGCTGCAGGAACTTGCCGCGCGCGCTTCCGCGCTCACCGGGCAGAACGAACGCGCGATCTTCGAAGTGCTGCTGCAACGCGAGAAGCTCGGCACCACGGCGGTCGGCTATGGCGTCGCCATCCCGCACGGCAAGCTGCCGAAGCTGGAGAAGCTGTTCGGCTTCTTCGCCCGCCTGGAGCGCCCGATCGATTTCGAGGCGATGGACGGCCAGCCGGTCGATCTGATCTTCCTGTTGCTGGCGCCCGAAGGCGCCGGCGCCGACCACCTCAAGGCGCTGGCGCGGATCGCCCGCCTGCTGCGCGACCAGGACGTCGCCAAGAAGTTGCGCGCCTCGCGCGACGCGCAGGCGATCTACTCGGTGCTCGCGCTGCCGCCGGCGAGCGCGGCATAATCACTCAGCGCGCACGACGCACATTCGCGCAACTGTCATCAGGACATAGTCCGTTCGTCACGCGATGACGCATGCCGATGCGCTTCATCCGCGCTACGAAGCTTCGTATCGCTTCAGCAGATCGTCGGCAGCAGGCGGCGGACTTCGACGAGCAGATCGGAGACCGCTTTCTCGTCGCCGGCGAGGTGCCTGAGCAACGCGCTTTGGAACAGGCCGTCGAACAGCGCGTAGAGCGCGGCTGGAGATGACGCCGGCTGCTTGTTGCCGAGCTCGGCGTAGCGCGTGGCGATGCGCCAGATCATCGCTTCCAGGCTCTTGTCGATCTCGAGCACGTCCTTGCGAAACGCGGGCTCGAACATCGCCTGCGAGCGCAGATCGTACCAGAGCCGGTGCATGCGCGCTTCGTTCTCGAGCGTCGCCGCGAGCTTGGCGAGGAAGCCTTCGGTCAGTTCGGCGCGGCTGCGCGCCGTCGTCACCACCTCGTCATAGCGCGTCACGCACTTTGCCTTGTAGTGCCGCACGCAGCAGCAGATCAGATCGAGCTTGTCGCTGAAATAATAGTGAAACACGCCGTGCGTGAACGCGGAGTTCTGCGCGATCTCGCGCAGGCTGGTGCGCGCGAAGCCGAGCTCGCCAAGCGTCTCCAGTGCGGCCTCCGCAAGCTCGACGCGCCGGGCGTTGAACTTCTCGTCGCGCAGCGCCTCGGCCGCTACCGCCACGCGTTGGGCCGCTCCTGTCGCATGCCGCGCCATCCGGTGCCTTTCCTCGGTCTCTTCCCTGAACATCTTTATACCGCGCGGACCGCGGCGCACTCCATCCCTTCACATCATCATCCTTGACACTTGTCAAATTCGGGCTTGACAAGTGTCAAGTTCCTGGACGAGGGTTGGTCAAATAATTTGGACAACCGTCAAGACGGCTGACCAATCGACAAACAGGAGGAAATGCACCGCCCGGGGCGCGCCATGCCGCGCCCCGCCGACGCCGGCCGCGGCCATCCATGCGCTCAGAATGCGCAAGCCCGCCGGCCCGCACTGCCGATCTCCGCAGCACCAGACATCAGCAAGCAAAGGCAAGCAAAGGGAGGACTACGTCATGAGTGGGAAGAGCCTTGAAGGCAGGAAAGCCCTGATCACCGGCGGCGCCCGGGGATTGGCGCGGCGATCGCACAGGCACTGGCGCGCTCCGGTGCCGCGATCATGATCGGCGATATTCTCGATGATGCGGGCAAGGCCAGCGCCGCCGAGATCGCCAAGGCCGGGGTGAAGACCGGCTTCGTCAAGCTCGACGTCACCGACGACGCGCAATGGGAGCGGGCCGCCGCCGCCACCGTCGAGACCCTCGGCGGCTTCGACATCCTGATCAACAATGCCGGCATCGAGATCACCTCGCTGGTCGCCGACATCAAGGCCGAGGACGCGCGCCGCATGTGCGAGGTCAACATCGTCGGCACCGTGCTCGGCATGAAGCACGCGTTCCGTGCGATGCGGCCGGGCGGAGCCGCAGGCAAGGGCGGTGCCGTCGTCAACATCGCCTCGGTGGCGGCGACGATCGCGTTCCCGAGCATCGCGGTCTACTCCGGCACCAAGTCCGCGGTCGATCGCATGACCCGCGTCGGCGCGATGGAGGCCGGCAAGCTCGGCTACGGCGTGCGCGTCAACTGCATCTATCCCGGCCTGATCCCGACCGACATGGGCATGCAACTCGCCAATGACATCGTGAAGATCGGCCTTGCGCCCGACATCAACGCCGCGGTCGGCTCGGTGGTGGAGCAGACGCCGCTCGGCAAGCTCGCCGAGGTCTCCGACATCGCCGACGCCGCAGTGTTCCTGTGCTCGAACGATGCCCGCTTCATCACCGGCATCGGCCTGCCGGTCGACGGCGGCATGGGCATGTAGCAACAGCGCCGACAACAAACATTTCGGAGGATCGCAATGAGCGAGAAGAAACCCGTCATCGTCTATGGCGCGTCCGGCTATACCGGCCGGCTGGTCTGCGAATATCTGCGCGAGTACAACATCCCCTTCATCGCCGCCGGCCGCAGCGCCGAGAAGCTCAACGCCGCGATGAAGTCGAACGTGGCCGGCATCGAGACCGCCGACTACGAGGTGGTGACGGTGCCGCACACCGTGGCCGCGCTGACTGAACTGTTCAAGGGCGCCTCGGTGGTGCTCAACACCGTGGGCCCGTTCGCCAAGTTCGGCGTCGAGGTGGTGCAGGCTTGCCTCGCTGCCAAGTGCCACTACACCGACACGACCGGCGAACAGGACTGGCTGATCACGCTCGAGCAGGAGTTCGGCACCAAGTTCGGCAATGCCGGCCTGCTGCTGGCGCCGGGCATCGCGCAGATGTACACGACAGGCGAAATCGCCGCGCAGCTCTGTCTGGAAACGCCCGGCCTCGACACGCTCGATATCGCCGTGTTCTGGGGCGGCAGCCCGACCATCGCCTCGACGCAGACCATCCTGGTCAACGCCGCGATGGGCAAAGCCTACTATCTGGAGCAGAACAAGTACGTCGAGCATCAGCCCGATGCCGGCCTCTACAACCTCGTCATCCCCGGCCAGCATGAACTGGCGCTGGCGCTGCCCTGGGGCGGCACCTCGCACCCGGTCTGGTTCAAGCGCGATCCGCGGGTCGCCAACGTGAAGGTGTTGGGCGGCGTGTTCAACCGTGCGCTGATGCTGGGCGTGCCGCAGATCGTCGCCGCAGCGCTCGACGCAACCAAGGACATGAAGCCCGACGAGCGCTACGCCGCGCTGGTGCAGACCGCGGCCAGCGTGATGAACACCATGCCGCCGCGCGAGAACCCGCGCGTCAACAAGTCGATGGATTCGGTGTATGCCTCCGGCCCGCTGGGGCGCGCGCACTGCGTCATCAACGGCAACAGCAACTACAAGCAGACCGGCCTGCTGCAAGCCTATGCTGCCGCGCATCTGGTGCAGCAACCGCCCAAGCGCGTCGGCTTCGCCTCCGGCTGCCAGGCGTTCGGCCATCACGAGCTGCTCGGGCAATTGCGCAGCTTCGGCCTGGTCAGCAAGCCGGTGCTGACCGTGCAAGATTGAGCTCGAGCCCCGATCGGATCGGGGCTCGGCCCTTCGTTCCCTGAAGCGTTTTCGTCAAGCGGACCGGTGTCCGCTCGCTCGAAAACGTACGATCGGCGGGTGATGCAGTCGCGCGTCACCCGCCTCCCTCCCGCGAGGTCAGCCATGCGCTTCATCGATTACCTCGACAAGGGTGCTTCACTCGGCCCCGACGCGCCGTGTCTTACGATGGACGGCCGCGACCTCAGCTACGGCGAGGTGCAAGGGCTGAGCTTCCGGATCGCGCGCGGGCTCGAACGGTCCGCCATCGCTCCCGGCGAGAAGGTCGCGATCCTGTCCGGCAACGATCCGATTGCGTTCGCCTGCGTGTTCGGCATCTCGCGCGCCGCCGCCGTGTGGTGCCCGATCAATCCGCGCAACGAGGCGACCGAGAACAAGTTCATCCTCGACCAGTTCGATTGCAGCCTGCTGCTGTTTCATTCCAGCTTTGCGCCGATGGTCGAGGCCGTCAGGCGGGATCTGCCCAAGCTGCGCACGCTGGTCTGCCTCGATACCGAGCTGCCGTTCGCGCCGTCATTCGATCATTGGCTCGGCGGTCTCGCCGACGATCCCTACCAGCGCGACACGATCGACGACCTCGCGATGATCCCCGGCACCGGCGGCACCACCGGCAAGCCCAAGGGCGTGATGCTGTCGGGGCGCAACATCGAGGCGATGACCGCGCTGACCCTGATGGGCTATCCGTTCAAGGGCCGCCCGGTCTATCTCGCGCTGGCGCCGCTGACCCATGCCGCCGGTGTACTGTGTTTTCCGATCATGACGCTCGGTGGCCGCGTCGTGATCATGCACCATCCCGACATCGAAGAGTTCCTCGCCCTGATCGCCTACCACCGCGTCACGCACACGTTCCTGCCGCCGACCGTGATCTACATGCTGCTCGATCATCCCGGCCTCGATCGCGCCAGTCTCGGTTCGCTGCAATGCTTCTGGTATGGCGCCGCGCCGATCTCGGCGACGCGGCTCGCGGAAGCGTTGAAGCGGATCGGGCCGATGGCGCAGCTGTTCGGTCAGACCGAGGCGCCGATGATGATCTCGATGATGCCGCCTGCCGATCACTACAATGCCGACGGCACGATCGCGATGGAGCGGCTGTCTTCCGCCGGGCGGATCGGCCCGCTGGTGCAGGCCGGCATCATGGATGGCGACGGCAAGCTGCTGCCTGCGGGATCGCGCGGCGAGATCGTGGTGCGGGGCTCGCTGGTCATGGACGGCTACTACAAGAACCCGGAGGCGACGCGCGAGGCCTCGGTGCATGGCTGGCACCACACCGGCGATATCGGCTACATCGACGGTGACGGCTATCTCTATATCGTCGACCGCGCCAAGGACATGATCATCACCGGCGGCTTCAACGTCTATTCGATCGAGGTCGAGAATGCGTTGCGTGCCCATGAGGCGGTGCAGGATTGCGCCGTGATCGGGTTGCCCGACGACAAATGGGGCGAGCGCATCGTCGCCGTCGTGCAGCCGCGCGCGGGCCAAACCGTCGATGCGACGGCGCTTGCGGCCTTCGTCAAGCAACAGATCGGCAGCATCAAGACGCCGAAGCAGATCGAGGTCTGGAACGATCTGCCGCGTTCCAAGGTCGGCAAGGTGCTGAAGCCCGACATCCGCGCGCGGCTGGCCTGAACGTGTATTGACAACCCGCCGCTGAGGCCAGAAGACGGTCGTGCGCAACAATGCGCGTGCGAACCAGGGATGGCTGATGTCCCGCGATTTTCGCCTTGATCGTGTTCCCATCGACGTTCTCGCCTACGAGCTTGCCGAGGAGCGGGCGAGCGCGCTCGGACGCATGGGCCGGGCGCTGGAACAGGCGCTCGCCAGGCTGCGCGAATTCGATGCCGATCAACCGCGCGCCGAGGCGCCTGCGCAACAGGCGCGCCGTGTCCTGGTGCGAGAGGCCGGTCATGCGCTCTGGATGTTCGTGGTGCAGCGGGAGGCGTGCGGGCTGCGCAACACTCGCTCGCTGATGCGCGACTACAGCGTTCCCGGCGAGGTGCAGCTCAGCATGAGCCCGATGCTCCCCGCATTGAAGTCTGATTGAAGGTTTGTGAGCCATTTCGGCCAGCGGTTGCTGGCGGCCTAGAGCATGATCCGGAAAGATCATGCGCAAACAAGATGCGAGAGCGCGATGACGATTCAACCTGATCTCATCGTGCTCTAGCTGCGAGACCCGCCTTCGAGCGGCGGTGGAACGGCCCGCGCGTTTGCCAACGCCACTTTCGCTCCGACGAGAAAGCCGACGATCACAACTGGCAGGAACGCAGTGGGCAGCAGGACATGAACGCCCTGCCGTCCTTGCAGCGCCGGAACCAGTCCGTTCGCCACCCAGGACGCGTACGGCACCAGCACCCCCAGCGAAAGCAGGCCTCCCAGGAGCGCATAACTGAGCGGGGATGCCTCGATGCGATGCCCGCTGAGCGCAATGATGACGCCGACCAGGCCGAACAGAACGCCGCCGACGAGGCCGCCCATGATGGTGACGGCGGGCACGAACATCACCAGCAACATGATCAAGCTGCCGGCGCCCGACTTACTCGACCAGGTCAGGGTGAGAAGGAGGGCCACGACAAGCGCGGCCAACCCACCGAAGCAGAGACCCCAGCTGGACGATCGACTGATCATGAGCATCGTGCACCGCAGGCAACGGATCAGCGAGGTTACCGCGGACTTCGTTAATGGATCGGCCGAAGCGCAATTGTGGCGTACCGCCTGGTCGCCATAAAAAATGCGCGGGCCGCCTCGGTGTCGAGGCATGCCCGCGCATCTGAACTCGCGGATGTCGCGTCAGCAGCGTGTCAGTGGACGCTGACGGCCTGCAACTCGTTGCTCCAGGCGTTGGCGATCGCGGCTTCGCGGCTGTCAGTCAGCATGATCGGCGTGCCGTCGGCGGCATGCAATGCGAACAGCTTGAGGCCCGGCGCGATCTTCGGCGCCTGCGGAAAGAGGTCGGGCACGTCCTCGGAACGGACCTGCTTCACATAGGCGATATGACCCTCACCCAGATGGGCCAGCGCTTCCGGCGTCACGCTGTCGGATTGGAAGATGATGTTTGCTTCACTCATGGTCTCGACTCCTCAGTCAGACAAGCGGTCGAGTCCGCTCCTTGTTTCTATTATTCGTGCTCATTGATAGCGATTGTCTTAATGACCCGTTCAGGTTCCGGCCTGGCCAGGTCAATCGACAACAACCCGTTCTTCAGATCCGCGCCCAGCACCTGCATCCCCTCCGCCAGCACGAAGGTGCGCTGGAAGTGGCGCGCGGCGATGCCGCGATGGATGTATTGCCGAGCCTTGTCGTCCTGCTGGCGGCCGCGGATGACGAGCTGGTTTTCCTCAATCGTTACATCGAGTTGGTCGCGGGTGAAGCCCGCTACCGCCAACGTGATGCGAAGCCGTTCAGGCTGGCCGTTGGACCGGTCGCACCGCTCGATGTTGTACGGAGGATAGCCGTCAGCGCCCTTCACGACGCGGTCGAGCGCACGCTCGATCTCGTCGAATCCCAGAAGGAACGGACTGGACAACGATGGAACACGAGACATTACAAAGTCCTCTCGAAGCGACTTTGAGGGGCCCTTGCGGCGCCCCATGCAACCGGCGGGCCGTCTGGCCTCCGGTCAGTGAGGGATATGGGGGCGATCTGGATAGCGTTCAAGCAGCCCCGAAACCAGCCTAAACGCCCGCAACATGGGAGCAAATTCTTCCCGATCGGTTACCCCGCGACCCGCTTCCGGCCGTCGGCGGTAAATAGATGCAGTTTGTCGCGCGGCGCGACCGCCCGGATCCGCTCGCCGATGGCAGGGCCGGTGGCGCCGGGAACCCGGACGATGACCTCCCCCGGCGGCAGTTCGCCTGGATTGGCGGCAATGCCCTGTTCCGCGCGCTGGCGGCTGCCATAGACGAAGGTCTCGGCGCCGACATGCTCGATCGCCTCGACCGTCAGGCCGAGCGCGACGCCGTCCGGTACGGCCTCGCTGGAGATCACGAAATCCTCCGGCCGGATACCGACGATACCGGCACCATCGGCACCCGTGATCTGGGACGTCAGCTCGTCCGAACGCAGCGGCATCAGGTTCATCGGCGGGGCGCCGATGAAGGAGGCGACGAAGGTGGTCGCCGGCTTCTGGTAGATCTCCAGCGGATTGCCGATCTGCTCGACCTGGCCGCCATTCATCACCACCAGGATGTCGGCCAGCGTCATCGCCTCGAGCTGGTCGTGGGTGACGTAGATCGAGGTGGTGTTGAGCCGGCGTTGCAGCTTGCGGATCTCGACCCGCATCGCGATGCGCAGCTTGGCGTCGAGGTTCGACAGCGGCTCGTCGAACAGGAACACTTTCGGCTGGCGCACGATGGCGCGGCCCATCGCGACGCGCTGGCGCTGGCCGCCGGAAAGCTGCCGCGGCTTGCGCTCCAGCATCGGCGACAGCTCGAGCACGCGCGCAGCTTCCTCGACCCGGGTCTTGATCTCGGCCTCGGCCATGCCGCGGTTGCGCAGGCCGTAGGCCATGTTGTTGTAGACGCTCATATGCGGATAGAGCGCATAGTTCTGGAACACCATCGCGATGTCGCGATCGGCCGGCTCGACCTGGTTGACGACGCGGCCGCCGATGTCGATCTCGCCGCCGGTGATGGTCTCGAGCCCCGCGACCATGCGCAGCAGCGTGGACTTGCCGCAGCCGGAAGGACCGACCAGCACGCAGAACTGTCCGTCGCCGACGTCGACATCGACGCCCTTGATGGCCTCGAAGCCGCCGGGATAGGTCTTGCGGACGCTGCGCAGCGTGACGTTGGCCATTACTTTTCCGTCTCCACCAATCCGCGCACGAACAGTTTCTGCATCACGACGACGACGAACACCGGCGGCAGCATCGCGAGCAGCGCGGTCGCCATCACGATCGGCCATTCGGTCAGCGCGTCGGTCGTGGTGATCATCTTGCGGATGCCGACCTGGATGGTCTGCATGTCGTCGCGCGTGGTGATCAACAGCGGCCAGAGATATTGATTCCAGCCGAGGATGAACAGGATCACGAACAGCGCGGCCATGTTGGTGCGCGACAGCGGCAATAGCGTATCCCAGAAGAAGCGGAACGGGCCCGCGCCGTCGATCCGCGAGGCCTCCAGCAATTCATCCGGCACCGTCATGAAGAACTGCCGGAACAAGAGCGTTGCGGTGGCGGAGGCGATCAGCGGCAGCGACAGGCCGGCGTAACTATCGAGCAGATGCAGGTCGGCGACGATCTTGTAGGTCGGATAGATGCGCACCTCGACCGGCAGCATCAGGGTGATGAAGATGATCCAGAAGATCGCCATCCGGAACGGAAACCGGAAATACACGATCGCATAGGCCGAGATGATCGAGATCGCGATTTTGCCGACCGCGATCAAGAGCGCCATGATCAGCGAATTCAGCATCATGTTGAGCACCGGCTCGCGGGTCGATCCGCTCGTGCCGACGAACAGCGTCTGGTAGTAGGTCTCGAAGAAATGGCCGCCGGGCAACAGCGACATCTGGCCGTTGGCGATGACGGCATTGTCCTGGGTCGAGGCGACGATCGCCAGATAGACCGGGAAGGCGACGATCACGATCCCGATCCACAGGATGATGTGAGCCAGATAGCGCTGGAAGCCCTCTTCCTCGACCATCAGTAGGTCACCTTGCGTTCGACGAAGCGGAACTGGATTCCGGTCAGCACGATCACGATCACCATCAGGATGACCGATTGCGCCGCCGACGAGCCGAGATTGCCGCCGATCAGGCCGTCCGAATAGACCTTGTAGACCAGCGTTTCGGTCGACTTGCCGGGGCCGCCGCGGGTCATCGTGTCGATGATGCCGAAGGTGTCGAAGAAGGCGTAGACGATGTTGATGACCAGCAGGAAGAAGATGGTCGGCGACAGCAGCGGGAAGATCACGGTCCAGAACCGCCGCATCGGGCGGGCGCCGTCGATCGCGGCGGCCTCGATCACGCTCCTCGGGATGCTCTGGAGGCCGGCGAGGAAGAACAGGAAATTGTAGGAGATCTGCTTCCACGCCGCGGCGAGGATGATCAGCGTCGCGGCCTGGTCGCCGTTGAGCAACGGATTCCAGTCAACGCCCATGGCGCGCAGATAGCGCGACAGCACGCCGAGCGAGGGATGCAGCATGAACACCCAAAGCACGCCGACCACGGGCGGCGCCACCGCATAGGGCCAGATCAGCAGCGTGCGGTACAGCGTCGAGCCGCGCAGCGGCTTGTCGGCCATGACGGCGAGCAGAAGTGCGAACGACAGCGACGACACCGCGATCGCGAACGAGAACGCGAAGGTCCTGACGATCGTGGCGAAATAGGCCGGGTCCTTGAACAGCTCGAGATAGTTCTCGAACCAGACGAAGCTGGTGGACAGGCCGAAAGCGTCTTGCAGCAGGAAGGACTGGATCACCGCCTGCGCGGCCGGCCAGTAGAAAAAGATCAGGACGATCGCAAGTTGCGGGGCAACCAGCGCGTAAGGCAACAGCTTTGATTGGAAAATCGCTTGCTTTTGCATGGTCTCTAAGAAAGTGGCAGGCCGCTCGTCGCGGCCTGCCGGTTGATGACATCAAACCATCATGTCAGCGGACGGCGGTCTTTTCAAACTGCCGCAGCATCTGGTTGCCGCGCTCGACGGCCGAGTCCAGCGCCTGCTTGGCAGTCTTCTTGCCGGCCAGCGCCTGCTCGATTTCCTCCGACCACACGTCGCGCAGCTGCACCATGTTGCCGAGGCGCAGACCGCGGGAATTCTCGGTCGGCGGCTTGTTGGTGAGCTCGAGCAGCGGGGTCTCGAGATAGGGCTGGTCCTTGTAGAAGCCCTCTTCCTTGGCCTTGGCGTAGGCCGCCTTGGTGATCGGCAGGTAGCCCGAGGCCTTGTGGATCCAGACCTGGCGGTCGGTGTCCGACAGGAACGTCAGGAACTTGGCCACGCCCTTGTATTCCTCGGCCGACTTGCCGCCCATCACCCACAGCGAGGCGCCGCCGATGATCGAGTTCTGCGGCGCACCCTTGACGTCTGGATAGTACGGCATCGGCGCAGCGGTGAAGTTGAACTTGGCCTGCGCCTTGACGTTGCCGAAGAAGGCCGACGAGGTCAGGTAGATCGGGCACTCACCCGAGGTGAAGCGGCCTTCGCCGGTGTTGGTGCGGCCGGCATAGTCGTAGGTCTTGTCCTTTTGCAGCTCGACCAGGTTCTCGAGATGCTTGACCTGTAGCGGGCCGTTGAATTCGAGCACGGTGTCGAAGCCGTCGAGGCCGTTGGCCTTGCTGGCGAGCGGCACGTTGTGCCAGGCCGAGAGCTGCTCGAGATTGACCCAGGTGACCCACGAGCCGGAGAAGCCGCAGGTGGTGTAGCCGGCCGCCTTCAGTTTCTTGGCGTCCTCGAACACCTGCGGCCAGGTCTTCGGGATCTCGGCGATGTTGGCCTTCTTCAGCGCGTCGAGATTGACCCACATCACGGTCGACGACGAGTTGAAGGGGAACGACAGCATCTCGCCCTTCGAGGTCGAGTAGTAGCCGGTGATCGCGGGCAGATAGACGCTCGGATCGAACTTCTCGCCGGCGTCGGCCATCAGCTTGTAGACCGGTTTGACGGCGCCGGTGGCGGCCATCATGGTCGCGGTGCCGACTTCGAACACCTGCATGATGGCCGGCGCGTTGCCGGCACGGAACGCGGCGATGCCGGCATTCATGGTGTCGGCGTAGCCGCCCTTGTAGGTCGGGATCACCTTGTAGTCGGACTGCGAGGCGTTGAAGTCGTTGGCCAGCTTGACGATGACGTCATTGTTGGCGCCGGTCATCGCGTGCCACCACTGGATCTCGGTCACCGCAAATGCAGGCGACGCGAATGCAAGCGTAGCAGCGGCTACCGCAGCAGCGCCAAGTCGTCGGAAAATCATCAAAGCCCCTCCCGGTTGGAACACCATCTTTCGTTGCGCGCGTTATCAGCGCCGGATGACGTTCAAATGACCGTATAAACGAAAGCCATCGTAGGGGGGAAGCCGCGACAAAGGGAAGCGGTAAAAAAGGCGGAGATTGCCGCCGGCGCCTCGCGGTGCAACGCCGAACGCGACGTTGCACCGCAGGGTGACTTGATCACGCCGGTTCGATACGAACCGGCGCTCTCATTCTGACGCGTTTTCTTGACGCGAACCGGTGCCCACTTCGCTCGAAAACGCTTTTAGCGCTTGCGCTGGGGACCGCAGACCACGCCCTTGTCGACCAGGCCGTTGATCTCATCCCTGGAGTAGCCGAACTCGCCCAGCACCTCCGCTGCGTGCTGACTGAACTTCGGCGGCGTGCGGCGCAGGTTCGGCTTGGTGCGTTCGAGCCGGATCGGCGAGGCGACGCCCTTGTACCAATCCTTCTCGATGACGTCGCCGCGATGGATGGTGTGCGGGTTGGTCAGCGCCTGGTCGATCTTCTGCACCGGGCCGGCCGGAAGGCCGGCGGCGAGCAGCCGGTTGCACAGCGGCTCGGCCTCGTGCTGGCTGAACACCGCGGCAAGCTCGACGCGCAGCGCATCGCGGTTGGCGATGCGATCCTTGTTGCGGGCAAAGCGCGGATCGGTGCCGAGCTCGGGCTTGCCGATCTCCTTCGCCAGCTTGCGGAAGGTGCCGTCATTGCCGACGCCGATGAAGATGTTGTCGGTCTTGGTCGGGAAGATCGCGTAAGGCACGAGGTTCGGATGCTCGTTGCCGGTCAGCGACGGCGGCTTGCCATGCATGAAATAGTTCGCGGTGTGCGGATGCATGATCGCAAGCCCGGTTTCGTACAGCGTGGTCTCGAGGAACTGGCCGAGCCCGGAGCGCTGCCGCTCCGACAATGCCATCAGGATGCCGATCGCCGCATAGAGGCCGGTGGTGATGTCGACCAGCGGCACGCCGATCCGCATCGGGCCGCTCTCCGGCGAGCCGGTGGCCGCGATCATGCCGGTCATGGCCTGGATGATTGCATCATAACCGGGATTGCCGCCGCGCGGGCCGTCGGCGCCGAAGCCGGAGATCCGGCAATGCACCAGGCGCGGAAATTTTTCGCGCAACACGTCGTTGCCGATGCCCCATTTGTCGAGCGTGCCCGGCTTGAAATTCTCGATCAGCACGTCGGCGGTCTCGAGCATCTTCATCAGCACCGCGCGTCCGCCTTCGGAGGCGAGGTCGAGGCCGATCGAGCGCTTGTTGCGGTTGATGCCGACGAAATAGGCCGCATCTTCTTCATGGAACGGAGGGCCCCAGTCGCGCACCTCGTCGCCGGCGGGCGGCTCGACCTTGATCACGTCGGCGCCGTGGTCGGCGAGGATCTGGGTGCAATACGGACCGCCGAGCACGCGCGTCAGATCGATCACGCGCAGGCCGGTCATCGCGCCCGTAGCCGCAGGGGTATTCATGGAAACAACCTTCGCTCAGTTGGGATCGGAAATACGAGGATCCCAGAGCTAGCGGTCTTCAGCCGGGGCAGCAATGCTTCCCTCGGCGCAGGCCCATGCAGCAGGCGGCGCGCGTTCGCTCAACGAATCGCAAGACGCGAACTGGCATCTCGAATGCAAACAAATAGTCCGCCACGCGGGAAGGCGTGGCGGACCATTGGCGAGAACTGAATTAGACGACGGTCAGCTTGACGTCGACATTGCCGCGGGTCGCATTGGAATAGGGGCACACCTGGTGGGCCTTCTCGACCAGCGCCTCGGCGTCGGCGCGGGACAGGCCGGGCAGCGAAACGGCGAGGTCGACGGCAAGGCCGAAGCCACCTTCCGAGCGCGGGCCGATTCCGACCGTCGAGGTCACCGCGGCGTCGGCGGGAACCTTGGGGCCGCCCTGCGAGGCCACGAACTTCATGGCGCCGATGAAGCAGGCGGCATAGCCGGCCGCGAACAGCTGCTCCGGATTGTTGCCGGCGCCACCGCCGCCGCCGAGCTCCTTCGGGGTCGTGAGCTTGACGTCGAGCGCGCCGTCGAGCGTTGCCGCATGGCCGTCGCGGCCGCCGGTTGCCTTGGCGCTGGTCTTGTAGAGCACGTTCACTGACATGGTCGTCTCTCCCTCGGGTTTGAATTCGACGATCGATCTATCGCATACAATTGAATTGTACACAATGCAAAATGCGCAGCCTCACATTTAATTGTTCGCAATTGAATTCGCGGTCCCGCGAGCCCAGAATGACCCGGAAACGGGATGGATTCGATCGGAATCATGGTCAGGAAACAGACGGCGGCCGATCAGGCGCTGCGGCTCGACAACCAGATCTGCTTTGCGGTCTATTCGACCGCGCACGCCTTCAACCGCGTCTACAAGCCGCTGCTCGACCGGCTCGGGCTGACCTATCCGCAGTATCTGGTGATGCTGGCGCTGTGGGAGCGCGACGACGTGCCGGTGAAGGACCTCGGCGAGCGCCTGTTCCTGGATTCCGGCACCCTGACGCCACTGCTGAAGCGGCTGGAGGCGGCGGCGTTGATCAAGCGGACCCGCAGCACCGCGGACGAGCGGGTGGTGCTGATCGCGCTGACCGCGCAGGGCCACGCGCTGCGCGAGAAAGCCAAGGCCGTCCCGCAATCGATCCTGGCGGCGTCGGACTGCTCGGTCGGGGAATTGCTGGCGATGAAGGACGAGATCGTCGCGCTGCGCGACCGGCTGAACGCGGTGCTGGGGGAGTAGGGGCGGCGACGGTTAGAGGCGTTTCTTGGCGAAGGCGCGGCCGGAGTGGGATTTAAGGTACTTCTCGAACGCGACAGCCTGCTTCTCGTCGCTGAAGGCAATATAGGTCTTCAGCCGCCAAGGCCCATACTTCGATGTATGCGGCACTTCGCCAGCGTTGTGTTTGGCAAGTCTGGCGCGCAGATCGTCGGTAAGCCCGACGTAGAAGTGCAGGCAGTCAACGCTCTCGAGGATGTAGACGTATTTCATCGGACCCCCACGAATTGATGGGGTCGATGCTAACGCATCTGAATTTCGGTGAGAGCCCGGCTTCGCCCTTCGGGCTACGCCGCGGCAGCCTTCGCTCACTTCGCTACGAGGGACTTCCCGGGCTTGCCGAGCCGTAGCTCGCGAAGCGAGCGAAGGCTGGTGGAGCCAGGCGGGATCGAACCGCCGACCTCTTGCATGCCATGCAAGCGCTCTCCCAGCTGAGCTATGGCCCCTTAGTCCAGTTTGGGCGGACCCCTCAGGATCCTGCCCGGCCTCCGGGTCCTAGGCGACTCCGGAGGATGCACCGTTGATCACAGATCGGCGGCGATCTCAAGTCTCTTCGTCGCCTCCGACGTCACCAATGATGTCGGTGACGTCCTCATCGCCCTCTTCCTCGTCGGCGATGAAGGTCGAATCGTCGTCATCATCGTCATCGATGGTCTCATCGACCTCGATATCGTCCTCGGATTCGGGAACCTGGGCCTTGACCTTGCCGGTGTTCTCCTCGGCATCGGCCTCCTCGAGCGAGACCATTTCTTCCGCCTCGGCGGGCTCCGGCATGTCGGCGGCGGTCGCGGGCGAATTGACGGTGGCGCCACGGCCCCGCGGCGGCGCGACGGGCGCGATCGGCACGACCTCACCGGTGTAGGGTGAAATCACCGGATTCTTGTTGAGGTCGTAGAACTTCTTGCCCGTGGTCGGGCAAATGCGCTTGGTTCCGAGCTCGGACTTGGCCAACGTGGTCATCCCAGAATTTTGCTGAAAAACGGTGCTTCACTTGGCTAGTTGAGGAGCCGCTGTCAATAGCGGTTTGCGCGCAAGTGACGGGCGCGTGACGCGGTGTTGCCCATGTGATACCTGCCGCGGCGCGAGAGGACACGATCTTGGCCCATTCTGACACCCCCACCCCGCTGGAATCGCGCGCTTGCGGCCCCCTGGCCGGCAAGGTCTGCGTTCCCGGCGACAAGTCGATTTCCCACCGCGCCCTGATCCTGGGGGCGCTTTCGGTCGGCGAAACCCGCATTTCCGGCCTTCTGGAGGGCGAGGACGTCCTCAATACCGCGAAATCCATGCGCGCGCTGGGCGCCAAGGTGGAGCGCACGGCGCCGTTCACCTGGTCGGTCGCAGGCGTCGGCGTCGGTGGCTTCGCCCAGCCCGCCGGCCCGCTCGATTTCGGCAATTCGGGCACCGGCTGCCGGCTGGTGATGGGCGCGGTGGCGGGCTGTCCGATCGCGGCCGTCTTCGACGGCGATGCCTCGCTGCGGTCGCGGCCGATGCGCCGCATCCTCGATCCGCTCGAGCTGATGGGCGCCCGCACCAGCGATATCAAGGAGGGCGGCCGGCTGCCGCTCACCCTGCATGGCGCCCGCTATCCGGTGCCGATCGTCTACAAGACCCCGGTCGCCTCGGCCCAGATCAAGTCGGCGGTGCTGCTGGCCGGCCTGTCCGCGCCCGGCATCACCACGGTCATCGAGCAGGAAGCGAGCCGCGACCACACCGAGTTGATGCTGAAGCATTTCGGCGCCGAGATCACGTCGGAGAAGGAAGGCAGCCACGGCCGCAGGATCACGCTGAACGGCGAGCCCGAGTTGCATGGCGCCAATGTCGTGGTGCCGGCGGATCCATCTTCCGCGGCGTTCCCGATCGTGGCGGCCCTGATTGTCGAGGGGTCCGACGTGGTGTTTGCCGACGTCATGACCAACCCGCTGCGTACCGGCCTGTTCACCACGCTGCGCGAGATGGGCGCCTCGATCGAGGAGAGCGACGTGCGCGGCGATGCCGGCGAGCCGATGGCGCAGCTACGTGTGCGTGCCTCGAAGCTCAGGGGCGTCGAGGTGCCGCCGGAGCGCGCGCCGTCGATGATCGACGAATATCTGGTGCTCGCGGTTGCCGCCGCCTTCGCCGAAGGCACCACGATCATGCGCGGCCTGCAGGAGCTGCGGGTCAAGGAGTCCGACCGGCTCGAAGCGACCGCGGACATGCTGCGCGTCAATGGCGTCAAGGTCGAGGTCTCCGGCGACGATCTGATCGTCGAGGGCCGCGGCCATGTTCCGGGCGGCGGCCTGGTTGCCACCCACATGGATCATCGCATCGCGATGTCGGCGCTGGTGATGGGCTGTGCCGCGGATCAGCCGGTCAAGATCGACGACACCGGCTTCATCGCCACCAGTTTTCCAGACTTCATCCCGATGATGCGCACGCTCGGAGCCGACTTCGCATGATCATCGCCATCGACGGACCCGCCGCCTCCGGCAAGGGCACGCTCGGCAAGCGGCTTGCCCACCATTACGGCTATCGGCATCTCGACACCGGCGTGATCTACCGCGCGGTGGCCTATGCGATGATGGCGCAGGGCGCCGACCTCAACGATGAGGCGCTGGCGGTGGCCGTGGCACTCGAGCTCGACCCCGAGAAATTCGGCAATCCGATCCTGAAGACCCAGAAGGTCGGTGAGGGCGCATCGGTCGTCTCGGCCTTTCCCAAGGTGCGCGAGGCGCTGGTCAGCTTCCAGCGCCAGTTCGCCGCCGATCCGCCCGGTGCGGTGCTGGATGGGCGCGACATCGGCACCGTGATCTGCCCCGACGCCGACGTGAAGATCTTCGTGGTCGCCGATCCCCAGGTGCGGGCACGCCGGCGCACGCTGGAGGCCCGGGCCCGCGGCGAGGACGCCGACGAGGCCGCGGTGCTCGCCGACATTCTCAAGCGCGACGAACGGGACCAGAACCGTACCGTTGCGCCGTTGCGGCCGGCCCCCGACGCCCACACCCTGGACAATTCCAACCTCGACATCGAGGCCGGGGTCCGCGCCGCCATCGCCATCGTCGAGGCCGCGCGCGCCAGGCGCTAGGGTGCCGGCGCGAAAACGCCCTTTCGGCCCGAAAACCCAGCAAAATGGGGCATTTCCTGCTTGCCGAAAGCAGGCCTCAGGGCTATATCAGCGCCGTTCGGACCACCATCGACCATGTCGAGGCCGTGTCTGAGCGGGCCGGCGCCGGGTTTGAGCCATCCTCAAGCAAAACTGACGCCGCATCTGGAGGAACGCCCGCTCCCAGGTCTTGCAGTCGATATTTTCGCTTCAGGCTCCGGACTATCAAACGTACCGAGCGTGCAGTTTTACTGCCGGCCCGCTGTTGCACCTCCCGCAACGAGCGGTCGTCAGGGTTTGCGGAACCCTGACACTTCACGTGCGGTGCGCCCATCAACCCGAACGGCCGGCGAGATCCCGCACCTGGAGAACAAATGGTTTCGAATTCTGCGTCTTCCTATTCCCCGACCCGCGACGATTTCGCGGCGATGCTTGATGAGTCCTTTGCCGGCGGCAATTTGCAGGAAAGCTCGGTCATCAAGGGCAAGGTTGTTGCGATCGAGAAAGACATGGCCGTCATCGACGTCGGCCTTAAGACCGAAGGCCGCGTCGCGCTGCGCGAATTCGCTGGCCCCGGCCGTGAAAGCGATCTGAAGGTCGGCGACACCGTCGAGGTGTTCCTCGACCGTATCGAGAATGCGCTCGGCGAAGCCGTGCTGTCGCGCGACAAGGCGCGCCGCGAGGAAAGCTGGGGCAAGCTCGAGAAGGCGTTCCAGAACAACGAAAAGGTCAACGGCGTCATCTTCAACCAGGTCAAGGGCGGCTTCACGGTCGACCTCGACGGTGCGGTGGCCTTCCTGCCGCGCTCGCAGGTCGACATCCGTCCGATCCGCGACGTTGCGCCGCTGATGAACAATTCGCAGCCGTTCCAGATCCTCAAGATGGACCGCCGCCGCGGCAACATCGTGGTGTCGCGCCGCACGGTTCTCGAAGAGACCCGCGCCGAGCAGCGCCAGGAGCTGGTGCAGAACCTCGAAGAAGGTCAGGTGATCGACGGCGTGGTCAAGAACATCACCGATTACGGTGCGTTCGTTGATCTCGGCGGCATCGACGGCCTGCTGCACGTGACCGATATCGCCTGGCGCCGCGTCAACCACCCGACCGAGGTGCTGACCATCGGCCAGACCGTGAAGGTCAAGATCATCAAGATCAACCACGAGACGCACCGCATCTCGCTGGGCATGAAGCAGCTGCTGGATGATCCGTGGCAGGGCATCGAAGCCAAGTACCCGCTGGGTGCCCGCTTCACCGGCCGCGTCACCAACATCACCGACTACGGCGCGTTCGTCGAACTCGAGCCGGGCATCGAAGGCCTGATCCACGTCTCCGAGATGTCGTGGACCAAGAAGAACATGCACCCCGGCAAGATCGTTTCGACCTCGCAGGAAGTCGAAGTGCAGGTGCTGGAAGTGGATTCGGTCAAGCGCCGCATCTCGCTCGGTCTCAAGCAGACCATGCGCAATCCCTGGGAAGTCTTCGTCGAGAAGTTCCCGGTCGGCTCGGTGGTCGAAGGCGAGGTCAAGAACAAGACCGAGTTCGGTCTGTTCCTCGGCCTCGACGGCGATGTCGACGGCATGGTCCATCTCTCCGACCTCGACTGGAAGCTTCCGGGCGAGCAGGTCATCGACAACTTCAAGAAGGGCGACATGGTCAAGGCCGTGGTGCTCGACGTCGATGTCGAGAAGGAGCGGATCTCGCTCGGCGTCAAGCAGCTCGAAGGCGACCCCTTCGCCGAGCCGGGCGACGTCAAGAAGGGCGCGGTCGTGACCTGCGAAGTGC
The DNA here is from genome assembly GCF_002831585.1 of Bradyrhizobium sp. SK17. Taxonomy (GTDB): domain Bacteria; phylum Pseudomonadota; class Alphaproteobacteria; order Rhizobiales; family Xanthobacteraceae; genus Bradyrhizobium. The sequence goes on along the minus strand of NZ_CP025113.1, from coordinate 1,224,054 downwards.
TCGAAGTGAAGGAAAGCGGCATCGAGGTCCGGATCTCGGGCACCGAGTTCACCACCTTCATCAAGCGCTCCGAACTGGCCCGCGATCGCAACGACCAGCGCGCCGAACGCTTCGCCGTCGGCGAGAAGGTCGATGCCCGCGTCATCCAGTTCGACAAGAAGGCCCGCAAGGTGCAGGTGTCGATCAAGGCGCTCGAAGTCGCCGAAGAGAAGGAAGCCATCGCCCAGTACGGCTCCTCCGATTCGGGTGCGACACTCGGCGACATCCTCGGCACCGCGCTCAAGAATCGCGGCAACGACAAGTAAGCGTTGGCTCATCCGACGCGATCGATCAGGCCCCGGCGCAAGCCGGGGCCTTTTTGTTTGAGGCCGTGCGCAGCAATACCGGAGCCCGTAGCCCCCGTTGGCTCCATCCGGGCTGTGGTTTCACTACGAACGTAGCGCCTGCGGCGAGCCTTGTTTTCTTCATATTGCGTCGCAATTGATGTATCTGGCTAAGCTGATAGTGACGCTGTGACTGCAAAACGCGGGTTGCGCGCTGACCATCCCTGGAGAGATCGGATGTCGCTGGATTCGGACGTGATCGTCGACCGCCGCCGTATCAGGCGCAAGCTGACATTCTGGCGTGTCGCCGCTGCGGTGATCGCGATCGCGGCGATCGTCGGCGTCGGTGTGATCGCCGCCGGCGGGCGTGGCGCCTTCTCGACGTCGAACGCGATCGCGCGGATCAATATCGAAGGGCTGATCCGCAGCGACCAGGAGCGCGTCGAGGCGCTGGAGCGGCTCGGCAAGTCGAGCTACGCGGCGGTTGTCGTGCACATCAATTCGCCCGGTGGCACCACCGCGGGCTCCGAGCAGCTCTACGACTCGCTGATGCAGCTGAAGGCGAAGAAGCCGCTCGTCGTCGTGGTCGAGGGACTGGCTGCCTCCGGCGGCTACATCACGGCGATCGCGTCCGATCATATCGTCGCCCAGCAGACCTCGCTGGTCGGCTCGATCGGCGTGCTGTTCCAGTTTCCGAACGTTTCTGAATTGCTCAAGACCGTCGGCGTGAAGATGGAAGAAATCAAATCTTCACCGCTGAAGGCGGCGCCCAATGGTTTCGAGCCGACCAGCCCGGAGGCCCGCGCGGCGATCGATGGTCTGGTCAAGGACTCCTATGCATGGTTCCGTGGATTGGTGAAGGAACGGCGCGGCATGGACGACGCTCTTCTGGAGAAAGTCGCCGACGGGCGCGTCTTCACCGGCCGCCAGGCGGTCGATCTCAAGTTGATCGATCAGCTCGGCGACGAGAAGACCGCGATCGCCTGGCTGGTTGCGGAGAAGAAGGTCAAAAGCGACCTTCCGGTGCGCAATTACAGCCTTAATCCGCGATTCAGCGACCTGACCTTCCTGCGCACCGCAGCGTCGGTCACGCTCGATGCATTGGGCCTGGGCGCCATTGCGCGGCGGATCGAGCAGGGTGGCGTGGGTCAGGCGGTCGACCGGCTCGGGCTCGACGGCATGCTGGCGCTGTGGAGCCCGGCGGGAACCAACTGAACGATTGTCAAAGGCGTGTTCTCCGATGAATTCCCGCTCTGCGGGAATCGCCGCATGCCCCAATTGGGCTATTTGTCACGCGATTTCACGGCGCCCTAAATCGATTTAGCGTCTTGACAGTGCACGGCATTTTCACGGAAATGGTTCTCCGCAAGAGCCGGGATCCCATTTTCGATGATCAAATCCGAACTTGTTCAGCGTATCGCCGAGCACAACCCGCACCTCTATCAGCGGGATGTCGAGAACATTGTGAATGCGATTCTCGATGAAATCGTTGCGGCGCTGGCGCGTGGCGACCGCGTCGAACTGCGTGGTTTTGGCGCGTTCTCGGTGAAGCATCGCCCGGCGCGCGCCGGCCGCAATCCGCGCACCGGCGAGCACGTGCCGGTCGACCAGAAGAGCGTGCCGTTCTTCAAGACCGGCAAGGAAATGCGCGAACGCCTCAATCGCGACGTGACCGAGGCGGAAGCCTCCAAGATCGACGCGTCCAAGGCTGACGCTTAACAGGGCTGACGCGTCGCCGTTGCCGTGTTGCGGGTGATGCGCCCGTACTTTCTCCATCGCTGCGAGAGATGGTCATGCGAAAGTTCTTCACGGCAGTGGTCGTCATTCCGCTTGGACTGATCTTCCTGATCTTCGCGGTGGCCAACCGTCACTGGGTGACGGTGTCGTTTGATCCGTTCAACTCTGTGACGCCGACGGTTGCGGTCACACTGCCGCTGTTCGTCGTCATCATCGTCTCCGCGATCCTGGGCGTGATCGCGGGCGGCGTGGCGACCTGGTTCAAGCAGGGGCGCTGGCGTCGCGCGGCCCGCCAGCACGAGGCTGACGCCCGCCACGTTCGCGCCGAGCTCGCCGATCTCAGGGCGGCTGCCTCCCGGGACGACGCGCAGCGCCGCCCGGCTCCGGCCCAGCTCGGTTTTTACGGGCCCAACGGGCGAGACAAGCAGGGCGCGACGTTGTAGAACCCGCCCCGTCGGCACGCGGTTCATCCCGGTTCCGGCCGCCCAAAAGCCCGTTTTGAGACCCGTTTCGAGACCATGCCCCTGCTCGTCAAAATCTGCGGCCTGTCTACGCGCGAGACGCTCGACGTCGCGCTCGACGGCGGCGCGGACATGGTGGGGTTCGTGTTCTTTCCCCCGTCGCCGCGCCATATCAGCCTCGAGACCGCGCGCGAGCTCGGCAAACAGGCCAAGGGCCGCGCCGTGAAGGTCGCGCTGACCGTCGATGCCGACGACGCGACGCTGGAAAATATCGTCGAGACGCTGCGGCCGGATATCCTGCAACTGCACGGCAAGGAGACCACGGCGCGGCTGCGCGACATCAAGCAGAAATTCGGCCTGCCACTGATGAAGGCGCTGCCGGTCGAGACCTCGGCCGATCTGGCGCCGCTGCCGGGCTATGCCAGCGTCGCCGACCGCATTCTGTTCGATGCCCGCGCGCCGAAGGATGCGACGCGGCCGGGCGGTCTCGGCGCGCCGTTCGATTGGCATGTGCTGGAACATCTCGATCTGGCGCTGCCTTACATGGTCTCTGGCGGGCTCAACGCCGGCAATGTCGCTGAAGCCGTCCGGGTCACCCGTGCCGGCGGCGTCGACGTCTCGTCGGGCGTCGAGAGCGTGCCCGGCGTCAAGGATCCCGAGCTGATCCGCGCCTTCATCCGCGCCGCGCGCGCAACCCAAGAACTGATGGTTCGATGAATCAAAACCTGCCCAATTCCTTCCGCAGCGGTCCCGACGAGCGCGGGCATTTCGGCATTTTCGGCGGACGCTTCGTCGCGGAAACGCTGATGCCGCTGATCCTCGACCTTGAAAAGGCCTATGCCGACGCCAAGGCCGATCCGGCGTTCCAGGCCGAGATGAACGTCTATCTGAAGGACTATGTCGGCCGGCCGTCGCCGCTGTATTTCGCCGAACGGCTCACCGAGCATCTCGGTGGCGCCAAGATCTATCTGAAGCGCGAGGAGCTCAACCACACCGGCTCGCACAAGGTCAACAACGTGCTCGGCCAGATCATGGTCGCGCGCCGCATGGGCAAGAAGCGCATCATCGCCGAGACCGGCGCCGGCCAGCATGGCGTGGCGACGGCGACGCTGTGCGCGCGGTTCGGACTCGAATGCGTGGTCTACATGGGCGCGGTCGATGTCGAGCGGCAGCAGCCGAACGTGATCCGCATGGAGATGCTGGGCGCCAAGGTGGTCCCGGTGCAGTCCGGCGCGCGCACGCTGAAGGACGCGATGAACGATGCGCTGCGTGATTGGGTCACCAACGTGCACAACACCTTCTATTGCATCGGCACGGTCGCGGGCCCGCACCCCTATCCGATGATGGTGCGCGATTTCCAGTCGATCATCGGCAACGAGACGCGCACACAGATGCATGAGGCCGAAGGCCGCCTGCCGGACTCGCTGATCGCCTGCATCGGCGGCGGCTCCAACGCGATGGGCCTGTTCCATCCGTTCCTCGATGATCCCTCGGTCGAGATCTTCGGGGTCGAGGCGGCCGGCCACGGGCTGACGCAGCTGCATGCGGCCTCGCTCGCCGGCGGGCGTCCCGGCGTGTTGCACGGCAACCGCACCTATCTGTTGATGGACGCCGACGGCCAGATCGAGGAAGCGCATTCGATCTCGGCGGGTCTCGACTATCCCGGCATCGGCCCCGAGCATGCCTGGCTGCACGAGACCGGCCGCGTGAAATATCTCTCGGCGACCGACGAAGAAGCGCTGGCCGCGTTCCAGCTGCTGTCGCGGCTCGAAGGCATCATTCCTGCGCTGGAATCCGCGCATGCGATCGCGAAATTGTCCGAACTCGCGCCGCAGCGGCCGAAAGATCACCTGATGGTGGTCAATCTCTCGGGCCGTGGCGACAAGGACGTGCCGCAGGTCGGCGACATCTTGAAGGCGAGGCAGAAGTGAGCACCCGTATCGACGCACGTTTCGCCGAGCTGAAGCAGCAGGGCCGCTCCGCTTTCGTCACCTTCGTGATGGCTGGCGACCCCGATCCGAAAACTTCGCTCGACATCCTCAAGGCGCTGCCGAAGGCCGGGGCCGACGTCATCGAGATCGGCATGCCGTTCACCGATCCGATGGCCGACGGCCCGTCGATCCAGGCCGCCGGGCTGCGCGCGCTCAAGGGCGGCATGACGCTGAAGAAGACGCTCGCGATGGTCCGCGACTTCCGCAAGGAGGACAACGCCACTCCGATCGTGCTGATGGGCTATTACAATCCGATCTACATCTACGGCGTCGACAGCTTCCTGGCCGATGCCAAGACCGCCGGCGTCGATGGCCTGATCATCGTCGACCTGCCGCCGGAGGAAGACACCGAGCTCTGCATCCCCGCGATCAAGGCCGGGCTGAACTTCATCCGGCTGGCGACGCCGACCACCGACGACAAGCGGCTGCCGGCGGTGCTCGCCAACACCTCGGGCTTTGTCTACTACGTCGCGGTCACCGGAATCACCGGCAGCGCTGCGGCCGATTCGAAGGTCGTTGGAGCGGCCGTGGCGCGCATCAAGCGGCACACCGCGCTACCGGTCTGTGTCGGTTTCGGCATCCGGACGCCGGATGTGGCGCGTGCGATTGCCGAGAGCGCCGATGGCTCCGTGGTCGGCACCGCGCTGGTCGACGCCCTGAAGGGCAGCCTCGATGCCGAGGGCCGCGCGACGCCGAAGACCGTGAGCGCGGTCGCGGACCTGGTGTCCGCGCTGGCCCAGGGGGTCCGGGGCGCCAAGCAGGCCGCTGAATAAGCCACATTTTGCGGCAACAAGGCCGCAGACGGCGGCTTGCCGGGTTCGCCCGGCCCGCCATATATCCAGCTGATGCGGGACCGACCCGCATTTCGGAGCGAACCATGAACTGGCTCACCAACGTCGTCCGGCCGAAGATCCGCAACATCCTGCGTCGCGAAACGCCGGAGAATCTCTGGATCAAGTGCCCGGATTCCGGACAGCTCGTGTTCTACAAGGACGTCGAGGCCAACCAGTTCGTGATTCCCGGCTCGAACTACCACATGCGCATGGGCGCGGTGGCGCGGCTGAAGTCGATCTTCGACAATGAGACCTGGTTCGATGTCGCGCTGCCCGAGGTGACGGCCGATCCGCTCAAGTTCCGCGACGAGCGCAAATATGTCGACCGCATCAAGGATGCACGGACCAAGACCGGGCTGAACGACGCGGTCAAGGTCGGCTACGGCAAGCTCGAAGGTGCCGGCGTCGTGGTCGCGGTGCAGGATTTCGACTTCATGGGCGGCTCGCTCGGCATGGCCGCGGGTGAAGCGATGGTGCGCGGGCTCGAGCTCGCGGTCGAGAAGAAATCACCCTTCATCGTGTTCGCAGCATCGGGCGGCGCGCGGATGCAGGAAGGCATCCTGTCGCTGATGCAGATGCCGCGCACCACGGTCGGCGTGCAGATGCTGCGCGAGGCGCGCCAGCCCTATATCGTGGTGCTGACCAATCCAACCACCGGCGGCGTCACCGCCTCCTATGCGATGCTCGGCGACGTCCAGATCGCCGAACCCGGCGCGCTGATCGGCTTTGCCGGCGCGCGCGTGATCGAGCAGACCATCCGCGAGAAGCTGCCGGAAGGCTTTCAGCGCGCTGAATATCTGCGCGAGCACGGCATGGTCGACATGGTCGTGCATCGCCACGACATGAAGGCGACGCTGGCGCGGCTGTGCCGCCTGTTCACCAAATCGCCGGCGCTGGAAACCGCATCGAAGCCCGCAACACCGGTCAACGAGCCGGCCCAGATCGTCACGGCGCCGGAGACGGTGCCGGCCGCGCCGCACGCGTGACCGCAGGCGCCGCCCCATCGCAGGCCCCGTTCGAGGCGTTGATCGCGCGGATATCGGCGCTGCATCCCAAGCGCATCGATCTCAGCCTCGATCGGATGCACGGCCTGATGGAGCAGCTCGATCATCCCGAGCGCAAGCTGCCGCCGGTGATCCATGTCGCCGGCACCAACGGCAAGGGTTCGACGGTCGCCTATCTGCGCGCGATCCTGGAAGCATCGGGCCTGCGGGTGCACGTTTTCACCTCGCCCTATCTGGTGCGGATCAACGAATGCTACCGGCTCGGCGCGGTCGGCGGCGGCAAGCTGGTCGGCGACGACGAGCTGCGCGCGACATTCGAGCATTGCGAGCGCATCAACGCCGGCAATCCCATCACCATTTTCGAGATGGAAACCGCGGTCGCGTTCTGCCTGTTCGCCAAGCATCCGGCCGATGTCGTGCTGCTCGAGGTCGGCCTCGGCGGCCGGCTGGATTCGACCAATGTGGTCGAGACGCCGCTGGCTTCGGTGATCACGCCGGTCAGCATGGACCACATGGAATTCCTCGGCGACACGCTGGCCCTGATCGCGGGCGAGAAGGCCGCGATCATCAAGCGCAAGGTGCCGGTGGTGTGCGCCGAGCAGGCGCCCGATGCGATGGCAGTGATCGAGGCGGAGGCGCACCGCATGCGGGCGCCGCTGCATGCCGCCGGCCAGCAATGGCATGTCGGCGTCGAGCGCGGCCGGCTGGTCTATCAGGACGAACGCGGCCTGATGGATCTCGCCGCGCCAAAACTGTTCGGCCGGCATCAGTTCGACAATGCCGGCCTTGCGATCGCGACGTTGCGCGCGATCGAGACGTTCAAGCTCAATATCGCCGCCTTCGAGGCCGGTATCGTCAATGCGGAATGGCCGGCGCGGATGCAGCGGCTGGTCTCCGGCACGCTGGTCTGCCAGGGGCCGCAGGGCTCCGAGGTCTGGCTCGATGGCGGCCACAATGCCGAGGGCGGCCGGGTTGCGGCCGCCGCGCTCGGCGATCTCGAGGAGCGCGTGTCGCGGCCGCTGGTCGTGATCGCAGGCATGATGGCCAACAAGGATGCCGGCGCATTCCTCGCCAATTTCGCCGGCTTGACCCGCCACATCATCGCGGTCCCGGTGCCCGGCCGCGACAACGGCATGGCGCCGGAGAAGCTTGCCGATGCCGCGCGCGCGCTAGGCATGCGTGTCGAGATCGCACCCGACGTCGACGCCGCGCTGCAACGGCTCGCGATGCTGGCCTATGAGGTGCCGCCGCGCATCCTGATCACCGGCTCATTGTATCTGGCCGGCCCCGTGCTTGCGGCCAACGGCACGCCTCCTGCATAAGTGGTCGCGCGTCCCGGATGCGGCGCGCATGTGGGAGGACGAGACATCATGCGATTTGCTGCGATCGCCGACATTCACGGCAATCATCTCGCGCTCGAAGCGGTGCTCGCCGACATTCGCGCGCAGGGCATTTCCGACATCGTCGATCTCGGCGACATGGTGAGCGGCCCGCTCGACGCGCGGCCGACCATCGATAGGCTGATGGCGCTCGATGCGGTCCATCTGCTCGGCAATCACGACCGCTATCTGATCGATCGCCCGCACGAGAAGATGGGCTCCTGGGAGCGGCGAACCTACACCCAGCTCGAGCCGCAGCATTTCGATTGGCTGCGCACGCTGCCGGCGAATGCGGTCTATCGCGACGAGGTCTTCCTCTGTCACGCGACACCGCAGGATGACGAGACCTACTGGCTCGACACCGTGCTGCCGGGCGGCGAGGTGCTGATGTCTCCGCTGGAAGCGATCGCAGCGAAAGCGGCCGGCGTGACGCAGTCGCTGATCCTGTGCGCGCACACGCATCTCGCGCGCGTGGTGCGGCTTGGCGACGGCCGGCTGATCGTCAATCCCGGCAGCGTCGGCTCGCCTGGCTACCGCGCCGGCAAGCCGCATCCGCATGTCGTGGAAGCCGGCTCGCCCGATGCGCGCTACGCCATCCTCGAACAGATCGATGGCGACTGGGACGTGACCTTCCGCCACATCCCCTACGACCACGCCGCGATGGCGGCGCTGGCACGGCGCAATGGCGAGGCCGAACTCGCCTCGGCGCTCGCGACCGGATGGATCAGGTAAAACAAAACGGCCGGCTTTCGCCGGCCGTGTCGCAAATCAGCTAATTCAAACCGGGTCAGACCGCAGCGGTGATCCACTGCTGTAGCTTCGCCTTCGGCGCAGCGCCGACCTGACGGGACGCCATCTCGCCGCCCTTGAAGATCATCAGGGTGGGGATCGACATCACGCCATATTTCGACGCGGTCTTCGGGCTCTCGTCGACGTTGAGCTTGACGATCTTGACCTTGTCGCCCATCGCGCCGGAAATCTCATCGAGAGCGGGCGCGATCATGCGGCAGGGGCCGCACCATTCGGCCCAGAAGTCGACGACCACCGGCCCGGTCGCCTTGAGCACCTCGGCTTCGAAATCGGCGTCAGAAACCTTGCCAACGGCCATGGGAGTACCTCGTTCAGTTGAGACAAAAGGGCGCCGCGGAGAATCGCGCCCGGGAGCATGGGGCAAACGTATGAACGCCCCCTTGCCGGGTCAAGCTTGCTCACGCCGACATGACCTTATGCCAGCCCGGCGTCCAGCGCGGAGGCGGAAATCTCCATCATTTCAGGGGTTTCGGTCCAGAGCAGGGCGGCGTGGATGATCCGTTGGGGATAAAGCTTCGCCAGTACCGCACGGTACAGCGCGAGCTGCCGGATATAGCCCCTGGGGGCCTCGGCGGCGGTCTTCGGCGGGGTGTGGTTGGTCTTGAAATCGACGATCAGGACCTCATTCGGGGTCACCACCAGCCGGTCGATCTGGCCCGAGACCAGCGCCTTGGGCTGTCCCGGCCGCTCCAGCCGGCCCACGATCGACACCTCGGCACGGCTGCCGGGGGCAAATACCGGCGCGAAGCGCAGATCGACGGTGAGGGCGACCACTTGCCGGGCCAGCGCCGCGCGCTCGTCCTCGCTCCAGCCATCGGCGTTGCGACCGAGATAGCCGAGCGCTGCGCCGAGCCGCCGCTCCAGGGCGATGTCGGGCAGCGATTGCAGCAGGCGATGCACCAGCGTGCCGCGTTGCAGGGCGCGGGCGCGCAACAGCACCGATTCGCCTGATCGTATCTTGTGGCCGTCGTCATCGGCGGGATCGGACGGACGCAGCACGCCCGCGGCGGCCGCTTCAGGGGCGGCTGCGGTGCGCAGCCAGGACGGCAGCGCAATCGACGCTGTGGCTGCCGTCGCAGGTGCGCCGGTGAGGTCGCCCGCGTCATCCGGCCGCGAATAGCGCATCACCTTGCCGGCCGGCGTCTCCAGTTCCTCGAGCCTGAGCCCGGCATTGGCGAGACCCTTGGTGATCAGATCGTACCAGGAGGATTTCCGCACCGTGTTCATGTTGCCGGGCATGCAGCCGCCGACGATGAGGCGGTCGGCGGCGCGGGTCATCGCGACATAGAGCAGGCGGCGATATTCGTCCTCGGTGTCGCCGAGCATCGCCTTGCGCGCGTCGGCGACGGCGGGCGGATCCTCGGCCTTCTTGCCGGCCCACACCACGACGCCGGGTGCGTTCGGCGCGGCATTGCCCTGCGGCAGGTGGATCAGCCGCAGCCGCTGGGTATCCGATGGCGAGGTCGTGGTGTCGACCAGGAACACCACCGATGCTTCGAGGCCCTTGGCGCCGTGCACGGTCATGACGCGGACCTCGTCGCGCGAGATCTCCATGTCGCGCTTCACCTCGGTATCGGCGGCGCGCAGCCAGGCGATAAAGCCTTGCAGCGAGGCCGGCGCCTTGCGCTCATAGCTCAGCGCGAGTTCGAGGAACTCGTCGAGCGCGTCATTGGCCTCGTGGCCGAGCCGGCGCAGCATGCGGGCCCGCCCGCCGTCGCCGCCGAGCAGCCAGGCATAGAACGCGAACGGCGTCTCCTGGGTGAAGCGACGTTCGCAGTGTTCGAGCCGCCGCAGCGCGGCCGCAAATCGCTCGTCGGTCGCGGCCTGCGCGGCCAGGGCCGCGCGCAGCGAGCCGCGGCGCTGATACGCAAGCTTGAACAGATCGTCGTCGTCGAGGCCGAACAGCGGGCTCTTCAGCGCCACCGCGAGCGCGAGATCGTCCTGCGGCAGCAGCAGCGCGTCGGCGAGGTGCATCAAATCGATGATCGCGATGTGCTCGGTCAGCTTCAGCCGGTCGGCGCCGGCGACCGGAATGCCCGCGTGCTTCAGCGCCTGGATCACCGCGTCGAAGGCGTTGCCGCGCCGCCGCACCAGGATCAGCATGTCGCCATAGCGCAACGGCCGCCGCCCGCCGGCGCTGCCGGTCATGGTGCCGCTGGTGACCAGGCGCTTGATCTCGGCCTGGATGCGCCGCGCCAGCTTCACCTCGGGGCTGGTCATCGCGACGCCGTCGAACGGCGCGCGCCAGCCTTCGATGTCCTGGCGGTCGTCGGCAACAGCGAGGTCCCACAACTCGATCAGGCTGGGGCCGGCGTCAGTCATCGCGTTGTGGATCGGATAGCCGTTCTCCACCGCATGGATGCTGCGGAAGATCTCCTGCTCGCGGAACACGTGATCGACCGAATGCAGGATCACCGGCCCGGAGCGGAACGAATAGGTGAACGATACCGGATCGAATTTCAGCCCGGCCTCCTCGAACCGCCGCTTCAGCTCGCGCCGGCGCAGGTCGAATTCGCGTGGCGCCGCGCCCTGGAACGAGAAGATCGACTGCTTCTCGTCGCCGACCGCAAACACCGTGCGCACCAGGCCGTCGCGCGCGCCGGCACCGGAGGTGAACTCCGAGATGATATGCGCGACGATGTCCCATTGCCGCGGGCTGGTGTCCTGGGCCTCGTCGATCAGCACGTGATCGACGCCGCGGTCGAGCTTGTAATGCACCCAGCCCGACGAGACGCGGTCGAGCATCGCGAGCGTCTTGTCGATCAAATCGTCATAGTCGAGCAGGCCGCGCTCCAGCTTCTCGCGCCGGTAATGCGCCGCCGCCGCGGTCGCGATATGGATCAGCGCCTCGGTGCGGTCGCGCGCCACCACCGCACGGCGCCGTTCGATCAACGGGCCGAGGCGATCGATCTCGGCCTCGAACCTGTTGCCCGCGACCGCATTCTTCTTGATGAAATTGTTGGTGATGACGGAGGCGCGCGGCGCGCGGTCGTCGGTCAGGAAAACGCCGAGATATTCGTCGACCTGCGCCGCGCCGGTGAAGGTCAGCGCCGCCCGCAACCGATCGGCCTGCTTCTGATCCGCCTTGCTGCTGGTGTCGAGCAGCGTCGCCATCTCCTTCCAGCTCGATCGCGGCAGGTTCGGCCCGTCGACGATCTCGCGCTCGACGTCCTCGATCCGATCCTCGGTGGAAACGCCGAGCGCCGCCGACATCTGCGCGGCGGCGGCCGTGGCGTTGCCGGCGGCATCGGTCCAGGCCATGAAATGGTCGCGGCTGAGGCAGGCCTCGCGGACCACCTCCTTGAAGGTGACGTCGGCGGCATTCGCCATCGCCGTGCGCAACGCGCGGCCGATCGCACTGTCGGGAATCCGCGACGCCTCCAGGAACACGGCGAGATTGGCGCGCTCCATCATCTCGTTCTGGTCGCGGTCGTCGAGCACGGCGAAGCGCGCCGGCACGTTGGCCTCGAACGGGAATTGTTGCAGCAGCCGGGTGCACAGCGCGTGGATGGTCTGCACCTTCAGGCCGCCGGGCGTCTCCAGCGCGCAAGCAAACAGTTTTCGTGCCTCGCGCCGCAGCGAAGCGGATGGATGGGCGATGCCGGCCTCGCGGATCGCGGCATCGAGACCTGTGTCATCGAGCGTCACCCAATGGCCGAGCGTCGTGAACACGCGCTCGGCCATGTTGGCCGCGGCGGCCTTGGTGAAGGTGATGCAGAGGATCTTCTCCGGCGGCACGCCCGACAGCAGCAGGCGGATCACGCGCTGCACCAGCACATGCGTCTTGCCCGAGCCGGCATTGGCCGACACGAAGGTCGAGGCCTTCGGATCGGATGCGCGGGCCTGCGCGTCGCGCACCGCGGGCGGGATAGGGCGGGGCGCCTTCACCATTCCTCGATCCCCAGGCCACCGGCGGCGGACCATTCCTTGATCCGCGCAAGGTCGTCATAGGCGCCGTAGCGGTTCGCCCACATCGAGAGGTTCAGCGAGGTGTAGGCCTGGTTCTCGTCGTCGAAGGCGCGGATCAGGGCTTCCAGCTTGCGCCGCGCGCTGTCGGCGGCTTCATCGGGCGGCTGCGGCGTGTCGCTGGTCTTGATCTTCAATTCCAGCGAACGCTGCTCGCCCGGCGGATTGTTGCCGCTCAGTCTGACATAGACGAGGTCGCCGACCGAAGAGTCGGCCGCAATGTCGGCGAAGCCGCCCTCGCGCAGGATCGCGGCCTCCAGCGTCAGCTGCGGCGACAGCCCCATGCGCACCTGTTTGCCGGTCGGCGGCTGGCCGGTCTTGTAGTCGAGGATCGCAAAGCTGCCGTCGTCGCGCCGCTCGATGCGGTCGGCGCGCGCGGAGAGCACAAATGTCCTGGCATCGTCGAGCGGAATGCCGATCTCGCCGCGGATCTCGGCCTTGATGGCGTCGATGCCGCCGCGCCGCGCCTGCTCCCATTCGGCGAACCACGCCGCGATGCGCTGGAAGCGTGGCCACCACAGCGCGCGCGCCTCCGGCCGCTCCATCAGCGGCGCAAAATGCTTGGCCCCGATGTCGCGCAACGCGCTCTTGATGTCGTCAGGCAGCGCGTCGGCGTAAACCTGCGTGAATTCACCGAGCGATTCGTGGATCGCGGAGCCGCGATCCGCCGCCGACAGCGGCATGTCGACGGGATCAAGTGGATCGAGCTTGAGGATATAGCGCGCGTAAATCGTGTAGGGGTCGCGCAGCCAGTCCTCGATCGCGGTAACCGACATCTTCAGCGGCCGCGCCTCGCGCGGCGGCCGCGGCTCCGGCTGCGGCATCGGCTCGACCTTGTCGGGCCGGTCGAGCTCGGCGGCATATTGCACGTAAGTTTCGCCGGCCGATGTCGCGGCCTTCCAGCGCGCTTCGCCCGCCACCGCTTCGAGCCGGTGCAGGAAGCGCGAGGCGACCGCCGGCGCGCCGCCGACCTTGGCGGCATGGGTGAGGATCACCTCGTCATGGCCGAGCAGTTGCGCGAAGTCGTGCGCGGACAGGCCGATGCGCCGCTCGGGAAGATCGAGCCCGAGTTCGTGCCGCATCGGCCGGCTCAGCCACGGATCGATCCGCGGCGCCGGTGGCCAGACGCCCTCGACCAGGCCGCCAAGGATGACGCGATCGGATTCGGTCAGACGCGCCTCGAGCTGCCCGAAGATGTTGAGCTGCGCGCGTGCCGATTCCGGCCGCCGCACCATGCGGTCGGCGAACGCGGTCTGGAACACCTCGGGATAATCCGACAGCGGAGTCATCAGCCCGCTCGGCTGTTGCTTGGCGAGCAGCTCGTCGAAGGCAGAGGCCAGCGCCGCGCCGGCGCGCTCCTCGAACACGATGGCGACACCGTCATGGTCGGCCGACAGCGCGATCAGCGCCTCGCGGTGGCGCGCCGCCAGCTCGGCGAAATCATGTTGTTTCGACGACGCCATGCGTTCGAGCGGCGCCAGCGCCGCCTGCAATCTGGTGATCAGGTGCTCGGCCTGATTGAGCTCGTCGTCGCGCAGCCGGGCGCGCGGCTCCATCGCGTGCAGCGACGAGGTCTCGCCGCCATGCAGCTTGACCAGCTCGGCGCGGAAGCGCGCGAAGTCGCGCGCAAGTCCGCCGGTCCCCGGTTGCGGTCGCGTGCCGCGCAGCAGCGCGATTTCCAGCACCTCGATCGCACGCCGCAGCGCGCCATGCGCGCCGCCGAGCCGGAACAGCGGATGCTTGAGCAGCGCGAGCAGGGTCGGCGGCTCCAGTCCCTTGGCCGCGGCCTCCGCGGCGAGGCGGGCGAACACGCCGGCCGACGTTTCCATCAGCGCGTCGCCGCCGGAATCGTCGAACTCCAGCTTCCAGCGCGTCAGCGAAGCCATCACGCGGCGCGCCAATGCGCGATCCGGCGTCACCAGCGCGGCTGACTTGCCGAGATGCCGGGCTTCGCGCATCGCGACCGCGATCGCCAGCGCCTCCATCTCGGGGTTGGGCGCCTCCACCACGGTGAGGTTGGTCATCCCGGCGGAAATCCGCGCCACGATCTCGGGCCTTTCGAGCCGGTCGTGCCACTGCGCGGTCGCGGTCGACGGACGCATCGTCTCCGACACCAGCACCTCGCGGCCGAGCGGCGCGGGGGCGGCAAGGTTCTCGACATCGCGGCGCTTGATGCCGAAGCGGTCGAGCAAAGCGTGCATCGCGAATTGCGGATGGTTCGACGACGGCGGCAGGGTGAAGCGGCCATCGTCGCCGCGCTCGCCGCCGATCGTGTCCCAGGACGCTTCGTCGAGATCGGTGTCGAGCCCGGGCAGCACCACGGCGCCGTTCGGCAGCTTCGCCACGACGTGGAGGAATTTGGCGGTCGCCGGCATCGAGCCGGTCGAACCGGCCGCAATCACCGGACCTGCGTGATGCGCGGCGAGCCGCGCCGCTTCCGCCTCGATCAGAATATCGCGCCGCGCCGCGGGCTCGATCCGGCCGATCTCCTTGAGGTAGTTCGGCCAGGCGTCGCGCGCGATGCGCAGGAAGTCGAGCGAATGCTGCCAGTACCTGTCGAGCTGGTCCGGCACCAGGCGGTCGAGCGCGCGCCAGTCGACGCCGCGCGTCACCATGTCATCCATCAGCCGCGCCAGGTCGCCGGCGAGCTGCAAGGTGGAGGCGGGGCCGCCGACCACCAGCGGCGCTGACACCGGCGTCTTGGCCCAGGCGGCAACCAGATGCGCCAAGGTCAGCCGCCGCTCGAGCTCGCCGAGCCGTGGCGGAATCTCCAGCGGCGCGGCGCCGCCGACATCGTCGGTCTGGTCGGCGAAAGCCAGCTCGTCCTCGTCGATGTCGCCGAGCGCAACGATGCGCGGCAGCACCGCGGCATCGGAATCGAGCACGTCGAGGAAGATTTCGCGCGCCAGCCGGCCGGCGCGGCGGGTCGGCAGATACAGCGTCGCGTTGGCGAGCTTGGCCGGATCGTTGCGCGCCTCGAATCCCGCAACCAGCCGGCCATCGACCAACGCCGAGATGACGGTGCGCAGGAATGGCACGGAAACGGGAACGCTGAAAACGCGCATGAGCTGCCTGATTCGATCAGGCGCCAATATAGGGAGCGGCGGCCATCGTTCGCCACCCCTGTCGATCATCCGTCACCGCTCAACACCGCAGCCGGCCGGCGCAGCGATCGACCGCATCCAGGAACCAGCGCAGCGCCGGATCGTCAGCGGCGCGGCTGGTATGGATCAGGTCGATGGCGAAGGGTGGGATCTCGATCGGCGGCGCGACGATGGCGATGTCGGCGAGCTGCGTGAAGCGCCGGGCGATGCGTTCGGCCATGGTGGCGATCAGATCGGTGCCCGCGACGCTGAACGGAACGGCCACCACATGCGCAAGCGTCACGGCGAGCCGCCGCTTCAGCCCATGCCGCGCCAGCAGCGCGTCGATCACGCTCGGCAGGCCGTCGCCGCCGGCCGCCGAGAACAGCGCGTGCGGCAGGCCGGCATAGTCTTGCAGGCTCAGGCGTTCCGATGGGCTCGCGCGCGCCGCGTCGCGGATGCAGACATAGCGCTCCTCGAACAGCCGCTGCCGGACACAGCGCGGTGAGTCCGGCAGATGGCCACCGATCAGCGCGTCGAGTTCGGCGCGCTCGAGCTTTGCCAGCGCCACGGTCGGATCGGTGAGCGGACGCACGGCAAGGTCGATACCCGGTGCTTCCATGCGCAACAGGCGGGTCAGTTCCGGCACCAGGACGAGATCGCCATAGTCGGTCGCGGCAATGCTGATGCGCCTGCGCGCCGTGGCCGGATCGAAGCCCTGATGCGGTGCCAGCGCGCCCCGGATCTGCCGCAGCGCCTCGCCGATCGGCCCGGCCAGCGCCAATGCCTTTTCGGTCGGCTGCATGCCGGCGCCCGCGCGCAGGAACAATTCGTCGGCAAACAATGCGCGCAGCCGCCGCAGCGCGCTGCTCATCGATGGCTGGGCCAAGCCGATCCGCTCGGCTGCCCTGGTGACGTGGCGCTCCTCCATCAGCGCCTCGAAGGCGACCAGCAAATTGAGATCGACGGCGGCTAAATTCATATAAACAATAATGGTCATAGAAATAATCGATTTCAACAATGATTTGGCCGCGCCTATAGCTCTGGTCATGACGACAGGGCGGCAGGATCAGGGACGATCATTCGCAAGGCTGATGCCGCGCGGGCCGACCTTGCTGATCGTCGGCGTGATGGCCGGACTGGCCTTTCCTGTCCTGGCCGACAGCATGCGCCCGCTGATGGCGGCGGCGATCTTCGTCCTGGTGCTCGGTACCTTCCTCCAGGTCGATGGCGCGGCGTTCCGTCGTGCGCTGCGGCGGCCGCTGGTCTGGCTGCTGCTGCCGGCGCTCGCGATGCTGGTCTGTCCGCTCGCGATCGGCTTCGCCGCGCGCGGTGCCGGGCTGCCGACCGAACTGGTCGTCGCGCTGGTGCTGTCGGTCTGCGCGCCGCCGTCGAGCGGCACCGCGGCGGTGGCGCGGATGCTTGGCTTCGATGGCACCGTGCCGCTTGCCGTGACGCTGCTGTCGATGGCGCTGGCGCCGGTCACCGTGCCGTTGATCGCGGCGGGATTTGCCGGTCTTGCGCTCGATCCGCTGGCGCTCGCCGCCCGGCTGGCGCTGCTGCTCGGCAGTGCGAGCGCGCTGGCGTTGCTGCTTCGCCGTCAGGCCGGCGCGCAACTGGCGCGGCATTCGCGCATCATCGACGCGTTCGTACTCGCCTCGCTGCTGCTGTTTGCGATCTCCACCATGGCCGGGGTGCGTGCGCAGATCGCAGCACAGCCGCGTGCCGCAGCCATCTGTGTCGGCCTTGCCCTCGCCTGCAATCTTGCGCTGCAAGTGGTTGGCGCGGTGCTCACGCCGGGCTCTCTGGCCGAACGGCTCACCGCGGGGCTCATTCTCGGCAACCGCAATGTCGGGCTGGTCTGGTCGGCGATGGGCGCAGCGGCTTCGCCGATGACGACGCTGTTCTTCGCCGCGACGCAGTTTCCGATCTATATTGCACCGCGCCTGATCGAGATGCTGGTTCGGCGCGAGGAGAGCTCCTCACCATGACCGCAACATCCCTGACCGAACAACTCGCGGTTCGTTTCGCCCGCATCGCGCTCGGCCATGTCGGTCGCGAATATCCGAACAAGCCGGATCACGTGCTGGCTGGGCCGCAGGATGCGCGCACGCCGCGCGACCTGCATCCGGTGTTCTTCGGCAGCTATGACTGGCACTCCTGCGTCCACAGCTACTGGATGCTCGCCCGGCTGCTGCGGCGCTATCCGTCATCGGAAGTCGCGGACGAGATCCGCGCGTTGTTCGATGCACAGTTCATTGCCGAGAAGATCGCGGTCGAATGCGCCTATCTCGCGGCCCCGACCGCACGCGGCTTCAAGCGGCCGTATGGCTGGGGCTGGTTGCTGAAGCTCGCGGCCGAACTCTGGCTGTTCGATGAGACGCGGTGGCGCGCGCGGATCGCTCCACTCGCCGGGATTTTCGCGCAGCGCTTTCGCGATTTCCTGCCGCTCGCGACCTATCCGGTGCGGGTCGGCACCCATTTCAACACCGCCTTTGGGCTGCGCATGGCGGCCGACTACGCCACCGCGACGAAGGACGATGCGTTCGGCGCGCTGCTGCGCGAGACGGCGCTGCGCTGGTACGGCGCCGATCGGGACTGCCCCGCCTGGGGCGAGCCGAGCGGCGACGATTTCCAATCGTCTGCGCTGATCGAAGCGGAGTGCATGCGGCGGCTGCTGTCGCCCAGCGATTTCCTGCCCTGGTTCGACCGCTTCCTGCCGCGCCTGGCGCAGCACGAGCCCGCAACCTTGTTCCACCCCGCGACGGTCACCGATCGCACCGACGGCAAGCTTGCGCATCTCGATGGGCTCAATCTCAGCCGTGCATGGTGCTGGCGCGCCCTGGCCGCCGCATTGCCTGAAGCCGATGCGCGTCGCCCAATCCTGCGGGACGCCGCACGACACCACCTCGATGCAGGCCTGCCGCATATCGCCGGCGACTATATGGGCGAACACTGGCTGGCGAGTTTTGCAGTGCTCGCCATCGATGCTGATGAGTGACGCGACGGCGGATGAGATTCGGGTGAGCTTGGGCGGCGTCGAAAGTTCACCTCCCCTTGGGAGAGGTCGATTTGCGCAGCAAATCGGGTGAGGGGTTACGGTCTATCGAGAGAGCAAGAGCCCTCACCCGGCTTGCACGAGACGATGCTTCGCATCGCCAAGCGCAATCCGACCTCTCCCCAACGGGGAGAGGTGAACCGAGGCCGCGTTAAGCCGATTCAACCATTCCGCCCTAAGCGACGCTTTCGAGGAAAGCGTCTTCCGCGGCCTGGATCGCGTCGGGAGTCCCGACATGCATCCAGACGCCGTCGAGGCGCAGCCCGAACAGCCGCTCCTGCTCGTTGGCGCGATCGAACATCTTGGTCAGCGAGAATTCACCGGCTGGCGCATCGGCGAACAGCGAAGGCTGCATGATCGCGGCGCCGGCATAGACGAACGGCACCACCTGGTTCTCGCGACGCTTGCGCAGCGCGCCGTCGGGCAGCATCGAGTAATCGCCGCGCCCGCTGTAGCCGATGCTCGAAGCGGTCGGCGCCATCAACAGCAGGATATCCATCCGCGCGGGATCGAACGCTTCCGCCAGCCGGGTCAGGTTGGCGCGCACGCCGTCGATCCACATCGTGTCGGCGTTGAGATGATAGAACGGCGCATCGCCGAGCAGCGGCAGCGCCTTCACGACCGCGCCGCCGGTGCCGAGCACCTGGTCGCGTTCGTCGGAGATGATCACGCGCGGACGGCTGCGGGTCTTGACGTGCTCGATGATCTGGTCGGGCAGATAATGCACGTTGACGACGGCCTCGGTGACGCCGGCGCCGGCGAGCTTGTCGAGCACGTGGTCGAGCAGCGGCTGACCGGCCACGCTGACCAGCGGCTTCGGCATCGTGAGGGTCAGGGGACGCATGCGCACGCCGAGTCCCGCGGCGAGCACCATGGCCTTATGGGGAGTGACGGGCATCTTCCGGATATTCTCGGTCATCATCTCTCATGCGCCGATCCTATCACGGCGATTCGGCAAGCACATCAATCAGACGCCATAGTCATCGGACATGACGGCCGTAAGACGGCAATGACGACCCTGGCCTAGACGTCGGCAGCCTGCGTGCCGCGCCTGGCAGTTTTCTTCTTCTTGTCGCCTTGTTTGAGGAAGTTGACGCCGATCTGGTCGCCGTTGACCCACGCCAGCTCGCAGCGGCGATAGGCCAATCCTGTGGACGACAGCAGAAGGAAAAATTCTTTCAACGCCAGGCCCTCGACCGAGCCGTCGACGGTGAGCTTGGCCCCCGTCTCCGACACGTCTTCCATGGTGCAGTCGCGCCGCCAGGTGCCGTCAATGCCCATCATGTGCGCGGCTATGCCGCGCTCAAACGTGACACGATCGCCCCTGCGTCGTTCCGTCGCCATCGTGTGGTCCAGCTCCCGATCCGGCCGCGCCATGGATCAGGCGCGACCTCTGCAACCTTAGGGGGCCCAAGGCTAATAAACGGCTAACAACCCGTAAACTAAGGTACTGGGGGAGGGACGTTGGCGGTGTACCAGTCGCGGAAGGCGGCCAGCGCCGGATGCGCCAGCGATCGCTCGAGATAGGTCCAGATCCGCGGCTGGTGCTTCAGATATTGCGGTTTGCCGTCGCGGCGGTTGAGCCGCGCGAAGGTGCCGAGCAGCCGGGTGTTTCGCTGCGCCGACATGATCGCGTAGAGCTCGGCGAAGGCGGCCGGATCGAAATTCTCGTCGGTCGCCCGTCGTGCCTTGATGTAGCGGGTCAGCAGCGAGAGCTCGAGCTGTTCGGGGACGTCGATCCGCGCATCCTGCAACAGCGACACCACGTCGTAGGCCGCGGGGCCGAGCAACGCGTCCTGGAAATCGATGATGCCGACACGCAGGGTGCCGGTGCGCTCGGCAAGCCAGATGATGTTCGGCGAATGGAAGTCCCGGATCACCCAGGTCTGCGGCGCCGCGGCGGGCTTTTCCAGCAGGCCGCGCCACATTCCGAGGAATTCGCCGCGCAGCTCCTCGCTCGGCTGTACGCCGCGGTCGGGCAGGTACCATTCCAGCATCAGCCCGATCTCGATCAGCCAGGCGTCGATATCGAACACTGGGATGTCGTAGCTCTCGTCCGCTGTCACCGGCAGCCGCGGCGGCAGCGCCTCGCGATGCAACGCCGCCAGCATGTCGACGGCGGCCTCATAGCGCTCGGCGATCGGGTACGGCGGATCACCCTCGATCACGCCCTCCGCGCCGAGATCCTCGGTGATGAGGAAGCCGGATTCGAGATCGATGTGCCGGATCGCAGGCGCCGAGAAGCCCTGCTTGCGCAGGCCGTTGCCGATCGCGACGAACGGCCGGACGTCCTCGGCGAGATGCACTGCCGCGCTGTAGGACCTGCCGTTGTAGATCGCCGGGCCGTCGGGACGGCGCGGCGAATTCATCAGGATGACGCTGCCGTCGTCATTGCGCAGCCGCGCATAGGAACGCGTCGAGGCGTCGCCCGGCATACGCTCGCGCCGGGCGGCGAGGAAGCCCGCGCGCTCGAGGAATTGGCGCAGTGCGTGAAGCCGCGCGACCTTGGCCGCGGCCTTGCCATAGCCGGTAATCTCGGCGGCGCGCGCCGCCGAGCCGAGCGCCGGACGGTGGCTGAGTGCAATGTCGATGCGATCGGCAGGCATCGCGCCCGGCGCGCGTTCCGGCCACTCGATCAGCGCCACGATGTCGTCGGGCAGCGGCGACAGCCCGATCTCCTCGAGCTCGCTCGCATCATTGATGCGATAGAGGTCGGCGTGGACCAGCGCAAACGACGGCAGTTCGTAGCTTTGCGCCAGCGTGAAGGTCGGGCTCGGCACTTCCAGCGTATCGTCGGTGGCGAGGTAGCGGATCAGCGCGCGGGCGGCCGCGGTCTTGCCGGCGCCGAGGTCGCCCGACAGCGTGATGACGTCGCCGGCGCCGATCAACAGCGCGAGGTCGGCCATCAGCTCCGACGTCGCGGTTTCGTTCGCGAGCGCCACCGAGAATGTCGAGGCCGCCGTCATTCCGCGGCGTTGCGATGTGCGGTCTGGTCGATCGGGAAGTCGCAGGTCACGGTCGTGCCCCGGCCGACGGTCGAATCGACCCGCACCCGTCCGCCATGCAGTTCGACAAAGGAGCGGACCAGCGACAGGCCGAGCCCGGCGCCGCGATGCCGCGAGCCATGGGAATGGCTCTCGAACCAGTTGAACACCTTGTCGCGCATCTCGGCCGGAATCCCCGGACCGGCGTCGGTGACCGCGAACACCACGCTGTGCTCGGTGCGGCGCGCGCTGATCGTGACGGTGGCGTCATGCGGCGAGAAGCCGACGGCGTTGGCGAGCAGATTGTACAGCACCTGCACCACGCGCCGCTCGTCGCCGACGAAGACGCCGATGTTGGGCTCGATATCGACCTTGAGGGTGATGCGGTCGGTGGCGAGACGATCCTGGATGCCTTCGGCCGCGGCCTCGATCGCCTGGCCGATATTGACCGGGCCGAGCTCGAGCTTCATCGCGCCGGCGTCGATGGTGGCGAGATCGAGGATGTTGTTGGTCAGCGCCAGCAGCGCGTTGGTCGATTTGGTGACGTAGTCGAGATATTCGGCCTGCTTCGGCGTCAGCGGCCCGGTCGAGGGATCGCTGAGGAAATGCGCGAAGCCGATGATCGTGGTGAGCGGCGCGCGCAGCTCGTAGGAGACATGGTGGACGAAATCCACCTTCATCTGGTCGGCAGTTTCCAGCGCCTCGTTGCGTTCGCGCAGCGCCCGCTCGACGTTCTCGGTGTCGGTGATGTCCTGGAAGGCGAGCAGGGTCTTGCCGTCGGGCAGCGGGATGGTCATGCAGTTCAGCACGCTGCCGTCCTTGCGCTCGAGCTTCAGCGCGACCTGGGCGCGGTTCTCGATCGCGGTGATCTGCTCGCGCAGTGTGCGCCAGGTCAGCGCGTCGTCGAACAGCGGCCGGCACAGCGCTTCCACCTGCTCGATATGCGGCTCGCCTTGCAGCGCGTCGGCCGGCAGCTTCCACATCTTGGCGAATGGCGGGTTGAACAGTTCGGCGCGGCCATTGCTGCCGAACACCGCGACCGCTTCGCCGAGATTGTCGAGCGTCTCGCGCTGCACCCGGGTCAGCCGGTCGTAGCGGCGCGCGAGGTCGAGGCTCTCGGTGACGTTGTCGAACAGATAGGTGACGCCGCCTTCGAGGTTCGGCGTGGTGACGACGCTGATGGCACGGCCGTCGGGCAGGAACCAGGTGTAGGTCTCGGATTCGACCGCGCGATAGGCCTCGTGCAGCTTGGCCTTCCAGGCCCGGAAGTCCGGCTGCTCCGGCAGCTTGCGGTTGGCGCGCAGCCGGTCGAGGACGCTGGAATCGTCGGGGTTGCTGTCGAGGAAAGCCTGGTCGAGGCCCCACAGCCGCCGATAGGATTCATTGTAGAACGTCAGCCGGCGGCCGGCGTCGAACACCGCGACGCCGGAGGACAATTGGTCGAGGGTGCGGCGGTGCGCTTCGACCATCCGCGCGATCGCCGCGCGCAGCGCCGCGGCCTCGCTGGCGTCGATCGCGATCCCGGCGCTGCCGCCGTTGAGCTTCAGCGCCTGGACGTCGTAGATCCGCCGCTCGCCGCTGACCACGATCGGCAGCCGCGCGGCATAGCTTGCATTGTCGTTGAGCGCGCGGGTCAGTTCGCCGCGCTGGTCGCTTTCCAGCAGTTCGAGATTGCGTTGCAGCGCATCCGACACGCTCTTGCCCTCGGTGGCGCGGACGTAAGCCGCGTTGGCATAGCGCAGATTGCCTTCGAGGCTCTTGGCCCAGATCGGCCAAGGTGCTGCGGCGGCGAAATCGCGCAGCAGCTCGGTCTCCTCCTGCAACGTCTTGTAGCGCAGGTTGGATTCGGCGAGCTCGCGGCGCAGTCCGCCGAGCTCGCGGATCCGCACGATGGCCTGGCCGCCGATGGCGCGGCCCATCGCCTCGATAGCGCGGCCGGCCGAGGTCGAGAGGTTGAGCAGGAACGCCTCGCCCTTCTCGCGCAGCGCGTCGACGGCGTGGTCCATCTGCAACGCCGGCTCGGGCGGCAGCCAGGTTCCGAAGGCGAGGACGCGTTGCGGCGAGCCCTCCTGCGACATGACCAGCGAGATGTCGCCCGAGATCTGCGGCCGGTTGTCGCCGGCGGCCCAGGAGATCAGCACCTGCGGTTCGACGAACAGCAAGGCGCGCAGCCGGTCCGATTGCGCCTGCAAATCCGTGATCTCGGATTGCAGCTGCTCCTCGTTGCGGGTCGCGCGCTGGCGGGTGCGCATCAGAAGGATCGCGGCGACGGCGGAGAAGCCGACCAGCGCGAACGACGTCGCGAGGACCGCGACCTCCTGATGGTTGAAGCCGAAATGGTCCGACATCGCCTGGGCCAGCAGGCTTTCGGCGGCGAACGAGGTCCGGGCCGGCAGCAATGCTGACATGGCGAGCCCAAGCATGCCGTCGCGCGCCAGTGAGGTGCATGACAGCAGGGTTCGACGCATTGCCGCGACTACGCCCGACATATGTTGCCCCAGAACGCACAAACCCCAGGCATGATCCGGAAAAGAGGAGACCGGTGTTCCCTCACGGCAGACGTATGACGTCTGTCCGGGGATCATGCCCAAGCAGGACCTAACAGCCCGACGAAGACCCCCCGTCGTGCTCGAATCAAACCAGAATAATCCCAACGGGACTCGGCGAGTAAGAGTCCAGACCGTGAACGCTGAATCCGCTGTGAAAAAATGCGGCCGGGTGATGTGGATTTGACGCGAATTGACGCCGTCGTCCTTCGGAGAGAGCGCGCGAAGCGTGACCTCAGGGAGCTATCAGCACAGTTCGCGGTCTAGCGTCCGGTCGAGCCGAAGCCGCCGCTGCCGCGCTCGGTCGCCGACAGCACGTCGACTGGAACCAGTTCGGCCCGCGTGACCGGCGCGATCACCATCTGCGCGATGCGCTCGCCGCGCCGGATCGAGAACACCTCCTGGCCGTGATTGATCAGCAGCACGTTGATCTCGCCGCGATAGTCGGCATCAACGGTGCCGGGCGAGTTCAGCACCGTGATGCCGTATTTGGCGGCGAGGCCGGAACGCGGTCGCACCTGGGCCTCATAGCCCGGCGGCAGCGCGATCGTCAGCCCGGTCGGAACCATCTCGTAGCGGCCCGGCAGCAGCAGCAGCGGCGCCGACCGCGGCACCGCGGCCAGCAGGTCGAGTCCGGCCGCGCCGTCGGTCTGGTAGATCGGCAGCAGCAGATCCGCGCCATGCGGCAATTGGTGGACTTCGACCTTGATGGTGGCGCTCACGATGTGGTTCCCACTTCTCTTGCGATCCGCGACACCAGCGCAGTCGCGACTTCTTCCTTGGTCATGACCGGCCAGGAGTCGACGGTGACCTCCTTGCCCTCGCGCGAGAGCAGGTGGACGGTGTTGCGGTCGCCGCCCATCACGCCGGTCGCCGGCGACACGTCGTTGGCGACGATCCAGTCGCAGCCCTTGCGCGCGAACTTGGCCTTGGCGTTCTCGATCAGGTGCTCGGTCTCGGCGGCGAAGCCGATCACCAGCGGCGGCCGCTTGTCCTTCAGCTTGGAGATTGTCGCGAGGATGTCGGGGTTCTCGACCAGTTGCAGCGGCGGCATGCCGGCCGCGGTCTTCTTCAATTTCTGACTGCCTTCAGTGGCGACCCGCCAGTCGGCGACCGCAGCCGCGAAGATCGCGACGTCGACCGGCAGCGCGGCTTCGACCCGGTGCAGCATGTCGCGCGCGGACTCGACGCGCATCACGGCGATACCCTGCGGGTCGTCGAGCTCGACCGGACCGGTCACCAGCACGACCTCGGCGCCGGCCGCGCGCGCCGCGGCGGCAATCGCAAAGCCCTGCTTGCCGGATGAGCGGTTGGCGATGTAGCGGACCGGGTCGATCGCCTCATGGGTCGGGCCGGCGGTGATCAGCACGCGCTTGCCGGCGAGCGGGCGCGGCTGCGGCGGCCGCAACATGCGGTCGGCGGCGGCAGCGATCTCGACAGGCTCGGCCATCCGTCCGACCCCGGCTTCGCCGGCCTCCGCCATCTCGCCGGCATTGGGGCCGACGGTGTGGACGCCGTCGCGGCGGAGTTGCAGCAAATTGCGGCGGGTGGCGGGGTTGTTCCACATCAGCGGGTTCATCGCCGGCGCCAGCAGGATCGGCCGGTTGGCCGCCAGCAGCGTCGCGGTGGCGAGGTCGTCGGCATGGCCCTGCGCCATCTTGGCCATCAGGTCGGCGGTCGCCGGCGCCACCACGATCAGGTCGCAGTCCCGCGCCAGCCGGATATGGCCGGCGTCGAACTCGCTCTCGGCGTCGAACAGGTCGGTGTAGACCCGCTCATGCGACAGCGCGCTGGCGGCCAGCGGGGTGACGAATTGCTGGGCCGCCTTGGTCAGCACGCAGCGGACCCGGACGTGCCGTTCCTTGAGCCGCCGGATCAGGTCCAGCGCCTTGTAGGCCGCGATTCCGCCGCCAATGATCAGGGTCACCCGGGGCTCGCCAGCCGCGCTGGCGACCCGTGGGGCGGGGGCTGCAACCGTCAGGGAACCGGCGGGCGGCGCCTCGGTGGGCTCCGTACCGCCGTCGGCGAGCTCGCGAAGGATGACCCGGACCTCCTCCTCGACCGAGCGCCCGTTCTTGGCGGAGCGCAGCCGCAGATAGGCCTTCAGCGTGTCGTCGAGTTTGCGGATGGTCAGGCTGGCCATGGCGTGCCCCAGGCATCATGCTCAAACAATGATAGCGATGCTATCACATGATGCATGCATTGCAATCAATGCGCGCGGATGGCGAAGAAGATTCCGATCAGGGCTGCGGCAATGACCCAGAGGCCGATGGTCTGGATGCGTGCCTTCTTGGCCTCGGCGCGGGCCATTTCGTCGATCGAATCCGACGACAGCATGTGGCCTTCCCGGGTCATGGTCTCGAGCTGCTCCAGCACCGTCACGGCGCGGCTGGCGATCGACGGCAGATTGGCGATGACGCGGCCGAGTTCGCCCGCGCCCGACAGCGCGCCCTGGATGCGCCCGGCCGGGCCGAGATTCTGCGTGATCCATTCGCGCACCACGGGATCGGCGATCTTCCAGATGTCGAGTTTGGGATCGAAGCCGCGCGCCACGCCCTCGACCACCACCATGGTCTTTTGCAGCAGGATCAGTTCGGGCCGCGTCTGCATGTCGAACAGGCCGGTGACCTCGAGCAGCAGCGACAGCAGCTTCGCCATCGAGATTTCCTCGGCGGTCCGATTGTGGATCGGTTCGCCGATGGCGCGGATCGCTTGCGCGAAATTCTCCACCGAATGGTGGCCCGGCACATAGCCGGCCTCGAAATGCACCTCGGCGACACGGCGATAGTCGCGGGTGATGAAGCCGAGCAGGATCTCGGCCAGGAAGCGCCGCTCCTTCAGCCCGAGCCGTCCCATGATGCCGAAATCCACCGCGACGAGGCGGCCGGCGTCGTCGAGGAACAGATTGCCCGGATGCATGTCGGCATGGAAGAAGCCGTCGCGCAGCGCGTGGCGCAGGAAGCTCTGGATCACCTTGCGGCCGAGATCGGGCAGGTCGACCTGGGCCGCTGCCAGGCGGGCGTGGTCGTTCAGCGCGATGCCGTCGATCCATTCCATCGTCAGCACGCTGTGCGCGGTGCGATCCCAATCCACCGTCGGCACGCGGAAGTCCGGATCGTCGCTTGTGTTCTCGGCCATCTCGGACAGCGCCGCCGCCTCGAGCCGCAGGTCCATCTCCATCGCGACCGAGCGCGACATCGTGTTGATGACTTCGATCAGCCGCAGGCGCCGCGCTTCGGCGGAATGCGCCTCGGCCTTGTGCGCGACGAAGAAGAAATCGCTGAGGTCGCGGCGGAAGCGCGCCGCGACGTTGGGCCGGAGCACCTTGACCGCAACCTGCTGCCGCACGCCGTCGCGCTCGACCTCGGCGCGATGCACCTGGGCGATCGAGGCTGCGGCGACCGCGGGGCCGAGATGCACGAAAGCCTGCGACAGCGGCCGTTCCAGCGATTGCGCGATGACGGTCTCGGCTTCGTCCTGCGCGAATGGCGGCAGCCGGTCTTGCAGGCTTTCGAGATCGCGCGCCATCGCGACGCCGACCACGTCGGGGCGGGTGGCGAGGAACTGGCCGAGCTTGAGATAGGCCGGCCCGAGCCTCGTCAGCGCGCGCGACAGCCGCGGGCCGGATTTGGCGGAGCGGCGCTCGATCAGCCGCGCCATTTTCAGCGCGAGCTGCCCGGGCGGCGGCACCAGCGCCGGATCGACGACGCCGAACACGCCTTCGCGCGCAAACACGAAACCGGCGCGGGCGAGGCGCGCGATGTGGGTCAGTGCAGAGATCACAAACGCCAGCCCGAATGCAGCGCCACGATGCCGCCGGAGAGGCTCTGCCATTTCACGCGGGCGAAGCCGGCGGCGCTGATCATCTCGGCGAACGCGTTCGGCCGCGGGAATTTGCGAATCGACTCGACGAGATATTGATAGGACTCGGCATCACCGGTGACGGCGCGGCCGAGTGGCGGGATCACCTTGAAGGAAAACAGGTCGTAGATCTTGTCGAGGCCGGGCACGTCGACGGTGGAGAATTCCAGGCACAGGAAGCGGCTGCCCGGCTTGAGCACCCGATAGGCCTCGCGCAGCGCGAGCTCGATCTGCGGCACGTTGCGGATGCCGAAAGCGATGGTGTAGGCGTCGAACGAACGATCGGCGAAACCCAGCGTCTCCGCATTGCCCTCGACGAACGACACGCGGTCGTCGAGGTGCTGCTTGGCGGCGCGTTCGCGGCCGACCGCGAGCATCTCGCCATTGATGTCGCAGACGGTGGCATGGAAGCCGGTGCCCGCGGCCTTGGCGGCCCGGAACGAGATGTCGCCGGTGCCGCCGGCGACGTCGAGCAGCGCGAACGGCCGGTCGCCCTTCGGCGGGTCGAGCGTCGTGATCATGACGTCCTTCCAGGCCCGGTGCAGGCCGGCCGACATCAGATCGTTCATCAGGTCATAACGCGACGCGACGCTGTGAAACACTTCGTTCACCAGCGTCTGCTTCTCGCCCAGGGGCACGTCCCTGAAGCCGAAATGGGTGGTTTGCTCCGGCCGATCCATCACTCAGAACTCTTGTTCATCTTGGTCGCGATTTCTTCCTGCGAACCGGTCGATCTCGCATCTGGCGCGGGACAGGCTTGGTTCGAAAACGCTCCAGCCAAACCATAGCGCGGCGGCCGCAATGGCGCTATCACGTCAGTCCCAAAAGGTGAATGCCTGCCATGCCGGAATTACCCGAAGTCGAGACCGTCCGCCGCGGCCTGCAACCGGCCATGGAGGGCTCCAAAATCCTCAAGGCCGAGGCCCGCCGCAAGGATCTGCGGTTTCCGTTTCAAAAAGACTTTATCGCCCGGCTCGAGGGTCAGACCATCACCGGGCTCGGCCGCCGCGCCAAATATCTGATGGCGGACCTGAACTCCGGCGACGTGCTGCTGATGCATCTCGGCATGTCGGGCTCATTCCGCGTCCTGAAGCAGGAGGGCGCGGCGACACCGGGGCAATTCCACCATCCGCGCAGCGACGACCGTGCGCACGATCATGTCGTGTTCCACATGTCCTCGGGCGCGGCGGTCGTGTTCAACGATCCCAGGCGCTTCGGCTACATGAAGATCATCGCCCGCAACGCGATCGAGGACGAGCCGCTGCTGAAGGGGCTCGGGCCCGAGCCGCTCGGCAACGAATTCGACGCGGCGATGCTGGCGCGCTCCTGCCACAACAAGAAGACCAGCCTGAAGGCGGCGCTGCTCGATCAGCGCGTGGTGGCGGGACTTGGCAACATCTATGTCTGCGAGGCGCTGTTTCGCTCGCATCTGTCGCCGCGGCGATTGGCCGCGACGCTCGCGACCAAGAAGGCCGAGCCCACCGATCATGCCAAGCGGCTGGTCGATGCGATCCATTCGGTGCTCAACCAGGCGATCAAGGCCGGCGGCTCCTCGATCAACGACCATCGCTTGACCAATGGCGATCTCGGCTACTTCCAGCATTCGTTCCAGGTCTACGACCGCGAAGGCGAGACATGCCGCACGGCGGGTTGCGAGGGCATCGTCAAGCGCTTCACCCAGAACGGCCGTTCGACGTTCTGGTGCCCGAAATGTCAGAAGTGACATGTTCGAAACGCCACGCATCGAGACGCCGCGCCTGATCCTGCGGCCGCTTGCACCCTCGGATGCTCCGGCGATCCAGCGTCACTTCGACAATTGGAACGTGATCAAGACGCTCGCGACCGTGGTGCCGTGGCCCTATCCCGAAGACGGCGCGGAGAGCTTCATCACGCGCGAGCTGGACAAGATCGCGGGCGGCGAGGAAAGTTATCAATGGGTGCTGGTGTTGCGCGCCGGCGATGGCGAGGCGATCGGCAACATCAATTTCCGGCCGCGGGCTGATGGCCGCAAGGGCAATCGCGGGTTCTGGCTCGCCGAGCCTTATTGGAATCAAGGTCTCATGACCGAGGCGATCGCCGCGGTGAATGATTTCGCCTTCCTGACCCTTGGTCTCGATCACTTCCACGTTTGCAACGCGCCGTCCAACGTCGCCTCGCGCCGGGTCAAGCAGAAGACCGGCGCCGAATTCGTCGGCTTCGTCGAGCTTCCGCATCACAATGGCGAATCCAGAGCGGAAAAATGGAAGGTCAGGCGCGAGACCTGGCTGCGCGACCGGCGCTGACACCGCATTTGCGAATGCCGCCATGAGCCGTGCGGCGGCTTGACCGCGCCTGCGAGGCTGGCGAACATGGCTGCCATCGCTCCCTGCAAGAACGAGAACACAATGGCGATCAGCAGCAATTGGCGCGAACGCGCCGCGACCACCTTTCAATGCGAGAAGCAGCCGGCGACCTCTAGCCGCGGCATGGTGGTGAGCAATCATCCGCTGGCATCGAGCGCCGGCGCCGAGATGCTGGCGGCGGGCGGCAATGCGATTGATGCGGCGATCGCCACTCTGTTCACGCTGACCGTGGTCGAGCCGATGATGGTCGGCATCATCGGCGGCGGCATGGCGCATATCCGCCTCGCCGACGGCAGCCATCGCTTCATCGACGGCCAGAGCACGGTGCCGAAGGCGGTGCGGCCGGATACCTACACCTCGAAGCCCGGCTCGGCGCATGACGTGTTCGACACCGTCGGCAACGAGAATCTGAACGGGCCGAAGGCGGTCGCGGTGCCGGGCTCGCTGAAGGCCTGGTGCGAAACGCTGCGCCGGTTCGGCACCATGAGCCTCGCTGACGTGATGCAGCCCGCGATCAAGCATGCCGCGCGCGGTTATGCGGCGACGCCCTATCTGCACGAGTGCATCACCGACGGCGCCGCGGAGATGCTGAAGGACAAGCCGATCGCGGCGATCTATCTACCCGACGGCGCGCCGCTGAAGCCCGGCGAGCGCGTGGTGCAGGCGGAATATGCCGAGACCCTGAAATACATCGCCGACCATGGCGACAACGCGCTCTACCAGGGGCCGCTCGGCGACGTCCTGGTCGACTACATGCAGAAGAATGGCGGCTTCATCGCCCAGGAGGATCTTGCTGCTTACAAGACGGTCGAGCGCGCGCCGATCCGCTGCGACTATCGCGGCTGGGAAATCCTCGGGCCGCCGCCGCCGGCGGCGTCGGGCGTGCACATCACCGAGATGCTCAACATCCTCGAGGGCTATGACGTTGCCCGCCTCGGCTTCGGCACGACGGAGACCATCCACTATCTCGCCGAGGTGCTGAAGATCGCCTTTGCCGATCGCGAAGCCGCGAGCGGCGATCCCGCCTACATCAACGTCCCGGTGGAGCGGCTGACCTCGAAGGCCTATGCCGAGGAGCGCCGCCGCGCGATCGATGCAGACCGCGCGCAGGCCTGGAGCGCCGGCGTCACACAACTCGAAAGCGCGCACACCACGCACATGACCGCGGCGGATGCGATGGGCAATGTGGTGGCGACCACCCAGACCATCAACAATCTGTTCGGCGCCAAGATCCTGATCCCGGGTCTCGGCACCGTGCCGAACAATTACATGAACCTGTTCGATCCGCGGCCCGGGCACGCGCTGTCGCTGGCCGCAGGCAAGCGCGTCACCACCTCGATGTCGCCTGTCATGGCGCTGCGCGGAGGCAGGCTGGTTTACGCACTCGGCCTGCCCGGCGGCAAGCGCATCTTCCCGAGTGCGATGCAGGCGCTGATCAACCTGATCGACCACGGCATGAGCTTGCAGGAGGCGGTCGAGGCGCCGCGGGTCTGGACCGAGGGCAATGCGCTGGAGGTCGAGCAGGCGGTGCCGGAGAGTGTCCGCGCCGCACTCACCGCCAAGGGTCACAGAGTGCAAGTCGTGCCGACGGTGGCCGGCGGCATGAACGCGATCCAGTTCCACGCCGACGGCACGATGTCGGGCGCCGCCTGCTGGCGCGCCGACGGCACGCCGGTCGGCATCGCCGGTGGTCTCGCGCGGGCGGGGGTGCGGTTCATGCTGCGGTAACGCGGACAAGGCTGTTTGGCAGTTTGAAGCGAGCGCCATCCTCACCGTCGTCCTGGCCTAGTGCGCAATTGCGCACTAGGCCAGGACGACGTGTGGGAAGGGCGTGCATGTCATCCCCGCGCAGGCGGGGTTCCAGTACGCCGCGGCCTCTCGGCCGAAGCGCAACTGCCTCTGGAATACTGGATCGCCCGCTTTTGCGGGCGATGACAGCTCGAGTCTACTTCCGGACGCAGATTACCCGCACGACCGCGGCCTTGGCATCGGCCGAGCCGCCCGAGGCTGTGACACCATGCGCCTTCAGGAAGTCTCGCACCGTTGCGGGAGCGACCAGCGTCGCTTGCGCTGACGGAGTCGCATTGGTTGCGCCTGCGACCAGGACCGGCTTCAATAGCGCGATGCCGGCAAACTTGCCGTCGCTGTCGAGCGCAGCCGCACCGGAGAAGCCGACCGCCGGTGCTGGTGACAAGGCTGCATCTCCGCCACCGCCGATCTGTGCCACCGATGCCTTCATTGTGCTGACGGCAGCAGCACCGCCCTGGTTCTGCGGATCGGCGATCCCCGTGATGTCGAGTACCGTCTTGGTCGGACTGCCCGCGATGTCGAGCGGCTTCAGCCCGCGCGCGCCGTAGATCCGCAGCAGCGCGAGGTCGTGATCCTTGTCCTCGGCGACCCGGTCGGCGCTGCCATAGCCCGGGATCGTCAGCGCGACGCAATCGCCGCTCGCCACGCGATCAGTGACGATGACGCCGTCGTCGCTGACCACGACGCCGGTGCTGTATTCCACCGTCTTGCGCGGCGGCGGACCGGCCTGCGCGCCGGGCGGAAACGCGTTGAAGGCGCTCGACATCGCGATCACCACCGGTTCGACGGTGGTCTGCGTCGCCTGGTCATAGAGAATGGTGAGGACGCGAACCTCGTCGCCCTTCAAGGTGCCGCGCAGATAGAACTTCTTCAGTCCCTGCATGCCCGACAGCACGAAGAAGTCCGGCTTCACCACGGTGTAGTCGATGGTGCGGCCGGCGGGCTGCTTCTTTTCCTGCTCGGCAAGCCTGGCGGTGGTCGGACTGGCTTCCTTGCGCCGGGTCAGCAGCACCTGGACGGTACCGGTCGGCGAGGTCCATTTGGCGCCGGACGCATCGCTGGTCAGCTGCGGCACCAGTTTTGTCGGAATGCCGAGCCGCGCCCCGGTGCCGGGCTCGGTGACGATCCGCCAGCCGACGCTCTCCTGCTTCCGCCGTGCGGTGTCGGCGAGCGCGCCGCGCTCCTGCGGGTTCAGCACGCCGGTCGGCTTGCCGCCGCGGTTCTTCTGGAATTCCTTGATCGCATTGACCATGCGCTCGCTGACGTCGCCGGTGATCGCGCCATTATATTCGCCGACCCAGGCGAGGTCGGATTGCAGCGCCAGCCGCTCGGCCTGCGCCATCGCGCCAGCGGTATCTTCCGGCTTCTGCAATGCGGGGCGAACCGGCACCGTCGTCACGGTCTTCGGCTTGGCCCCCGCGGTCGACGGCGGCGTCATCTGGGCGTGCGCCGCCCCGATGGTTGCGAACATCAACGTTGCCGAAAGCACCGATCTCATGACAAATCCGGAGGGGATGACCGAAACCATTGACGTCCACGCAATTAAGCACATCTGCTTGGTCGGCAACAACCGTGCGTCGGTTCAGGGAACAGCGCGCAGGATACCATCATGCTGAGTGCCGACGAGCTCGAACGCTATGCCCGCCACATCGTGCTGCGCGAGGTGGGTGGCCCCGGCCAGAACGCGCTGAAGCAATCCTCAGTGCTGGTGATCGGCGCCGGCGGCCTCGGCGCGCCGGTGCTGATGTATCTGGCGGCCGCGGGTGTCGGCCGGCTCGGCGTGGTCGATGACGACGTCGTCTCGCTCTCCAATTTGCAGCGCCAGATCATCCACACCACGTCCGACATCGGCAAGCACAAGGTCGACAGCGCGGCGGCGCAGATTCATGCGCTCAATCCGCATGTGACTTTCGAAGCGCATCCAATGCGGCTCGATGCGGACAATGCGATGGCGCTGATTTCAAACTACGATCTCGTGCTCGACGGCTCCGACAATTTCGAGACCCGCTATCTCGTCGCCGATGCCTGCTTCCTGGCGAAGCGGCCGCTGATTACGGCGGCGCTCGGGCAGTTCGACGGCTCGCTGACCACGATCCGCGCCCATGAGAAGAATGCGCAAGGCGTGTTCAACCCGACCTATCGCTGCCTGTTCCCGGAGGCGCCGCCGCCGGGCACGGTGCCGGCCTGCGCCGAGGCCGGCGTGATGGGGGCGCTGGCCGGCCTCATGGGATCGATGATGGCGCTGGAGGCGATCCGCGAGATCGTCGGCTTCGGCGAAGGCCTGGTCGGCCGCCTGCTGATGGTGGATGCGCGCGCGATGCGGTTCGAGACCCTGCGCTACGCGCGCGATCCGCAGAACCCGCTCAATGGCGATGCTGCCGTGATCACCGACCTGAGCGGGCATCGGTGAGGTTTTGGGCGTGAGAGATGAGGTTGAACTGGATCGACAGCGGAGGTTGACCTCTCCCTTGGGAGAGGTCGGCGCGTAGCGCCGGGTGAGGGGTTACGGTCCCTCATCTAAAGCTGCGGCCCCTCACCCGATTTGCTTTGCAAATCGACCTCTCCCCGACGGGGAGAGGTGAAGCAAGTGCATCGTCGAACCGCTTTCGAATACAACTCATCTTGCGCTAGGACGTGGTCGCGGGCTTTTCGCTGTCCATGTGCCGGAGGTGCTCCTCCGGATAGCGTCCGCCTGCGGCCGCGCCGGGCGGAAATGCCTCTGCCAGCGCGGCGAGATGCGCCGCGGTCAGTTTCACATCGCGCGCGCCGAGTGCCTCGGTCAACCGCTCGCGGCGCCGCGCGCCGACCAGCGGCACGATGTCGGTGCCCTGGGCCGCGACCCAGGCGATCGCGACCTGCGCAGGAGAGGCGCCGATCTCGCCGGCGATGCCGCGCAGCCGGTCCGCCAGCGCCAAATTGGCGTCGATGTTGCCGGCCTGGAAGCGCGGGCTCATCAGGCGGAAATCCTTGGCGCCGGCATGGTCCTTCGACCAGTGTCCGCTGATCAGCCCGCGCGCCAGCACGCCATAGGCGGTGACGCCGATCCCGAGCTCGCGGCAGGTCTTCAGGATGTCGCTCTCGATGCCGCGCGAGATCAGCGAATATTCGATCTGCAGATCGGCGATCGGGTGCACCTTGTGGGCGCGGCGGATGGTGTCGGAGCCGACCTCGGACAGGCCGATATGCCGGATCCAGCCGGCCTTGATCATGTCGGCCATCGCGCCGATCGTGTCCTCGATCGGCACATTGGGATCGAGCCGGGCCGGGCGGTAGATATCGATGTGGTCGACGCCGAGCCGTTGTAGCGAATAGGCGACGAAATTCTTCGCGGCCGCAGGCCGGCTGTCGTAGCCGAGGAAGCCGTAATTGCGATCGCGCAGCGCGCCGAACTTGACGCTGATCTGCAGATTGTCGCGGCTTCGGCTCTTCAGCGCCTCGCCGATCAGCATTTCGTTGTGGCCCATGCCGTAGAAGTCGCCGGTGTCGAGCAGCGTGATGCCGGCATCGAGCGCGGCGTGGATGGTGGCGATGCTCTCGTTGCGGTCGGCGGGGCCGTAGAAGTCCGACATGCCCATGCAGCCGAGGCCGAGCTGCGAGACGCTCGGGCCGGTGGAGCCGAGTTTGCGTGTGTCCATGGTGGTGCTCCCTGGATGTCGCGGCGGATCATCCGCCGCCAGAATGACGCGGCTGATATGGGCGGGTTCGTTGCCGGGGTTAAGCTGGACAATCCAGAATAGCTTGTTCACTATATCGAACAATGCAGGATTTCGACCTTCGCGACCTCGACGCCTTCGTGGCGGTGGCACGCACCCGCAACTTCCGGCGCGCCGCGCTGGAGAGCCGCGTCTCGGTCTCGAGCCTCAGCCAGCGCCTGCGCGACATGGAGGAGCGGCTCGGCGTCCGCCTGATGAACCGCACCACCCGCAGCGTCGCGCTGACCGAGGCCGGCGAACTGCTGCTCGCCCGGGTCGCGCCGGCGATGGTCAACGTCGCCGATGCGATCACCGAGGTCCGCGGTCTGCGCGCCGAGCCGTCGGGGCGCCTGCGCATCAACGCGCCGCCGCCCGCGATCGACCTCGTGCTGGCGCCGATGATCGCGCCGTTCCTCGCCAGATATCCGCAGGTCGATCTGGACATCGTCGCCGAGAGCGCCTTCGTCGACATCGTCGCGCAGGGCTTCGACGCCGGCGTGCGCTATGGCGAGCATCTGGCCCAGGATATGGTGGCGGTCCCGCTGGGCGCGCCGCAGCGCTACGCGGTGGTGGCGTCGAGCGAGTATGTCGCAAAGCACGGCCGGCCGATGCAGCCGAAGGATTTGCTGACGCATGCCTGTATCCGCACCCGCTTCAGCAACGGCGTGATCTTCGATTGGGAGTTCGAGAAGAGCGGACGCGTGGTGAAGATTTCGCCGCCGGCCAAGCTGATTGCGACGCATCTCGGTCTCGCGCTGCGTGCGGTCCACGATGGCGTCGGCTACTGGGCGACGTTCGAGGGCTATGTCCGCTACGGCGTGAAGTCCGGCGCGCTCGTCAGCGTGCTCGATGACTGGTGCCCGCCGTTCGACGGGCCGTTCCTGTACTATCCAAGCCGGCGCCAGCCGCCGCCCGCGCTCGCTGCCTTCGTGGCGTTCGTCGCCGACTGGCGCAAGCAGGCGCGGCGGACGAGGAAGTCGAGCTAGATCCACACCGTCGTCCCGGCGAAGGCCGGGACCCATAACCACAGGCGAGCATTAATAGAGCGCGCTGTGGCCACAGCTCATCGCAACAACCAACATTTGGGGTAACGGGTCCCGGCCTTCGCCGGGACGACACCGAATGCGGTTCGGCCGCACCGGCTGCTTTGCATGGGGTTGTTTTCGATATTTTGCCAGCAGCGCATCCGAGGCTACGGGTTCCCCTACAGCATGCTTGGCAGCACGCGATCCGGTGGCTTGTGGGCGTCGAGGAAGGTACGGATGTTGATGATCACCTTCTCGCCCATCTCGACGCGGCCCTCGATGGTGGCCGAGCCCATATGCGGCAGCAGCGTCACCTTGCCGGCCCTGGCGAGCCGCACCAGCTTCGGATTGACCGCCGGCTCGTGCTCATAGACGTCGAGGCCCGCGCCGCCGACTTCGCCGGCTTCGATCAGCTTGATCAGCGTGTCCTCGTCGATCACCCCGCCGCGCGCGGTGTTGACGATATAGGCCTCCTTGCGGATCAGCTTGAGCCGCCGCGCCGACAGCAGATGATAGGTGGCCGGCGTGTGCGGGCAGTTCACGGAGATGATGTCCATCCGCGCCAGCATCTGGTCGAGGCTCTCCCAATAGGTCGCGCCGAGTTCGTCGGCGATCATGGGCGCGACCGGGCGGCGGTTGTGATAGTGGATCTGGAGGCCGAAGGCGCGGGCGCGGCGCGCCACCGCCTGGCCGATGCGGCCCATGCCGATGATGCCGAGCCGCTTGCCGCCGATGCGGTGGCCGAGCATCCAGGTCGGCGACCAGCCGGCCCAGTGCTGCTTGCCTTCGGTCAGGATCGAGGCGCCCTCGATCATCCGCCGCGGCACCGCAAGGATCAGCGCCATGGTCATATCGGCGGTGTCCTCGGTCAGCACCTTCGGCGTGTTGGTCACCGTGATGCCGCGGGCATGCGCCGCCGCGACGTCGATATTGTCGACGCCGTTGCCGAAATTGGCGATCATCTTCAGCTTGCAATCGGGCTGGTTGACGACGTCCTCGCCGATCATGTCGGTGACCGTCGGCACCAGCACGTCGGCCGTCCTCGCCGCCTCGGCGATCTGCTCCGGCGTCATCGGCGTGTCGTCGAGATTCAATCGGGCATCGAACAGCTCGCGCATCCGGGTCTCGATCGAGTCCGGCAGCTTGCGGGTGACGACGACGAGAGGCTTTTTCTTCACCGACATGTCCTGCTTTCATGAGGCGCGCGGCTCGCCAAAACCCGAACCGTTCAGGCCTCATTAACCCGGTTGTTCGACACTGCTGATAGCCGCGCTGTCCCGGCGTTTCCTTCGCGTTTCCTAGGGTTCCCCGATACTTGCCCCGGCTTTCGTCAGGGGAAATCCGGGTGTTCTGGCTCTCAGGCGTTCCGTCCTCTCTAGCAGAAGGCCGGGCCAAGACAAGAACTCCTCGGAAGCCACCAGGACCGGGACCGAACAGCGCGGGCGCGGCGGCCTTCGGGCACGGGTTTGGATTTGGGTTGCAGCTCGCCGAATGCGGGCTGGGCATCTCGGCAGGAGACGAGTTGATGGTGTGGCGTTTGGGTTCGTTGGTGGCGCTGGTCGGAAGCATGCTGAGTGCGTCGGTCATGCCGGGACACACCGCCAAGGATTTGAGCCCCACCACCAGCGGCCTGCCGATCCCGCGCTATGTCAGCCTGAAATCCGATCATGTGAACGTCAGGGGCGGCCCGACCAAGGATAACGACGTCGCCTGGGTCTACACCCGCTCGGGGCTGCCGGTCGAAATCACCGCCGAGT
Source organism: Bradyrhizobium sp. SK17 (assembly GCF_002831585.1). Taxonomy (GTDB): domain Bacteria; phylum Pseudomonadota; class Alphaproteobacteria; order Rhizobiales; family Xanthobacteraceae; genus Bradyrhizobium. The sequence continues at coordinate 1,185,393 of NZ_CP025113.1, read as the reverse complement.
TCGAGAACTGGCGCCGGGTGCGCGATTCCGAAGGCGCCGAGGGCTGGGTCTATCACTCGCTGCTGTCGGGCCGCCGCACCGCCGTCGTCACGATGAAGAACAAGGACGACCTGGCTTCGCTCTATGATCGGCCGGACGCCACCAGCGCCGTCGTGGCCCGCCTCCAGGCCGGTGTCGTCGCGCAGGTCAAGAAATGCGCCAACAACTGGTGCCGCGTCACCGGCAACGGGTTCGACGGCTGGATCGAGCAGCAGCGCCTCTGGGGCGTCTATGCCGACGAGAAGGTGGACTGACGCAGTCCCGAAACGACAATGGCCGGGGCGAGCCCGGCCATCATGCCTCAATCCACACTAGATCGGTTCAGCGCTTCTTGCGCAGCCGCACGACCATGTCGACGCGGGAAATCTCGTAGCCGTCCGGCACGTCGGGCATCTTCGAGAGCACGAGGTTCGGGTCGGGAATGTCGACCAGCTCGTGGTTGTGCTCGAGATAGAAGTGATGATGGGTCGACACGTTGGTGTCGAAATAGGTCTTGGTGCCGTCGACCGAGACCTGCCGCAGCAGGCCGGCATCGGTCAGCTGGTTGAGCGTGTTGTAGACGGTCGCCAGCGACACCGGAACCTTGGCCAGCGTGGCTTCCTCGTACAGCATTTCCGCGGTCAGGTGGCGGGCACCCTTGCCGAACAGCAGCCAGCCCAACGCCATGCGCTGGCGCGTCGGCCGGAGACCGGCAGATTGCAACATCTCGTTGACGTCATGCCACGGGCAGCCGGTCAGGGCAGGGTGATGCCCAGCGCCCCGGGCAGCCGGGTGCACAGCATCATCGTTCACAGCCGATACTTCCTCGTTCATGTCCACTCTATGCACCCAACTCAGGCAATATTCCTCACAAATATAAAAAGGACGTCTATCAGATGCAAGTTTTTCGCAACTAGAACGAATCAAAGGTGCGGTAGAAACTGATGCTGCGGCGGCCATTTATCATCGGAATGCCGCTTTGCCGGCCGATTAACCCTATGTTAGAGAGCGCGCGGACCACATATGCGCTTTCGGCAGGGATAACAGGCCCGTAGCGTACCCAGGTAGCGCCTAGATGCGGGACGGGATATTCCCGGTTCCCGTGGGTAGATTAAGGTCCGACCAGGCAAAGCGCTTTATCGGGACATGAGAGGTTGAAAGAGGATGCTGGATCGGCGCGGCGGTTACGAATACGAGGATTTGCTGGCTTGCGGGCGGGGCGAGCTTTTTGGTCCCGGCAATGCCCAGTTGCCGTTGCCGCCGATGCTGATGTTCGATCGCATCAGCGAGATCTCGGAGACCGGCGGCGAGTTCGGCAAGGGCCTGGTGCGCGCCGAGCTCGAAGTGAAACCGGATCTCTGGTTCTTCGGCTGCCATTTCAAGAACGATCCGGTGATGCCGGGCTGCCTCGGCCTCGATGCCATGTGGCAAATGGTCGGCTTTTTCCTTGGCTGGATTGGCGGCGAAGGTCGCGGCCGCGCGCTCGGTCTCGGCGAGCTGAAGTTCTCCGGACAGGTGCTGCCGCACGCGCGCAAGGTTGTGTACAACATCGATATCAAGCGCGTGATGCGGTCAAAGCTCGTGCTCGGAATCGCCGACGGGTGGCTTTCCATGGACGACGAGATTATTTATCGCGCCAAGGACTTGAAGGTCGGATTGTTCAAGCAGGGCACGGCGCCATCTTGAGCAGGATCATGACGCGGCAACATAAAGGCAGGGCGAGGCGAACATGAGGCGGGTTGTCATCACGGGGATGGGCATTGTCTCGTCCATCGGTAACAACACCCAGGAAGTGCTTGCGAGCCTCTACGAGGCGAAGTCGGGCATTTCGCGTGCGGAGAAGGCCGCCGAGCTCGGCTTCCGTTCGCAGGTGCACGGTGCGCCGACGCTCAACCCCGCCGAGGTGATCGATCGCCGCGCGATGCGGTTCCTGGCCGAAGGTGCGGCGTGGAATCACGTTGCGATGGAACAGGCGATCCGCGACGCCGGCCTCGAGGAGAACGAGGTCTCCAACATCCGAACCGGCATCATCATGGGATCCGGCGGGCCGTCGACCCGCACGCTGGTGGAGGCCGCCGATATCGCGCGCGCCAAGGGCCCGAAGCGCGTCGGCCCGTTCGCAGTGCCGAAGGGCATGTCCTCGACGGCGTCGGCGACGCTCGCGACCTGGTTCAAGATCAAGGGCGTCAACTACTCGATCTCCTCGGCCTGCGCGACGTCGAACCATTGCATCGGCAACGCCTATGAGACGATCCAGATCGGCAAGCAGGACATCATCTTCGCCGGCGGCTGCGAAGAGCTCGACTGGACGCTGTCGGTGCTGTTCGACGCCATGGGCGCGATGTCCTCGAAATACAACGACACGCCGGCCACCGCCTCGCGTCCCTACGACGTCAGCCGCGACGGTTTCGTGATCGCCGGCGGCGCGGGCGTCGTGGTGCTGGAAGAGCTCGAGCACGCCAAGGCGCGCGGCGCGCGGATTTACGGCGAGGTCGTCGGCTACGGCGCGACCTCCGACGGCTACGACATGGTGGCGCCGTCGGGCGAGGGCGCCGAGCGCTGCATGCGGATGGCGATGTCGACCGTCAACACGCCGGTCGACTACATCAACCCGCATGCCACCTCGACACCGGCCGGCGATCCGCCGGAGATCGAGGCGATCCGCAAGGTGTTCGGCACCGGCGACAAGTGTCCGCCGATCTCGGCGACCAAGGCGCTGACCGGCCATTCGCTCGGCGCCACCGGCGTGCAGGAAGCGATCTATTCGCTGTTGATGCTGAACAACGGCTTCGTCTGCGAGAGCGCGCACATCACCGAACTCGATCCCGTGTTCGCCGACATGCCGATCGTGCGCAAGCGCATCGACAACGCCAAGCTGACGACCGTGCTGTCGAACTCGTTCGGCTTCGGCGGCACCAACGCCACGCTGGTGTTCAGGCGGCTCGACGCGTGATCTGGCTGCCCTCGCTCGCCGAGGACAGGTCAGAAGGCAGCGGATGGGGACATTGCAACAATCCGGAATGGGGTTCGAATGATTATTGAACCGCGCGTGCGAGGCTTCATCTGCACCACGGCACATCCCGTCGGCTGCGCCACGAATGTCCGTGAGCAGATCGCTTACGTTCTCAAGCAGGGGCCGGTCGCCGACTGTCCCAAGCGCGTCGCCGTGCTCGGCTGCTCGACGGGCTACGGCCTTGCGAGCCGCATCGTCGCGACCTTTGCCGGCGGCGCCGATACGATCGGCGTGTCGCTGGAGCGCGAGCCTTCGGAAAAGAGAAGCGCCAGCGCCGGCTGGTACAACAACCGTGCGTTCGAGATCGAGGCCGAGAAGATCGGACGCTCGCCGCTGACGCTGGAGGGCGACGCCTTCTCCGACGAGCTGAAGAAAACCTTCATCGAGCGCGTGCGCGAAAAGTTCGGCCAGCTCGACATGCTGGTCTACAGCATGGCCGCACCGGTCCGCACCGATCCCGACACCGGCAAGACCTATCGCTCGGTCATCAAGCCGCTCGGCGCCCCCATTGAGATCAAGACGCTCGACACCGAGACCGGCGAAGTGTTCCAGACCACGCTCGAGCCGGCGAACGAGGAACAGACCGCGGCCACCGTCGCTGTGATGGGTGGCGATGACTGGAAGCGCTGGATCGACCAGCTCGCCGACGCCGGTGTGCTGGCGCCGGGTTTCCGGACGCTCAACTACACCTATATCGGCAGCGAGCTGACCTGGCCGATCTACTGGAACGGCACGCTTGGCCGCGCCAAGGTCGATCTCGACAGCAAGGCGGAAGCAATCCGCGGACGGCTCGGCGCGGACGCCGCCCGTGTCGTGGCGCTGAAGGCCGTGGTGACCCAGGCGAGCTCGGCGATTCCGGTGGTGCCGCTCTATGGCACGGTGCTGTTCAAGGTCATGAAGCAGCTCGGGCTCCACGAAGGCTGCATCGAGCAGATCGACCGCCTGTTCCGTACCCGCCTCGGCAAGGACGTCGCGCTCGATGACGCGCAGCGCATCAGGGTCGACGACTGGGAGCTGTCGCCCGAGGTGCAGACGGAAGTGTCGCGGCGCTGGCCGCTGCTCACCACCGAGACGCTCGGCGAGCTGGCCGATCTCGGCGAATACAAGAGCCAGTTCCTGCGCCTGTTCGGCTTCGGCATCGACGGCGTCGACTACACCCAGGATGTCGATCCGCGCGTCGTCCCGGGTTAAGCCGTTCGCGCGACGCGTTGGCTCTAGAGCCTTTCCCGTTCCGATGGAATCGGAACGGGGCTCTAGGTTCTTGTCTTGACGCGTTTTCTTTACGCGAACCGGTATCCACTTCGCTCGAAAACGCTCTAACCGGGCCGCGCGTCACCCTGCCGCGATCTTCTCCGCGCGCTGGAACGCCGGCCGCGCCACGCAGCGATCGATATAGGCATCGAACGCCGGCCGCGGCGGCACCATCTTGAACACCCGCACGGCGAAGTTCAGTCCGGCGCCGATCGCGATGTCGGCGGCGGAGAACTGATCGCCGAGAATCCACGGCCCCTTCTGCAATTCCGCGTCGAGCACGTCGAACACCTGTGCCGCGCTGCCCCATGCCGCGGTGCTGGTCGGCACCTCGAGCTTGGTGAACAGCTGGATCAGCGCTGGCTCGATGCAGCTCGGCGAGAAGAACAGCCATTGCAGATAGCGTGCACGCTTCGGATCGGTCGTGGCGGGCGCGAGCCTGGTCTCGGGATAGCGGTCGGCGATGTAGGCGCAGATCGCCGCCGCCTCGGCGAGCTTCGCGTCGCCGTCGGTCAGCGCCGGCACCTTGCCCATCGGGTTGATCTCGAGAAACTCCTTCGACTTCTGCGCACCGGTGCTGATATCGGTCAGCACTCGTTCGTAAGGCAGGCCGCTCTCCTCCAGCAGCCAGATGGCGGAGAACGAGCGCGAGCGCGGCGACCAGTAAAGCTTGATCATGGTTTGACCTCTTGTTTGCGGTGCTCCCGCCTCCACCGATAGTGCTTCATCATGAAGCCGGTGACCGGATTGGGTGCTTCCTTCTCGAACACAAAACCTTCGCGCTCGTACCAGCGCCAGGCTTTCTCGTTCTCGCGGACGCATTTCAGCCAGATCTCGTCGGGCATTTGCCGGCGCGTGAAGGCGAGCAGCTCGCGTCCGAGGCTCTTGCCCTGATGGCTTGGCGCGACCATCAACTGGTCGAGCAGCGAGGTCGGCAAATGCAGCGCCAGCATGGCGGCGATGGTGCCGCGATCGTCGGCAACGAACAGGCTCCAGCCGCCGGCGATCTCGCGCGGCAGGCGTGCGCGTAGATCGTTCAGCAGCCCGTCGCTGCGTGGAGTGAGCCCGGTCGAGGTCCAGCTCTCCATCCAGATGCGCGCGATCTCGTCGTACTCGTCGGGGCGGCCAGGGCGGATTGTCGGCAGGGCCATCGTCGCCTCCTTCGGGCACGGCCACGGAATTCCAATCACAAGGAAGGCCTCACGATCATCTCGTGAGGCCTTCAAATCTAGCGCATCCGTTCGCGGCCAGCGAGCCTTACCGGCTCATACGCCGAGCGTGCCGGCCTTGGCTGCCGCATAACGCTCGGCCACGGCTTTCCAGTTCACCGTGTTCCACCACGCCTTGAGGTAATCCGGCCGGCGGTTCTGATAGGTCAGGTAATAGGCGTGCTCCCAGACGTCGTTGCCGAGCAGCGCGCGCTTGCCGTCCATGATCGGATTGTCCTGGTTGGGCCGCGTCTCGATCGCGAGCTTGCCATCCTTGGTGACGGTGACGAACACCCATCCGGAGCCGAACACGCGCCCACCGGCAGCGTTGAAATCGGTCTGGAATTTCTCCATGCCGCCGAGATCGCGGTCGATCGCCGACAGCACCTCGCCGTCGGGCTTGCCGCCATTCGGTCCCATGATCTGCCAGAACATCGTGTGGTTGGCGTGGCCGCCCATGTTGTTGCGCACGCCGGTGCGGATCGCGTCCGGCACGCCGCCGAGATTGGCGAGCACGTCGGTGACCGGCTTCTCGGCGATCTGCGGATGATCCTTGGCGAAAGTGTTGAGGTTGGTGACATAGGCCTGGTGATGCCGGTCGTGATGGATCTCCATCGTCTTGGCATCGATATGCGGCTCCAGCGCATTGGTTGGATAGGTCAACGGATCGACCTTGAAGGGTCCGGCTGGAGCTTGCGCAGCGGTCTGGGCCAGCGCGAGGCGTGGCGCCGCCGCGACCGCGGCAGCCGTGGTTGCCGCAAGCATGAGATGGCGTCGGGATATCGGTGACATCGGTTCCTCCTGACCTGAAGCTCAATTGTCGCGTTCGACAGAGCATAGCGAGTTACGTGCGAGCCACGTTAGGCGGTTTCGAAGACGGTCATTGTGACGCTGCGTCGGAATCTCGCATTCTCTCCGCAGAGTCTCGCACGCACCGGCATCGGAGCAAACAAAAAGGGCGGCCTTTCGGCCGCCCTTCCTGGTTTCGTTCCAAACAGGCTTACTCGCCAGCGGCCTCTCGCGGGCCGCAGCCGGAGCCTCGGACTTCTGCTTGGCCTCGAGATCCTCGCCGGTCTCCTGGTCGACCGCCTTCATCGACAGGCGGGTCTTGCCGCGGTCGTCGAAGCCGAGCAGCTTGACCTTGACCTTGTCGCCTTCCTTGACGACGTCGGAGGTCTTCTGCACGCGGTTGGCGGCGAGCTGGCTGATATGGACCAGGCCGTCCTTGGCGCCGAAGAAGTTCACGAACGCGCCGAACTCCATCACCTTGACGACGGTGCCTTCGTAGATCTGGCCGATCTCCGGATCGGAAGCGATCGACTTGATCCACTTGATCGCGGCCTTCATCGCCTCGCCGTCGTTGGAGGCGACCTTCACGGTGCCGTCGTCCTCGATATTGACCTTGGCGCCGGTCTTCTCGACGATCTCGCGGATCACCTTGCCGCCGGTGCCGATCACTTCGCGGATCTTGTCGGTGGCGATCTTGAAGGTCTCGATGCGCGGCGCGTATTCGCCGAGCTCGGCGCGGGCCACGGTCAGGGCCTTGGACATTTCGCCAAGGATGTGGATGCGCCCTTCCTTGGCCTGGCCAAGCGCAACCTTCATGATCTCCTCGGTGATGCCCTCGATCTTGATGTCCATCTGGAGCGAGGTGATGCCCTGGTCGGTGCCGGCGACCTTGAAGTCCATGTCGCCGAGATGATCCTCGTCACCGAGAATGTCCGACAGCACCGCGAAGCGCTGACCTTCGAGGATCAGGCCCATGGCGATACCGGCGGTCGGCCGCTTCAGCGGCACGCCGGCGTCCATCAGCGACAGCGAGGCGCCGCAGACCGAGGCCATCGAGGACGAGCCGTTCGATTCGGTGATCTCGGAGACCACGCGGATCGTGTACGGGAACTCGTGATGCGGCGGCAGCACCGGGTGGATCGCGCGCCAGGCGAGCTTGCCGTGGCCGATCTCGCGGCGCTTGGTGCCGCCGAGGCGGCCGGTTTCACCGACCGAGTAGGGCGGGAAGTTGTAGTGCAGCAGGAAGGTTTCCTTGTAGGTCCCCGACAGTGCGTCGATGTACTGCTCGTCCTCGCCGGTGCCGAGCGTGGTCACGACCATCGCCTGGGTCTCACCGCGGGTGAACAGGGCCGAGCCGTGGGCCCGCGGCAGCACGCCGGCTTCGGCGATGATGTTGCGCACCGTCTTGACGTCACGGCCGTCAATGCGCTTGCCGGTGTCGAGGATGTTCCAGCGGACGATCTTGGCTTCTAGTTCCTTGAACACGCCGGCGACACGGAGCTTGTCGTATTTCGGCTCCTGGCCTTCCGGGAAGAAGTGCGCGAGCACCTTCTCCTTGACGGCGCCGACGGCGGCATAGCGTTCCTGCTTGACCGGGATCGCATAGGCCTTGCGCAGCTCCTGCTCGGCGATGCCGAGCATTTCCTTCTCGATCTCCGAATTGTCGATCGTGGTGACCTCGCGCGGTTCCTTGGCGGCCTTCTCGGCGAGCTCGATGATCGCGTTGATGACCGGCTGGAAGTGGCGGTGGCCGAACATGACCGCGCCGAGCATCACCTCTTCGTTGAGCTCCTTGGCTTCCGACTCGACCATCAGCACGGCGTCGGCGGTGCCGGCGACCACGAGGTCGAGCTGGGTCTCGGTCATCTCGTCCAGCGTCGGGTTGAGGATGAACTCGTCATTGGCAAAACCGACGCGGGCGGCGCCGATCGGACCCTTGAACGGGGCGCCCGACAGCGTCAGCGCGGCCGACGCGGCGACCAGCGAAACGATGTCCGGATCGTTCTCCATGTCGTGCGAGAGAACGGTGACGATGACCTGGGTCTCGTTGCGCCAGCCATCGACGAACAGCGGACGGATCGGGCGGTCGATCAGGCGGGAGACCAGCGTCTCCTTTTCGGTCGGGCGGCCTTCACGCTTGAAATAGCCGCCGGGAATGCGGCCCGCGGCATAGGTCTTCTCCTGGTAGTCGACCGTCAGCGGCAGGAAGTCCACGCCTTCGCGCGGGGCCTTCGCTGCGACGACGGTGGCAAGCACCACGGTCTCGCCGTAGGTCGCCATCACGGCGCCGTCGGCCTGGCGGGCGATCTTGCCGGTCTCAAGTTTGAGGGGACGTCCACCCCAGTCGATCTCGACGGAATGCTTATTGAACATTTCGGTTGTCTTTCATGGTTTCACGAAAGCACGGTGCCCTGAAACACAAAGACCATGCCAAGACGGCGAGACACTGACGCGCGTGTCGCGATCAGCATCCGGCGATCCTGCCATGGTCCCTGGATTTCGGATGGCGTCCATCCTTTCGGTCATCTGGGCATCTTGCCCGGTCCAGCGGCCGGATTGCTGCTGGACGCTAGTGTGCATGGCGTGACCGCCATGCTGTTGCGCATGATCATCTTTCGGCAATTCGAAAGTCCGAGTTCGCGGACGACCATGCGAAAACGCGCGCGAACCGCGCGCGCGTGCTTCTCAATATCAACGACGGATGTTGTGCTTCTCGAGCAGCGCCTTGTAGCGCGCCTCGTCCTTGCGCTTGATGTAGTCAAGCAGGGAACGACGCGTCGACACGAGCTTCAGGAGGCCGCGGCGTGAATGGTTGTCCTTCACATGGCTCTTGAAGTGCTCGGTGAGGTTATTGATGCGTTCCGACAGGATCGCGACCTGGACCTCGGGCGAGCCGGTGTCGCCGGCTTTGTTGGCATTCGTCTTGATGACTTCCGCTTTGCGTTCGGCGGTAATCGACATCGTCAGTTACTTTCATCGTTGCGAGCCGGACCGGCAGTCAGTCCGTTCAGGTTGAACACGCGCTTGGGGATGAGTTCGCCATTGCCAATTTCGGCAAGCGCGAGAAGTCGGCCTGCCACCGTGACATAGACTGTGCCGCTGGTATTGGGCGCATCCCGTCCGCGCAACAAAACGGCCTGGCCCCTGTGGAGCCTTGCCGCATCAGCCCGTGTGACGGCCAGTGCCGGGATGTCGTCCAGCGCGGTCTCAACGGGCAAAAGCGCGTCGGCGAGGCTGCCCTCGCCAGACGCGGCTCTATTGCATAAAGCCTCCAACTGTTCCAGCGGAATCATGTCCGCTTCGGTAAACGGACCGACAAGGGTCCGCCGCAGCGCACTGATATGGCCGAAACAGCCCAGAATCCGGCCCATATCGCGGGCCAGGGCCCGGACATAGGTTCCCTTGCCGCATTCGGCCTCGAACACGGACTGGCCGTTATCTCCATGTTCCACAAGGGTTAATTCGTGAATCTCGACCGGGCGGGGCTTCAGTTCCACGGTCTCGCCGTCGCGCGCCAGATCATAGGCCCGCTCGCCCTGCACCTTGATGGCCGAATATTGCGGCGGGATCTGCTCGATCACCCCGGTGAAGCGCGGCAGCAGGGCACGGATCGAATCGGCGCTCGGCCGGTTCTCGCTGGTCCGGACCGGCCGCCCCTCGGTGTCGTCGGTGTCGCGTTCCTCGCCCCAGCTCACGGTGAAGCGGTAGCGCTTGCGGCCGTCCATCACGAACGGCACCGTCTTGGTGGCTTCGCCGAGCGCGATCGGCAGGCCGCCGGAGGCGAGCGGATCGAGGGTGCCGGCGTGGCCGGCGCGCTTGGCCTGGAACAGGCGCTTGAGCACGGCAACCGCCTGCGTCGAGGTCATGCCGATCGGCTTGTCCAGCACGACCCAGCCATGGACGTCGCGCTTGTCGCGGCGCGGCTGCTGGTTCGGCCTGCCCTGCTTCTGGCGCGGGTCGTTGTTGGTGCGGCGCGCATCATCGGTGCGCTGGCCGGCGAAAGTGTCCCGCTCAGCGTCGCGCACGTCGGCATCGTTCGCGTCGATCACGCCGTTGGTCGTCATCACAGTCATTCCTCGTCGTCCGAATCGGGTGCAAGGTCTCGCTGCACCGCAGGTGTCCGCAGTAGTTTCTCGATGCGCGCCGCCTCGTCGAACCGCTCGTCGACGCGGAAGCGAATGTCGGGTGCAAATTTCAGGTTGACGCGGTGCGCAATCTCGCCGCGCAGGAACTTCTTGTTGCGCTCGAGCGCCGATATCACCGTGTCGGTGTCGCGGCCGCCGAGCGGCATCACGTAGATCGTCGCGAGCTTCAGGTCCGGCGACATACGCACCTCGGGAACGGTGATGATGTGGCCTTCGAGATCGGGATCGTGGACCTCACCCTGCGACAGAATCTCGGCAACCGCATGGCGAACCGTTTCGCCGACGCGCAGCTGACGTTGCGAGCCGCCGGGACTGGAACTCTTCTTTTGACGGGGCATGACCTTCTTCCAAAACCGTCGCGCCCGCAGGCCGATGGCCGCGGGCATCAATGTCCTGACTTTGCTTTCAATCGGGCAATGCGCTGGTGGCCGGACCAAAGTCCGGCCACGTCGGCGCATTTTCAGTTAAATGGATCCAACGCCTAGTAAGATCTGCGCTTCGTAAGATTTGGACTTACAGAGAGCGCTGGATCGTCTCGATGCGGTAACACTCGATCACGTCGCCGACACGCATGTCGCCGTAGTTCTCGAAGGCCATGCCGCACTCCTGGCCGGATTGCACTTCCTTCACTTCATCCTTGAAGCGCTTCAGCGTCGACAGCTTGCCTTCGTGCACCACGACGTTGTCGCGGATCAGGCGAACGTTGGCGCCGCGTTCCACGGTGCCGTCGGTGACGCGGCAACCCGCGACCTTGCCGACCTTGGAAATGTTGAACACTTCCAGGATCTGCGCGTTGCCCAGCATGGTTTCGCGCAGCGTGGGCGCGAGCAGGCCGGACATCGCCTTTTTGATGTCATCCACGAGATCGTAGATGATGTTGTAGTAGCGGATCTCGATGCCGTTGCGCTTGGCCGCGGCTGCCGCTTCCTTGTTGGCGCGGACCGAGAAGCCGATGATCGCGGCGTTGAAGCCTTCCGCCAGCGTGACGTCGGACTCCGAGATGCCGCCGACGCCGGCATGCAGGATGCGGGCGGCGACTTCGTCGGTGCCGAGCTTCTCGAGCGAGCCCAGGATCGCTTCCAGCGAGCCCTGCACGTCGGCCTTGACGATCAGCGGGAACTCCTTGCGGCCCGCGGTCTTCAGCTGCGACATCATCTGCTCGAGCGAGCCGCGCATGCCGGAGATCGAGGCAGCGGCGTTCTCGCGCTTCTGGTGCGCACGATAGCTCGTGACCTGACGGGCGCGGGCTTCGTTCTCGACCACGGCGAGACGGTCGCCGGCTTCCGGCGGCCCGTTGAAGCCGAGCACCTCGACCGGCACCGAGGGGCCGGCTTCTTCGAGATTCTCGCCCTGATCGGAGATCAGCGCGCGGACGCGGCCCATCTCGGCGCCGGCCACGATGATGTCGCCGACGCGCAGCGTGCCGCGCTGGACCAGCACGGTCGCGACCGGCCCACGGCCGCGATCGAGCTTGGCTTCGATCACGGTGCCTTCCGCCGGACGCTCCGAATTGGTCTTCAGGTCGAGGATTTCGGCCTGCAGCGCAATCATCTCGAGCAGCTTGTCGAGATTGGTCTTGTTCTTGGCCGAGACCTCGACGTCGACGACGTCGCCGCCGAGCGATTCGACCTGCACCTCGTATTGCAGCAATTCGGTGCGCACGCGCTCCGGCCGCGCATCGGGCTTGTCGATCTTGTTGATCGCCACGATCATCGGCACCTTGGCCGCCTTGGCGTGGTTGATCGCTTCGATCGTCTGCGGCATCACGCCGTCATCGGCCGCGACCACCAGCACGACGATGTCGGTGACCTTGGCGCCGCGGGCGCGCATCGCGGTGAACGCGGCGTGGCCGGGCGTGTCGATGAAGGTGATCTTGGTGCCGCTCTCGGGCGACAGCACCTGGTAGGCGCCGATATGCTGGGTGATGCCGCCGGCTTCGCCCGACACCACGTTGGCGTGGCGCAGCGCGTCGAGCAGCGAGGTCTTGCCGTGGTCGACGTGACCCATGACGGTGACGACAGGCGAACGCGGCTCGGTGTCGGTGGAATTGTCGACGACGTCGAACAGGCCCTCTTCGACGTCGGACGCGGCGACGCGCTTGACGCTGTGGCCAAGCTCTTCGGCGATCAGCTGCGCGGTGTCGGCATCGATCACGTCGGTGATCTTGTGCATCGCGCCCTGCTTCATCAGCATGCGGATGACGTCGACCGCGCGCTCCGACATGCGGTTCGCCAGTTCCTGGATCGTGATCGCTTCCGGGATGATGACTTCGCGGATCAGCTTTTCCTTGGGCTCGTTCGACGCGTGCCCCTTCAGGCGCTGGGTGCGGCGGCGGAACGAGGCGATCGAACGCTCGCGGACGTCGTCGGCGTTGAGCGCCGTGGTCAGGGTGAGGCGGCCGCGCTCTTTCTGCGGACCAGGCTTGTGGGTGGTCTTCGGGGCCGCGACGGGGCGCACGGCGCCGCCGGGGCGGCGCACCATGCGCGGACCTTCGTCCTCGTCGGGCCCGGCCGCAACCGCGGCTGGCCGCGGCGCGGAGGCTGGCGTGCGCGCGGTTGTCGTGGTCGCCGGGCGTGCGGCGGGCGCACGGGCGGCCGGAGCGGATGCAGGTGCGGGTGCCGCGGGCCTGGCCGGTGCGGCGGCGGGCGCCGCGCCGGGCTTGGCCTCGCCTTCGCCGAAGCGGCGCTTGGCCTCGACCTCGGCCTTCCGCTTGGCCTCTTCCTCGTGGCGGTGGCGCTCGTCCTCAGCCTTGCGGCGGACCTCGGCGGCCTCGCGCTCGGCCTTCTCGGCAGCTTCGCGGACGGCGCGGCGCTTGGCTTCCTCTTCGGCCTGGCGGCGCTCCTCGATATCGCGCTGCCGCGCATCGGCGAGCGCGCTGGCCCGCGCGGAACGCTCGTCTTCGGTCAGGGTCGGCAGCACCACGCCGGAGCGGGTGTTGCGCTGCTGCTGGCCGGCAGGCGGTCCGGAGGGGCGGCCCATCGGCGGCCGGGGTGCGGGCGGCGCGGGCTTTGCAACCACGGGTTCCGGCGCATGCGTCTCGCCCGGGCCATCGCCGCCGATGCGGCGCTTGCCCCGTTTCTCGACCACGACCTGCTTGGTCCGGCCGTGGCTGAAGCTCTGGCGCACGGTGCCCGTCTCGACGCGCGGCTTCAGCGACAACGTCTTGCTCGGGACACTCAGAGTTTTGTCGCCAGGGGTCTTGGTATCAACCATTCAGCAGTCCTAATCTCGTTTCGCTGTGCGTTTGCCGCACAAATCCTTCAATGCGTCGTTCTTCTGCTGAGCATGATCCGGTCGGAAAGACGGCGTCCGCCTTCCCGGATCACGCTCTGGAATTTCTGGCCGCTTCGGCGGTCTTGTCGTCGTCGGCCATCCGGTATCGGACCAGCATCTGGCAGCGCGACAGGAACGTCTTGCTCGCTGGGCCCGCGAGCAGCGCAGCATGTATCACATTTGACCGCCCAAGTGCCAAATCCAATTCTTCCGACGTCAAAACATTGACGACGGCGATTACCGGCGATTCACCACGTTTTTCGCCCCTTTGCCGGAGGATCGCGTCCAATTTGCGGATTCCGTCCGCAGCGCCGTCGGAAGCGTGGATCAGGGCTGCAGTTTCGTTCCGGTTGAGTGCGTCCTCGACCTTGCCGAAGCCCGCGACCACCTGGCCGGCCTTGGCGGCCATCGCCAGGGCCTCGGTGAGGCTGCGCACCAGGAGTGCATCGGTATCGGTGGGAAGGGTCGGCGCGACGCGGACGTCGCGCTTGAATCCCTTGCTAAATTGGTGACGACGGACGGCTTCCGCAACACTCCGCCGCGACGCCGAAATCCATAGCCCGCGGCCGGGCAGCTTGCGCTTGAGATCCGGGATCACCTCGCCGGTGGGCGAGACGACGAACCGGATCAGCTCGTCGATCGGACGCACCTCGCGGCTGACCGCGCACATCCGCGTGGTCGCGGACTTCTGCGTCCGCGGCCCATCGTCGAGATCGGGGTCAGCCTGAGCGAGCATCCGTGCGCCATCTCCTTACGACGCCGCTGTTTCTGCTTCGGCGGCGTCGGCCTCCTCGGCAGGCTTGGCGAGGTCGGCCTCGGTGATCCAGCCGGCCTTGAGGCGGGCCTGCATGATCATCGCCTCGGCCTCGTCGCGCGAGATCTCGATGCCGTCGAGGAACCCGGCATGCTTGGTCGGCTCGCTGCCTTCCTTGCGCTCGGTCCAGCCGACCAGATCGTCAGTGGCGCAGCCGGCGAGGTCTTCGACCGTCTTCACGTCGTTTTCGCCGAGCTTCACCAGCATCTTGCCGGTGATGCCGGGGACGTCCTTCATGGCGTCCTCGACCCCGAGTTCCTTGCGCTTGGCCTCCAGCTCGGCGTCCAGTTGCTCCAGATATTCGCGCGCGCGGGTCTGCAACTCGGTGGCGGTCTCCTCGTCGAAGCCCTCGATGCCGGCGAGCTCCTTGACGTCGACCATCGCGAGTTCCTCGACCGAGGTGAACCCTTCCGAGGCGAGCAGCTGGCCGACCACTTCGTCGACATTGAGCGCTTCCATGAACACCCGGGTCGAGTTCTCGAAATCGGCCTGCCGCCGCTCGGACTCTTCCTGCTCGGTCAGGATGTCGATGTCCCAGCCGGTGAGCTGCGAGGCGAGGCGGACGTTCTGGCCGCGGCGGCCGATCGCCAGCGAGAGCTGGTTGTTGGTGTCGGGGACCACGACCTCGATGCGCTCGCGGTCTTCGTCGATTACGACCTTGGCGACTTCAGCCGGCGCCAGCGCGTTGACGACGAAGGTCGCGATGTCGGGCGACCACGGGATGATGTCGATCTTCTCACCCTGCAGCTCGTTGACCACGGCCTGCACGCGCGAGCCGCGCATGCCGACGCAGGCGCCGACCGGGTCGACCGAGGAATCGCGCGAGATCACGCCGATCTTGGCGCGCGAGCCTGGATCGCGGGCGACCGCCTTGATCTCGACGATGCCGTCGTAGATCTCGGGCACTTCCTGCGCGAACAGCTTCGCCATGAACTGCGGATGGGTGCGGGACAGGAAGATCTGCGGGCCGCGGGTCTCGCGGCGGACGTCGAAAATATAGGCGCGGACGCGGTCGCCGTTGCGGAACACCTCGCGCGGCAGCATCTCGTCGCGGCGCACGATGGCCTCGCCGCGGCCGAGGTCGACGATCACGCTGCCATATTCGACGCGCTTGACGATGCCGTTGACGATGTCGCCGATGCGGTCCTTGAATTCCTGGTACTGCCGGTCACGCTCGGCCTCGCGCACCTTCTGCACGATGACCTGCTTGGCGGACTGCGCGGCGATACGGCCATATTCCAGCGGCGGCAGCGTATCGGCGATGGTGTCGCCGACCTGGGCGCCCGGATTGGCGCGCTGCGCGTCGAACAGCGAAATCTGGTTGGAGGAGTTCTCGACGACATCGACCACCAGCATGTGGCGGGTCAGCCGCAGCTCGCCCTTCTTGGCGTCGATCTCGGCATGGACGTCGGTCTCGCTGCCATAGCGGGCGCGGGCGGCCTTGGCGATGGCGTCTTCCATCGCCGCGATCACGATGGAGCGGTCGATCGACTTTTCGCGCGCAACTGCGTCTGCGATCTGCAGCA
This sequence comes from Bradyrhizobium sp. SK17, assembly GCF_002831585.1. Taxonomy (GTDB): domain Bacteria; phylum Pseudomonadota; class Alphaproteobacteria; order Rhizobiales; family Xanthobacteraceae; genus Bradyrhizobium. The sequence continues at coordinate 1,169,356 of NZ_CP025113.1, read as the reverse complement.
GTTCGAGTTTGTTGGCGCTGACTGCCATGGCTTAGTCTCCTTCGAATGGATCGATCTCGCCACGGCGCGCGCGCTCGGCGGCCAGGCGGTGCTTCTTGGTGTTGGTCGGCGCCGGCTTCGCGCCGAGCTTGTGATCGGGTTTGGGTTTCGGCTTCTGACTCTTCGCCGGATCGCTGTTCCTGGCGTGGGCCGGCTGCTGCGGCGCGAGGCCGAGCTCGCGGCGCATCTCGCGCTCGGCAGCCTTGCCGCGGCGCATCGATTCCTCGATCAATTCGTCGGTCAGCACCAGCCGGGCGTCCGAAATGTCTTCCATCACCAGCAGGACCTCGGCGTCCTCGGTCGGGCGCGGATCGTCGCGCCTGAGGCGCACCGCATCGCCCTCGACGCCGGCGAGCAGGCCGCGGAACCGCTTGCGGCCCTGATGCGCCACCGCCATCTCGACCTTGACCAGATGCCCGGTGTAGCGCTCGAAGTCGGAGCGGCGCACCAGCGGGCGGTCGATGCCGGGCGAGGAAATCTCCAGCCGGTAGGCGCGCTCGATCGGATCGGCGACATCCAGCACCGGCGACAGCGCGCGCGAGATCGCCTCGCAATCCTCGAGCTGCATCGAGCCGTCGGGCCGTTCCGCCATGATCTGCACGGTGCAGCCGGCGTCGCCCGAGACCTTGATGCGCACCAGGCGGTAGCCCATGCCTTGCAGCACCGGGACTGCGACCGCGGCCACGCGCGCCGCGACCCCTGGCTCGACGACGAGCCGCGGCTCGGCGAGCAGTTCGGTGTCCACGGACGTGGCGGTCGGATCGGTCATATCCAGTGTCAAAGGCTGTCTGAGGTCTAAAGCTGGTCTGAGGTCTGTTGTGTTGTTCTGGAGGCCTTAAGGGGCCGCTAACGCTACCCAAACTGGACCCGGCCCTGCCGGGTTTCGTCAGGTAATAAAAAAGAGCGGGTCCCGGGGGCCCACTCTCCTACGCGATCGTATGAGATACCATAAGTTGCGCTGGATATAGCCCTTTTGCCGGGGTCCGGCAAGGCCTCCAGGCCGTGCGCAGGGCGATTTTGCGGCTCCCGATGCGCAGCTTTGACCTAACCCTCCGTTTACGAACCGGACCATAGATTGTCGAAAATCGGCAGAAGTGGCCGGTTTGGACAGGCTCATGACGACAGCCCCCGTGCTGATCCCGGAACTCGACGATATTGTTCGCAGCGGCGACCCCAAGCGCCGGGCCGACGCCGCGCGTCGGCTCGGCGAGTTGTTCCTGCAGGGTGCCGCGAGCTTTCGCCCCGACCATATCGACCTGTTCGACGGGGTGCTGACCAGCCTGGTGCCGCATGCCGAGCTCGATGCACGGATCGATCTCGCCGAACGGCTGGCGCCGCTCGCCAACGCGCCGCGGCATCTGGTGGGGAAACTCGCCCGCGAGGACGATGTCGCGATCGCGGGACCGCTGCTGCGCCGATCGCCCGTCATCGACGACCAGGTGCTGGTCGAGATCGCCAATGCCAAGGGCCAGGGCCATTTGCTTGCGATGGCCGAGCGATCAAGGCTCTCGACTGCGCTGACCGACGTCATCGTTCGTCGCGGTGATCGCGATGTGGTTCGATGTGCGGCCGGCAATGCCGGTGCCGCGTTCTCGGACGATTCGTTTGCAAATCTGGTGCGGCGCGCCAGCCAGGACGGCGTGCTGACCTTGAAGATCGGCCGCCGCGACGATCTGCCGCCGGAGCATCTGAAGAGCCTGTTGGCCGGCTCGATCGACGTGATCCGCCGCCGCCTGTTCGACGTCGCCAAGCCGGACCGGCAGGCCGAGATCAAGTTGGCGATGAACGAGATCGAAGGCGTCATCGCGCAAGTCGAGGGCCGCGACTTCGCCGCCGCGCAGCGCGCGATCCTGGCGCTGCATCGCGCCGGCGAGCTGAACGAGGCAGCGGTGCTCGGCTTCGCCAAGGCGTTCAAATACGAGGAATCGGTGGCGGCGCTTGCCGCGATGACCGGTGTGAAGATCGTCACGCTCGATCGCCTGATCGCCGGCGATCGTTACGATCCGATCCTGATCGCCAGCAAGACGATCGGTTTCGAATGGCCGACCGTGCGTGCCTTGATCATGATGCGGCTCGGGCCCAACCGCGTGCCGTCGCCGGCCGATATCGAAGGCGCGCGCGTCAACTTCGTCCGCCTGATGCCGTCGACCGCGCAACGCGTCGTGGATTTCTGGAAGTCGCGATAGTCGGCGGAGGCTCATCATTCCGTCATCCTGAGCAGCGCGTTCCGCGCTCCTCAGGGTGACGGGGACGCAAAAAGACCTGCCAAACTCAAATCGGCCCGCTATGCTTTCCGCAAGGCGCGACACAGCGCCAAGGGAGAGATCGCCATGCTGACGGACGCCGACATCCAATCGCACGCCGCACGGATCCGCGACGACGGATACACCGTGATCGAGCGCGCCGCCTCGCCTGAGCTGGTCGAGGGACTGAAGGCGGCAGTCGAGCGGATCGAGCGCGAGCACGATCTCGGCCTTGCCCAGACGTCGTTCGAGGGCTTCAAGACGCTGCGCATCAACAATCTGCTGACTTATGACGATCTGTTCTGGGAAGTTCCGCTGCACGACAACGTGCTGCCGGTGGTCGAACGCGTGCTGGATCGGGAATGCCTGCTGTCGTCGTTCTGCTCGCTGGTGCTCGGCCCCGGCCAGGAGGCGCAGCCGATCCACGAAGACACCCAGTTGATCCCGCTGCCGCGGCCGCACATCCCGATCACGATCAACGCGATCTGGGCGCTGTCCGATTTCCGCGACGACAATGGCGCGACGCGGATCATACCGGCGAGCCACAAATTCGATTCGTCGCCGGAATATGGCAAGGAGTATCAGGCCGTCACCGCGACCATGCCGGCCGGCAGCGTGATGTTGTTCGACAGCGCGCTGTGGCATGGCGGTGGCGCCAACACCAGCGATGCCAGACGCTTTGCCTTCTCCTGCGCCTATTGCTGGGGCTGGATGCGGCAGCAGGAGAACCTGCAACTCGGCATTCCACGCGAGACCGCGGCGCGCTTCCCGCGCCGCCTGCAGGAATTGTGCGGCTACAGCGTCTACAAGGGCCAGTTCGGCCACATCGACAATCACGATCCGATCGAGCTGCTCGGTCGCGAGCGCGGCAAGCGCATGGTGTGGGAGGCGACCGACGTCCGCAAGGCGCGGATGGCGGGGCAGGGATAATCTTTCGTCATTCCGGGGCTCGCGGAGCGAGAGCCCGGAATCCATTTCTCCGCTGACGATGTGGCGCAACGGATTCCGGGCTCGTGCTTCGCACGCCCCGGAATGACGACGTCAGGGCAACCGTCTGAACCTCAGATACGCCGCCTTGCGCCCTTCGCGCTCGGCCTTGGCGCCGTAGCGCGTCATGGTGTAGTTCGGCCATGGCTCGCGCCAGTCGATCGCGCGCTCGGCGAGCCAGGCGAAGTCGGGCGAGCGCATCAGATGCGCCAGCGTCCAGGCGCAGTAATCGTCGATGTCGCTGACGAAGCGGAATTCGCCGCCCGACGGCAGCAATCGCGTCATCGCCGCGACCGTCGCGTCCTGCACGAAGCGACGCTTCCAGTGTCGCCGCTTCGGCCAGGGATCGGGATGGATCAGGTCGATGCGCGTCAGCGAGCGGGCCGGCGCCCAGGCCAAGAGCTCGGCCGCGTCGCCTGCGAACAGGCGGATGTTGCCGATATTCTGCGCCTCGATCTGGGTCAGGATCTTCGCCATCCCGTTGACATAAGGCTCGCAGCCGATGAAGCCCGTCGCCGGAAAGGCCTGCGCTTCCGCGATCAAATGCTCGCCGCCACCGAAGCCGATTTCGAGCCTGACGTTTTCGATGCCGTCGTCAAACAATTCGGTCAACGCCTCCGGCGCGGGCATCGAGATGTCGACCGAAAGATGCGGCAGCAGGGTGTCGATCAGGTCGGCCTGATGCGGGCGCAGCTTGTGGCCCTTGCGCCGCCCGAAGAACGAACCGCGTGAATGGGCCGTCGCGCCATCATCAGGTGCGTCGCGATCATCGGTGTCGGCTGGAGCGGATATCATCGCAGCGTTTGATAGAGGCGGTGGAGCAGTCGCGCGCGCGGCTCGATCGACGAGATGTAGAGCTGCTCGTAGTGGGTGTGCGCACCCTTGCCATCGACGCCGAGGCCGTCGAGGGTCGCGGTATGCGGCGCGGTGAAATTGCCGTCGGAGCCACCACCGGTGAACACGTCCAGCAGCTCGAAGCCGAGCTCGGCGGCAAGCTCCTTGGCGTGTTCGTAGAGCGCGGCGCCGGCGTTGCCCTTCTCATAGGGCGGCCGGTTCAATTCGCCCGTGACTTTCACGGTGACGCCGTCGGTGCGCGAGGTGATGCCGAGGATCTTCGGCACCAGCTCGTCGGCGTCGGCCATGGTCGGCACGCGCATGTCGACTTCCGCATAGGCCTCTTCGGCGATCACATTCGGCTTGGTGCCGCCGCGGACCACGCCGACATTGACGGTGACGCCGCGCTTGAGGTCGTTCATTCCCTCCAGGGTCTGGATCACGTTGCCGAGTTCCCGGATCGCGCTGCGACCGTCTTCGGGTCGCGTGCCGGCATGTGCGGGCGCGCCCTTGATGTGGACGTCGAAGCGCGCAACGCCCTTGCGTCCGGTGACGATCTTGCCGCCGTCGCGCGCGGGCTCGGTCACCAGCACGTATTTCGCCTTGCGACCTTCGGCCTCGATCAGCGCGCGCGAAGTCGGGCTGCCGATCTCCTCGTCCGAAACATACATCTGGGTGATGCCGAGCGGCGGCCGCGCGTCATCGGCGCAGATCTGCCGGAACGCATGATAGGCGAGATAGGCGCCGCCCTTCATGTCGTAGATGCCCGGGCCGAACGCGCTGTCGCCTTCGATCCTGAATGGTAACCGTTCGATGAATCCCATCGGATGAACTGTATCGAGATGGCTCAGCACCAGGATGCCCGGCGCGGCCTGCCCCCAGGACGAGCGGGCGACGAGATGATCGCCGCAGCCGTCGCGTCCAGCAATTCGCTCCACCGTCGCCGGCAGGTCGCGATACTCGGCGGCGACGAGATCGGCCAGTTTGTTGACCTGATCCGGCCGCTCCGTCGGAGACTCGATCTCGACCCAGCGGCGAATGCCGTCGAGGATCGCCGCAGTTTCAAACGGGTTGCTGGACATCATGTTGTTGCCGCCTGTGGATTTGTTTTATCACTCAGCGCACGCACCAGATCATCATCCGGAAGCGCACGCTGCGGTTTCGCGGAAAGATCATGCGCAAACAAGGCGCTAAAGCGCGGCAAGGCATCAGCCTCAACTGGTCGCGCTCCAGCCTGTGCCGGAATGGCATATTCCAGATTTGACGATCTCTCAAACGGATATGGCGCGCGATCACGCCTGTTCGGAGGCCTCGCGTGCCGCGATCTGCTCGACCAGTTCGACGATGCTGCGGCGGAGCTTGGCGTCCGCGATGCGTGTGAAGGCGCGGGTCAGGGCCAGGCCTTCGGCGGTTGCCAGAAAATCGGAGACGTAGGTCGGCGAGGAGCCCTCGCTGAAGCCGTCGGCGGTTTTGACGCCGCTTGGGCCACCGTCAAACAGGAAGGACACCGGCACCTGCAGGATCTCGGAGATCTGCTGTAGCCGGCTGGCGCCGACACGGTTGGTGCCCTTCTCGTATTTCTGCACTTGCTGGAACGTCAGGCCTAGCGCCTCGCCCAGTTTTTCCTGGCTCATGCCGAGCATGATGCGTCGCATACGGACGCGGCTGCCGACATATTTGTCAACAGGATTGGGCGCTTTGGTGGACATCTCCAACTCTCCTAAGGGATTGCGCGCCCGTGGCTGAGGCAAGTTGGAAGTGGAGTATGCCTCAGGCGCCGGTGCCGTCAAATCCTGCAAGGAGGATCGGGACGAAATGCGGACAATTTGCGCAAAGGGGCTGACGGGACTTGTGATTTCGCGTGGAGCCGTACAATGCGAAGCGCACGGTCGATCTGTCAACTGGTGGAATCGCACTGAGGCGAATTTCGACGTTTTTTCGGGTTCGGCGACAACCGGCGATATACAGGATCAGGCTTTTCGCCTGACAAAACGTCTCCGCAATACGATTGCGAGGGCAACTAACACAATTACAGCGGCGGGGATGTTCCCGACACGCGCGTAGATCGTCGGCGGCAGCGCTGCCGGCAGGCCGGCATCGAGCACGCCTTCGATTCCGAGTCCGAGTCGTGCGACGATTCGCCCGAGCGGGTCGATGACCGCCGAGACGCCCGTATTTGCGGCGCGCACCAGCGGCAGGCCTTCTTCGATCGAGCGCAGCCGGGCCTGTTGCAGATGCTGATAGGGGCCGGTCGAGATTCCGAACCAGCCGTCATTGGTGACGTTGATGATCCAGCCGGGACGGTCGTCGCGGCTCACCACATTGCCGGGAAAGATCGCCTCATAGCAGATCAAGGGCAATGCGCGCGGTGCATTCGGAATATCGAGCGTGCGGCGGATCGTGCCGGGAATGAAGCCGCCCTGCACCTTGGTGAGCTGCACGAAGCCGAGCTTCTCCATCCAGTCCTGGAACGGCAGATATTCTCCAAATGGGACAAGGTGCAGCTTGTCGTAGACCGCGAGCACGCTGCCGTCATGGTCGATCACGTAGATGGAATTATAGGCGCGCGTGACGCGCACATTGGGCGGCAGATCGGGCGCGCGCACCGAGCCGGTGATCAGCACGGTTCCTTTCGGCAGCAGCGCGGCGATCTGCGCCATCGCATCGGCTTCGCGCGTCAGGAAGAACGGAAACGCGGATTCCGGCCAGATCAGGATGGTTGAGTCGCTCACACCGGTGGAGTGCGGTCCCGAGGCCCGATCCGACAATGTGAGATATTTCTGCATCACCGCCGCCTTGGCGGAGTAGTTGAACTTGGCGTCCTGTTGCAGATCCGGCTGCATGATGCGCAGCTTGACGCCATCGACCATCCTGGTCGGCGCCTGCGACAGGCGGACCGCGCCAAACGCCAGCATCGCCGCCAGAACCAGCACCGCGGTCGCCGGTGCGCGCCATGGCTTGCGGCCGCGCGATGCGCCGTCGATCAGCACGGCCGGGCTTGCGAAGATCGCAACCGCCAGGAACGTCATGCCCCATAGCCCGATCAGCGATGCAGTTTGTGCCAACGCCAGCGGTTCGGTCAGCGCGTAGCCGAACGCATTCCACGGGAAGCCGCTCAAGAGATGGCCGCGCAGCCATTCTGAAATCGTGAGGCTGACCGCAAGCGCCAGCACGCGCGAGGCGTCGCGCGGCCAGATCAGCCGCGCCAGCGCGAAGCCGAAGGCAGTGAACAATGCGAGATAGGCGGGCAGGCCGAGCACCGCGAACGGCGTCAGCCAGGCGAAGGTGTCGGCATCGACGAAGAAGGCGTAGCCGATCCAGTACAGTCCCGGCACGAAATAGCCGAGGCCGAACCAGAAGCCCGACATCGCCGCCGCGGGTGCGCCGCGCCAGCGCCCGGCCGCCGCGCCGTCGATCAGCCAGACCGCGATGGAGAAGGTGAGGAACAGCACCGGCCAGGCGTTGAACGGCGCCATCGCCAGCGAAGACAATGCGCCGGCCGCGAGCGCGAGCACCGCGCGCTTCCATCCCCAGGTCAGGATGACGGCAAGGCCGATCGATCGGAGCTTGTCGGAGAGCTTCACTGCGGACCGGCTCCTTCGCCGGGCGGCGGTGAATTGTCGTTGGCCTGCGGGTTGCCGGAGTCCGGCGTCTGCTCGCGGCGCCGTTCGCGCTCCTTGCGCGGCGCCGGGCGCTCCTTGCGCGCGGTGATCCGCACGCGCTTGACCCGCCGCGGATCGGCGTCGAGCACCTCGACCTCGTAATTCCCGGGGCCCGAAATCACCTCGCCGCGCACCGGCAGGCGGCCGACGAACGACACGAGGTAGCCGCCCAGCGTCTCGACCTCCTCGCCGGCGTCGCCGATCACGAAGTCATCGCCGATCACCGAACGGACGTCGTCGAGGCTGGCGCGGGCGTCGGCGAGAAAGGAGTTGTCCGCCTGCCGAACGATCGACGGCGGCTCGTCGGAATCATGCTCGTCGTCGATCTCGCCGACGATCTGCTCGACGATATCCTCGATCGACACCAGCCCGTCGGTGCCGCCATATTCGTCGACCACCAGCGCGAGATGGATGCGCGAGGCCTGCATCTGCGCCAACAGGTCGATCGCGCGCATCGACGGCGGGATGTAGAGCAGCTTGCGGATGATGTTGGCGTCCGCCAGCGGCAGCGCGAGATCGACGCTGCGCAGGTCGAGGCCGGCAGGAAAAGGCTTCTTGCGCTTGGTCTTGGTCGCGTCGGTGACGCGCGCCTTCGCGGTCATGAAGGCGAGCAGGTCGCGGATGTGCACCATGCCCTCGGGATCGTCGAGGGTTTCGTTGTAGACGACGAGCCGCGAATGCGCCGCGCTCTCGAACAGGCTCATCAATTCGCCGAGCGGAATGTCGCGCTTGACCGCGACGATGTCGGCGCGGTGAATCATGACGTCGGCGATCCGCCGCTCGTTGAGCGACAGGATGTTGCGCAGCATGGTGCGTTCGATCGCCGAGAAGCCGACGTCGTCGGGCGTCGAGGCGTCGAGCACCACCTGCAAATCGTCGCGCACCGAGCCGGCCTTCCAGCCGAACAATGTGCGGATCGCGCGCACCAGCCAGCCCTCGGCCGCCGGGCGCTGCACCTCGCCGTCATGCACCACGGCAGGCAGGTTGCTCACGTTGCGCGGGTTGTCGTGGGTCGGTTCGGAATCCGGCATGTCAGGCGATCCGATCCGCATAGGGGTCGGGAATGCCGAGGGAGGACAGGATCTCGCGCTCGAGGTTTTCCATGTCCTCGGCATCGTCGTCATTCTCGTGGTCATAGCCGATCAGATGCAGGAAGCCGTGCACCGCAAGATGGCTCAAATGATGGTCGAACGGTTTCTGTTCGTCATCGGCCTCCCGCCGCGTCGTCTCGTAGGCGATCGCGATGTCGCCGAGCATGCGCGGGGCATCGTCGGGTCCGCCTGGACCTTCCGGTTGCAGCGCCGGAAACGACAGCACGTTGGTCGGCTTGTCGATGCTGCGCCAATTGGCGTTGAGGGTGCGGATGCCGGCGTCGTCGGTCAGCATCACCGCAAGCTCGGCGCCGGCGACATCGGCATCGGCGATTTCGGCGGCAGCCTCGATGGCGCGATGAATCACCGCGTCGGCATTGGGCTCGGCCTGCCAGCATTCGGCGGTGACGAGAACCTCGGTTGCAGGAAAAGCTGACACCTTCGTTTCAAAATCTGCGTTATGGCCGGAACCCGCATCGCGCGGGCTCGCGGCCGAAGCTATTGGGCTCAAGATCTGGCCTTTGCCGGCTTTTGCGGCAATCCCTCATAGGCGGCCACGATGCGCGCCACCAGCTCATGGCGGATGACGTCCTCGGCCTTGAAGTGCACCTGCGCGATGCCCTCGACGCCGTCGAGCAGCTTGACGGCTTCAGCGAGGCCCGAGGCCTGGCCGTGCGGCAGGTCGACCTGCGAGGGATCGCCGGTGACGATCATCCGGCTGTTCTCGCCGAGACGCGTCAGGAACATCTTCATCTGCATCGACGTGGTGTTCTGTGCCTCGTCGAGGATGATGGCCGCATTGGTCAGGGTACGGCCGCGCATGAAGGCGAGCGGCGCGATCTCGATCTCGTTGCCTTGCAGCGCGCGCTCGACGACGCGGGCATCCATCAGATCGTACAGCGCATCGTAGATCGGGCGCAGATACGGATCGACTTTCTCCTTGAGGTCGCCGGGCAGGAAGCCGAGCCGCTCGCCGGCCTCGACCGCCGGCCGCGTCAGGATGATGCGATCGACTTCCTTGCGCTCGAACAGCTGCGCCGCATGGGCGACCGCAAGCCAGGTCTTGCCGGTGCCGGCCGGGCCGATGCCGAACACCAGCTCGTGCCGCTTCAGCGCGCGGATGTAGGAATCCTGCGCCGCGGTGCGGGCGCGCACCGGACGCTTGCGCAGGTTGATGGTCTCGAAGGTCGGCTTCGCGGTCTTGTTGTCGAACTCGAACAGCGAGCCTTGCGCGATCACGGCGCGGATCGCGCCTTCGACTTCGCCCTGATCGAGATCGTGGCCTTCGACGGCCTGCGCATAAAGCGTCTCGAGCACGCGCCGCGCGGCGTCGCAGCCGTCGCGGGAGCCCGCGATGGTGAGATGATTGCCGCGCGAATCGACCACGACGCCGAGCCGCCGCTCGATCAGCGCCAGATTCTGTCCGTAGGGGCCGACCAGCGCGGATGCGGCGCGGTTGTCGTCGAAATCGATGACGACCTGAGTTTCAGGGGGCCGGGTCTCAGGTGGCATTTGCATGTCGCGGTCTGGTTTGCGGCTGGGAGCGAGCGAAGGCGAATCCGATGCGCTTTTGGGCAAGGATTTCAGGCTCCAATGGTCTGCGAAATGAGGCCGGGCGCTGCCGGCGTCGCCAGCTCGCCGATCAGGCTGTAGCGTTCGAGGCTGTCGATCCTCACGGAGCGGACCTGGCCGATGATGTCGGGCGAGGCCATGACATGCGCTGGCTGAAGATAGGCGGTGCGGCCGACGATCTGGCCGGGATTGCGCGCGGCGCGCTCGAACAGCACTTCCACCGTCGTGCCGATCGCAGCCCGGTTGAAGGCCGATTGCTGGCTGTCGATCAGTTCCTGAAGCCGCCCCAAGCGCTCGTCCATCTCTGCCGCTGACACCGTCTCCCGCATCTCCGCCGCCGGCGTGCCTGGCCGTGGCGAATATTTGAACGAATACGCCGCAGCGTACCCGATTTGCGTGACAAGCGCGAGAGTGGCGGAAAATTCTTCGCTCGTCTCCCCGGGAAAGCCCACGATAAAATCCGATGAAAAAGCAATGTCTTGCCGCGCAGCGCGAAACCGGTCGATGACCCGCCGGTAGTCATCGGCGGTATGCTTGCGGTTCATGGCGGCGAGAATCCGGTCCGATCCCGATTGCACCGGCAGGTGCACGAACGGCATCAGCTCGGGCAAATCGCGATGCGCCGCGATCAGGTCGTCGTCGACGTCGCGCGGATGGCTGGTCGAATAGCGCAGCCGCATCACGCCGGGAATCTCCGCGAGCCGCTGCAACAATCTGCCGAGCGACCAGACGCGGCCGTCGGGGCCTTCGCCGTGATAGGCGTTGACGTTCTGTCCGATCAGCGTGAACTCGCGCACGCCGTTGTCGGCGAGCTGCATGACGTCGTCGATGATCCTGGCGACCGGACGCGACACCTCGGCACCGCGCGTATAGGGCACCACGCAGAAGGTGCAGAACTTGTCGCAACCTTCCTGCACCGTGACGAAGGCGGAGATGCCGCGGGCGCGGATCGCATCCGGCTTCGGCTGCGGCAGGAAGCCGAACTTGTCCTCGACCGGGAATTCGGTTTCGAGCGCGCGGCCGGTTTCCTTGGCGCGCTTCAGCAGCTCGGGCAGATGATGATAGCTCTGCGGCCCGACCACGATGTCGACGGTCGGGGCGCGGTTGATGATCTCGGCGCCTTCGGCCTGCGCAACGCAGCCGGCGACTGCGATCTTCATCTCGCGGCCCGCCCGCGCAGCCTCGTCCTTGGCGACGCGGAGCCGCCCGAGTTCGGAATAGACCTTCTCCGATGCCTTCTCGCGGATGTGACAGGTGTTGAGGATCACGAGATCGGCGTCTTCGACGCTCGCGGTCTCGACAAAGCCCTCGCCGGCCAGCGTGTCCACCATGCGTTGCGCATCGTAGACATTCATCTGGCAGCCATAGGACTTGATGTGCAGCTTGCGCGGCGTCGTCATGGAACCCTGAGAGCGAAAAATGCAAACGGCGCCATCCGGGCGCCGGGGCTCAAATATAGCCTAAACCGGCGAAAATCCAGCGATCGAGCCGTGTTTTTGGCTCAGCCGGGCGATCAAATCGGGCAATTGGCGCATATCGGCGAATGTCTCGGCCGCGCCGGCCCCGCGCAACGTCGCCTCGTGTTCCCCCGTGCAATGGCTGCCGCCGTAGAAACCGAGCACGGTCATGCCGGCGGCGCGGGCGCCGGTGACGCCGGCCACGCTGTCCTCGATCACGACGCAGCGCTCAGGTTTGGCGCCCATCCGGGCGGCCGCGAACAGGAACAGATCGGGTGCCGGCTTGCCGCGCTTGACCTGGGTGGCAGAGAAAATATGCGGCGCGAGCTGGTCGTACAGCCCGGCGCAGGTCAGTCCATGATGGATCTTCTCCGGCGTGCCGCTGGAGGCCACGCATTTCGGCAAGCCGAGCGCGGCGATGGCATCGCCGACATGCGCGATCGCGCTGAGGTCGTTGGCATAGAAGCTCAGCGTCGCGTGCTTGACCTCGGCCTCGAAGCCGTCGGGCAGTGCGCGGCCGATCTCGCTCTCGACGATCCGCCGCGCCTCGCGGTCGGATACGCCGAGGAAACGCTTCAGCACGCCGTCCGGCGTGATCGGAAAGCCGTGCCGCGTCAGCGTTTCCGCATGCGCGCGACAGGAGATCACCTCGCTGTCGACCAGCACGCCGTCGCAATCGAAGATGACGAGATCAAAGCCCATGGTTCGGTGATGCGTTCCTTTGCGCGCGAAGCTGATTGCGCCGCGTGCGCGCGTCTACGATTTGCCGTCTTCGTCGAGCGGGACGCAATACAGCTCGAGACGGTGATCGACCAGCTTGTAGCCGAGCTTGCGCGCGATCTCGGCCTGCAACTTCTCGATCTCCTCGGAGGTGAACTCGATCACCTTGCCGTCGCGCAGGTTGATCAGATGGTCGTGATGGCTCTCCGGCATCTGCTCGTAGCGCGCGCGGCCTTCGCGGAAATCGTGACGCTCGATGATCCCCGCATCCTCGAACAGCTTGACGGTGCGATAGACCGTCGAGATCGAGATCTTGTCGTCGACCGCCACGCAGCGGCGGTAGAGCTCCTCGACGTCGGGATGATCCATGGCTTCCGCCAGCACCCGCGCGATCACGCGGCGCTGTTCGGTCATGCGCATGCCGGTCGCGGCGCAGCGCGCCTCGATGCCGGTATTCTTCTGCGCAGGCGGGATTTTCACCGTCGTCATGGGTCCTTGCCGAGTTCTTGGCTTCGGGTGGCGGAGCAGGGCGCTGTTCTGCCACCGCGCCGATGTTACGACAAGTCGCGCCGCATCAGAAGCGCGTTCAAATGTTCCCCACCGGGCTGCTTGTAGTAGCGCTCGCGGCGGCCGATCACGCCGAATCCGGCCCTTTCATAGAGCCGTCGCGCCGGCTGATTATTCTCTTCCACCTCGAGGAAGATGGTGCGGATGCCGCGGCCGGCCAGATGGCCGAGATGGGTCAGCAGCAGGTCGCGCGACAGGCCGCGTCCGCGCTGATTGGAATCGATCGCAATCGAGAGGATTTCCGCCTCGTCCGCGGCCATCCGCGACACCGCGAAGCCGATCACCCTGCGGCCCTGGCGCAACCGGTGCACCAGCGTGTTGCGCTCGGTCAGCATCGTTTCGAATTCGCCTTCGCCCCAGCCACGATGGAACGAGGCGCCGTGCAGTTGCGCGAGCCGCGCAGCGTCGCGCAACGATGCGGGCTCGACTGCGGACGGTCCGCCGCCCCACCATCGTGACAACCAGCCGATCATGTCGATGGCGGCGCGCTGATTTCGAGCCGGTCCTTTGGCGGCTTCGCATCGGGTGCGCGCAGATAGAACGGCCGCGGCGGCGCGGTGTCGGGATCGATCGCCGCACCGACCCAGGCGACCCAGGCGATGTCGGGCGCCGGTTGTCGATCGACCTTCACCGGCGGCGTCGCGTCGGCAGGCCAGCGTTCGGCGAGAATATTCGCGGCGTTGCCGACCAGGTGCAGCGCGCCGAATTGCGCGGCCTCGAGTGCTTCCGAGATCGGGGCCACCTTCGGCTTGAGCATCGGGCCGCCGTCGCCGCCCACCAATTGGAAATAGACGTGATCATGCCGCGCATCGATCGCCGACAGGATCGTATGCGCGCCATTCTCCGCGACCAGCGGCGCGGCATAGGCGGCGAGCGTCGACAGCCCGACGATCGGCTTCGCGGCTGCCAGCGCGATGCCGCGCGCTGCCGAGAGGCCGACGCGCAATCCCGTGAAACTGCCGGGGCCGGTGGTGACCGCGATGCGGTCGAGCGTGGTGAAGCCGATGCCGCTTGCCTTCATCACGCGCCCGATCAGCGGCATCAGGGCTTCGGCATGACCGCGCTGCATGGTCTGCGATTCGATCGCAAGCGTGTTGCCGGTGTCGGTGTCGAGCACCGCCGCGGAGCTGGCGTCGAGCGCGGTATCGATGGCGAGAATGATCATGAAGGGGCGAATGGCGAGTGGCGAATAGCGAATGGACGATCAGGGCGGATCCCTATTCGCCATTCGCCAATCACTATTCGCCTCTCCATCACATCGGCCGCACTTCCTGCACGTCGGGCACGAAGTGCCGGAGCAGGTTCTGGATGCCGTGCTGCAAGGTCGCGGTCGATGACGGGCAACCGGCGCAGGAGCCCTTCATGTTGAGATAGACGATGCCGTCCTTGAAGCCGCGGAAGGTGATGTCGCCGCCGTCATTGGCAACCGCCGGCCGCACCCGGGTCTCGATCAGGTCCTTGATCTGCTCGACCGTCTCGGCATCGGCCTCGTCGAAGAACTCGTCTTCCTCGTCGCGCGCGTCGTCGCTGCCAGCGGTGCCGTCGGCGAGCAGCGGCGCGCCGGACATGTAGTGCTCCATGATGGCGCCGAGGATCGCGGGCTTGAGGTGCTGCCAGTCGCCATCCGCTTTGGTCACGGTGACGAAATCGGCGCCATAGAACACGCCGGTGACGCCGGGCACGGCGAACAGCCGTTCGGCGAGCGGCGAGCGCGCGGCCGATTCGGCGGACGAGAATTCTATGGTCCCGCTGTCGAGCACCGTACGGCCCGGGATGAATTTCAGGGTGGCGGGATTGGGGGTGGCTTCGGTCTGAATGAACATTTGCTGTCTCCGGCGTCGCCGGTTCAAGGCCGGCGCGTTGGGTTCCCCTACCAAATGGCAACTAAAAAGCCGCCGATCAAGCCGCAAAACCGCGGTTCCAGGTCCCTTATGGCCGATTCTGAATAGCTGGAGGAGGGCTGGCCTCGCATCCTCGTCATGCCCGGCCTTGTGCCGGGCATCCACGTCTTTGCTGCCGCCTACGCGAAAGAACGTGGATGGCCGGGACAAGCCCGGCCATGACGACGGTTGTGAATATTCCTCTAGGACAGCGCGTCGATCTCGGCGTCGGTCAGGCCGCCGGGCACGATGGTCACCGGAATCGGGAACGCGCCCATGGTCTTGGCCATGGTGGTGATGATCGGCCCGGGGCCCTCGGCGCCCGGATTGGCCGCCAGCACCAGCATCGCGATGTCGACGTCCTTGTCGATCACGTCGAGGATCTGCTCGGTCGGGTCGCCCTCGCGAATCACCCGCTCCGGGGTGATCGCGGCGATCCCGTTGGCGCGGCCGGCGGCGCGGTCGAGCGCCTCATTGGCGGCCTCCTCGGCCTCGGCGCGCATGATGTCGGCGACCCCGAGCCATTGCTGGTTCTGGTCCTCGGTCTCGATCACCCGCAGCATCAGGACGCCGCCGCCGACCCGGATCGCCCATCGGCTGGCGTAATAGACCGCGCGGTCCCATTCCGCGGTGTCATCGACGATGACAAGGCATTTGGGCTTGTGGCCCGTCTCGTAGCTGCGTCGCTGGGTGGTCATGCATGTCCCGGTGCTGGCCAAACCAACCCATGCTGCCACACTCCCTCGCCGTTTGGGAGAGGGAGCGCGCAGTTCCTGGCTTGCGCGTCAGCGCGGCCGGATGAAGCCGACGATGTCCTTGGTGGTGCGCATGGTCTCGTCGGCGATGATCCGTGCGCGGTTGGCGCCGTCGGCCAGGATCGCATCGACATGGCCGGGATCGGCAACCAGCCGCTTCATCTCGCCGGCGATCGGCGCCAGCTTCGCGACGCAGAGCTCGACCAGCGCGTTCTTGAAGGTGGAGAACTGGCCGCCGCCGAACTGGTTGAGCACGTCCTGCTTGGTGACGTCTGCGAGCGCGGCATAGATGCCGACCAGGTTGTCGGCCTCGGGGCGCGGCTCCAGGCCCTTTTCCTCGGACGGCAGCGGCTCCGGATCGGTCTTGGCCCGGCGAATCTTCTGCGCGATGGTCTCGGCGTCGTCGGTGAGGTTGATGCGCGAATTGTCCGACGCGTCCGACTTCGACATCTTCTTGGTGCCGTCGCGCAGGCTCATCACCCGGGTCGCCGGTCCCGTGATGAACGGCTCCGGCATCGGAAAATACAGCCCTTCATTGAAGCCCTGGCCGCGGATCGAATCGCCGAAATCGTTGTTGAACTTCTGCGCGATGTCGCGGGACAGTTCGAGATGCTGCTTCTGGTCCTCGCCGACCGGCACATGGGTGGCGCGGTACAACAGGATGTCGGCGGCCATCAGCACCGGATAGTCGTAGAGACCAACCGAGGCGTTCTCGCGGTCCTTGCCGGCCTTCTCCTTGAACTGGGTCATCCGGCTGAGCCAGCCGACCCGGGCGACGCAGTTGAAGATCCAGGTCAGCTCGGCATGGCCGGCGACCTGGCTCTGGTTGAACACGATGTGCTTCTTCGGATCGATGCCGGCGGCGATGAACGCCGCGGTCACCTCGCGGGTGTTGCGCGCGAGCTCGGCCGGGCCGCCCCAGACGTCGACACCCTGCGTGATCGCGTGCATGTCGACGACGCAATAGATGCAGTTATGGGTCTGCTGCATCTTCACGAAGTTGACGATGGCGCCGAGATAGTTGCCGAGGTGCAGATTGCCCGTCGGCTGGACGCCTGAGAAAACCCGTTCAACGAACGCCATGGTCTCGATTCCCGGAAAAGATCGCTTTTGCGGGGTCGTTTGCCACTTAAGCTCCGCGCGCGCAAGTCAGGCGGCGCGCCTTTGCCTGACGGCGTTAACCGCCTCGCGCCACCCGGTGACGCCGAAAAGCTGTAGGAACAGGCCGTAAGCCGCAATCCCAGCCGCGATCAGGACGAGCAGCGAGACCGCATGCGCCAGACCGTGGCTGCCCGCGGCCGGTAGCGCACCCTCTGCGAGCCACAGCAAGGCGCCCATCGCGAGCGCTGCCGCCAGGATACGCGGCAGTCGGCGCCGGGCCGCGGCATCGATCGAGAAGCCGAACGTCGCGGCGCCCTTGCGGATCAGCGCCAGCGCATTGCTCCAGGCGCCGAGTGCGATCCCGGCGGCAATTCCGCTCGCGCCGAACAGATGGCCGAACAGGAAGCCGGCCGCGATCGTCACCACGATGGCCTTCAGCGTCGCAAACAGTGGCGTCAGGGTGTCCTCGCGCGCGAAGAATGCCGGAGACAGCGCCTTCACCAGCACATGCGCCGGCAGTGCGAGCGTCAGCCAGATCAGGGCCTGCGCGGTTGCGGCGGTATCCTCCGCGGTGAACGCGCCGTGCTCGAACAGCATTCGCACGATCGGTCCGCTCAGCACCATCAGCCCGAGCGTCGCCGGCAGCGCCAGTCCGACCGCGAGCTCGAGGCCGCGCGATTCCGCATGCGCGATCGCCGTGTGTTCGCCGCCGCGCACGGCGCGGGTCATCTCCGGGATCAGCACCGTGCCCATGGCGACGCCGACGATGCCGAGCGGCAGTTCGAGCAGGCGGTTGGCGAAATAGAGCCAGGACACCGCCGACGGCGAAGTGGAGGCGATCACGGCGCCGGCAACCATCAGCCATTGCGGCGCGCTGCTTGCGACCATGCCGGGCACCGCGCGACCGAGAAAGCCGCGCATCTGCGGATCGAACGAGACGCGCAGCGGCGCGGCGAGCTTCGCCCCGCGCAGCGCCAGCATCGACAGTTGCAGGAATCCGGCGACGCCGATGGTGGCCGCCATGACCAGCGCGGCCTGTACCGGGTCCTGCTGCCGCGCCAGCAGCACGGCCATCACCGCTATCAGTGCGATGTTGAACAGCAGCGGCGAGAACGCCGTCAGGGCAAAGCGCCCCTGCGCATTGAGCAGCGCCATCATCACGGTGACCGGGCCGGCGAAGGCGAGATAGGGCAGCATCAGCCTTGCATCGTCGACGGCGAATTGCAGCGTGTCGCGGCCGACAAAGCCGGGCGCGATCGCCGCGATCACCAGCGGCATCAGCACGCCGATCACCAGCGCGGCCGCGATCACGGCGGCGCTGACGGTGCCGAGCACGCGGCCGGCGAAGGCGGTTGCCGCGTCGATGCCGTCCGCATCGCGCGCCTTCAGCCACGCCGGCACCAGCGCGGCGTTCAAGCCGCCCTCGGCCAGCAGCCGCCGCACCACGTTCACAAGCTGAAACGCCGCCAGGAAGGCATCCGCCACCGGGCCCGCGCCAAGCAGCGCCGCGATCACGGAATCGCGCACGAAACCGAGCAGCCGCGAGGCCAGCGTTCCCGAGGAGACCGTGAGGAAGGAGCGGAACATCGGGTCTGTATAGCAGCAGCCCGCCTTGCCGCCAGCGGCACTCTACTAAACCCGTCACCCTGAGGAGCGCGAAGCGCGTCTCGAAGGGTCGACGGCCACCAGCGGGGCCGTGCATCCTTCGAGGCTCGCCCAGCGACGCAATTGCGCCGCAAGGCTCGCACTTCAGGATGACGGAACTGACGGCGGCTTGCTGCCCCAAGCCGTAACGTGATAGGTCGCGGCTCTTGTTGGATGGCGTTAACACAGGGCAGGTCTATGGCTGACGCAAAATATGACGTTCTCGGGATCGGCAACGCGATCTTCGACGTGCTGGTGCAGACCGACGAGGCATTCCTTGCCCGTCACGGCATGACGAAAGGCTCGATGCAGCTGATCGACGAGGCGCGCGCCACCGCGATCTACAGCGACATGGGCACCGCCACCGAGATATCGGGCGGCTCGGCCGCCAACACCATCGTCGGCGTCGGCAATCTCGGCGCCCGCGCCGCCTATGTCGGCAAGGTCAAGGACGACCAGATCGGCAAGCTCTACACCCATGACATCCGCGCCGCCGGCGTCACCTTCGAAACCGCGCCGGCGACGACCGGTCCGGCCACCGGCTGCTCCTACATCCTGGTGACGCCGGACGGCGAGCGCACCATGAACACCTATCTCGGTGCCGCGCAGGACCTGACGCCCGACGATATCGATCCGGCCCAGATCGCCGCCGCCAGCATCATCTATCTCGAAGGCTATCTCTGGGATCCGAAGAACGCCAAGGACGCCTTCGTGAAGGCGGCCGATATCGCGCATGGCGCCGGCCGTCAGGTCGCACTGACGCTGTCGGATTCGTTCTGCGTCGATCGCTACCGCGACGAATTCCTCGACCTGATGCGCAAGGGCACGGTCGACCTGGTGTTCTCAAACGAGTCCGAGCTGCATTCGCTGTACCAGACCTCGGATTTCGACACCGCGCTGAAGCAGTTCGGCAAGGACACCAGGCTCGGCGTCGTCACCCGCAGCGAGAAGGGCTGCGTCGTGATCTCGGGAGATGGCGTCGTAGCGGCGCCGGCCTATCCGATCGACAGACTGGTCGACACCACAGGCGCCGGCGACCTGTTCGCTGCCGGCTTCCTGGTCGGGCTCGTGCGCAATGTCGGTCATGAGAATGCCGGCCGTCTCGGCGCGCTCGCCGCCGCCGAGGTGATCCAGCACATCGGCGCCCGGCCGCTGGTGTCGCTGAAGGAGCTGGCGAAGGCGAAGGGGCTGCTGGTTTAGGGCGGCCCTGGCCTTCTTCAACCTCCCCTGCGATGGAGCAGTAGCGATAGAACATCGCTCCACCCTCGTCATTCCGGGACTCGCCGAAGGCGAGAGCCCGGAATCCATCGGGCCGGATCATGCGTGGAGCAATGGATTCCGGGTTCTCGCTTCGCGAGCCCCGGAATGACGGCCGGCAAGCCGGAGAGGGAGAAGAACGCCCTCACGCCGTCTTCGCTGCCTTCAATCCGAGCCGCTGCTCGACCGCGTCGCGCATCACGAATTTCTGGATCTTGCCGGTCACCGTCATCGGGAATTCCTCGACGAACTCGACATAGCGCGGGATCTTGTTGTGGGCGATCTGGCCCTGGCAGAAGGCGCGCACCTCGTCGGCGGTGAGGGTTTCGCCCGACCGCACGCGAACCCAGGCGCACAGCTCCTCGCCATAGCGCTGGTCGGCGACGCCGAAGATCTGCACGTCCTGGATCTTCGGATGGCGGTAGAGGAATTCCTCGATCTCCCGCGGATACAGGTTCTCGCCGCCGCGGATCACCAGGTCCTTGATGCGGCCGACGATGTTGCAGTAGCCCTCGTCGTCGATCACGGCGAGATCGCCGGTGTGCATCCAGCCATTGGCGTCGAGCACCTCGCCTGTTTTCTCCGTCTCGTCCCAATAGCCAAGCATGACGCTGTAGCCGCGGGTGCAGAGCTCGCCGCGTTCGCCGCGCGGCACCACCTTGCCGTCGAGATCGACCACCTTGACCTCGACATGCGGATGGATGCGGCCGACCGTGGAGACGCGGCGCTCCAGGGGATCGTCGGTCGCGCTCTGGAAGCTCACCGGGCTGGTCTCGGTCATGCCGTAGGCGATCGTGACCTCATCCATGTTCATCTCGGTGTTGACGCGCTTCATCACCTCGATCGGGCAGGGGGCGCCGGCCATGATGCCGGTGCGCAGCGAGGAGAGATCGAAGCGCGAAAACTCCGGATGATCGAGCTCGGCGATGAACATGGTCGGCACGCCGTACAACGTCGTGCATTTCTCCTGCGCGACGGTGGTCAGCGTCGCTAGCGGATCGAAGCCTTCGCCGGGATAGACCATGGTGGTGCCGAGCGTGACCGAGGCGAGGTTGCCCATCACCATGCCGAAGCAGTGATAGAGCGGCACCGGAATGCAGATGCGATCCTGCTCGGTCAGCCGCATGGCGCGGCCGGTGAAGTAGCCGTTGTTGAGGATGTTGTGGTGGGTCAGCGTCACGCCCTTCGGAGAACCCGTCGTGCCGCTGGTGAACTGGATGTTGACGGGGTCGTCGAATTGCAGGCTCGCGCCGAGCGCCGCGAGTTGCTCGCGATGGCGTTCTCCGCCCATCTGCGCGATCGTGTCGAACGGAATGGTGCCCGGCGCCGCCGGGCCGCCGATCTGGATCACGGCGCGCAATTGCGGCAGCCGCGCCGAGCGCAGTTGGCCCGGCGTGGCGCTTGCGAGCTCGGGCAGCAGCGTGTTCAGCATCTCCATATAGGCCGAGGTCTTGAACGCGGTCGCGGTCACGATCGCGGCGCAGCCGACCTTGCCGAGTGCGAATTCGAGCTCGCTCAGGCGATAGGCGGGATTGATGGTGACGAGGATCAGTCCGGCTTTTGCAGCTGCGAATTGCGTCAGCGTCCATTCCGGCCGGTTCAATGACCAGATGCCGATCCGCTCGCCGCGTTGCAGCCCGAGCGCGAGGAAGCCCGCGGCCGTCGCCTCGACGCGCTCGGCGAATTCGTTCCAGGTCCAGCGCACGTTGTGGCTCGGCGAGACCAGCGCCTCGCGCTTGCCCCAGCGCGCCCGCGCGCGGTCGAGGCTACGGCCGATGGTTTCACCGAGCAGCGGCGTATCGGAAATGCCGCATACATAGCTGTCTGCCAGGATCTTGGGTGCCAGAATCTCGGGTGCCAAGCTCGTCCTCCTCGTGATCGTGTTCGTGTCGCCGCGCTTTTTTGCGCGATCTTAGTCGTTTGACGCGGGCAGGACAGGCCCGACCTATGGCGGGTATGAAAAGCGTCGCGCCCCAACACCCGTCATGGCCGGGCTTGTTGTCCCGGCCATCCACGTCTTCCTCGCGGAGAGGCAAAGACGTGGATGCCCGGCACGAGGCCGGGCATGACGAGTTGGTGGAGCGGTCGTTCTGACGTTCGATGTTTCGAACCTCAGGCTGCCCGTTGCCCACTGCCGGCATCGAGCCCGGCATAGATGCCCTTCTCGAAGCCCGCAAAAGCCTCCAGGCTGTGCTTGTCGGCGAACGGCAACAACTGGGTCAGGATCACGCCGCAGACGTCGCGCGACGGATCGATCCAGTAATAGGTGTTGGCAAGGCCCGCCCAGGCGAGGCTGCCGGGGCTGCGGCCTTCCGGCGTCTTGGCGGTGTTGATCAGGAAGCTCAGCCCCCACTTCTTCACCTGGTCCGGATAGAGATCGACGTCGTTGGTGTACATCGGCGCCGCGGTCGGCATCTTCTCGACGTTGAGCTCGCCGATGTGGTTCTGCCCCATCGTCGCGACGGTCTCGGCCTTCAGCACCTGGTTGCCGTTGCCTTTGCCCTTGTTGAGGATCATCTGGCAGAACTTGAGGTAGTCGGCCGCGGTCGAATAGAGGCCGCCGCCACCCATGTGGAATTCAGGGTTTTGTTCGAGCTCGAACGGGATTGCGGCCAGTGCGCCGTCCTCGCCGCGCGCATGCATACCGACCAGCCGCTTGCGCATGTCGTCCGAAATCTTGAAGCCGGTCTCGTTCATGCCGAGCGGTGCGAACATGTGCTCGCGCAGATAGGCATCGAGCTTCTTGCCGGAAGCGGCTTCCACCGCCTTGCCGACGAAATCGATATTGATGCCGTATTCCCAGCGCGTGCCGGGATCGGTCATGATCGGCGTCTTCAGCGCGGCATTCAGGCAGGTGATGATGCCGGGCGTGCCGGTCTTTTCCATGTATTTGCCGAGGTCGGCGTCCCACATGTCGTAGGCGAAGCCGGCGGTGTGGGTCATGAGCCGGCGCAGCGTGATCGGCTTCTTCGCCGGCCGCAGCTTCGGTTCGCCCTTGGCGTCGAAGCCGTCGAGCACCTGCGCCGCGGCGAGGTCGGGCAACAGCTTGCCGATCGGCTCATCGAGCGAGAGCTTGCCTTGCTCGACGAGCTGCATCGCGCCCGCTGACGTCACCGCCTTGGTCATCGAGGCGATCCAGAACACGCTGTCGGCGGTCATGGGATCGCTCTTGGAGAGGTCGCGCTTGCCGAACGCGCCCTCGTAGATGACGTCCTTGCCGGTGGCCGCAATCGCGACGACCCCGGGAATCTCCTTTGCGTCGCTCTTCTGACGCAATACCTGATCGATCTGAGCCTTGCTCTGCATTGGGGCTTCCTCCGATGGGTTTATTATTTTGAAAGTGCCGGGATCATCCTCCCGCTTTTCGGGTCCCGCAAGGCGGCCATGCGATGCGATGATGTCGCGATGTCGTGAAAGCCGGGCCGGCAGGAGCGGTCTCGCTCAACCGGCATTCACCACGCGCACAGATTTTGTGGTGGATGTGGCGCAAGTCCCGGTGATCCCCGGGCGCGGCCACGGTAACGTGATCGAGGAATTGATTTTCGAGCCTGATTTTTTGCATTAACGCATTCAGATCGCTGCACAAACGGTGCGGCGAATTGGGATGATTTGACGAAAACGATCGTCATTTTTCGGGTTGCGGGACGCAGCGATGATTTCGACATGGAGTGAATGGAAGCGCTATCCGCGGCCCGGCCGCGGCGAGAACATCGAGGCGCCGATCTGCCCGGGCCTCTACGAGGTCCGCTACGCGGGTACCGGCGCGCTGCACTCGTTCGAGGCGGTCGACAATGTCGCACAGGCGCTCGCGCTGTTGCAGACCGGTACCAAATCCTGGTTCGGCCGCCGAGACGCCAGGGCACAGGCCGACCTCGAATACCGGACCTGCGCGACCTCGACCAAGGCGGATGCCAAGGCTGCCGCGGAACGCATGATCGGGCGCCGTGAAACCTACATGTCGGGCGGCGCGATCTGACGCGAGGACCGTCTTCCGGGACGATGCGCGGCGCCGAACCCTCAGATGCGCCGTTGCACAACTGAGATCTGGCAATTCCGGACCATCCCGGAGCGATCATCTTCCGCAACGGCGTCGCGTTTGTGTCCAAGCAGGGTCGCGCTGGCCGCCAGTGCATCGCAGTGGCTTTCCGCTTATATAGGCGGCCAAGACCCCCCGGGACATTCAAGACCTTCGAGGAGTAACGCCATGACCCCACCCGTCGCCGCACGCGCCGCGCAAGCCGCAGCATCCGCCCTCCACGATCGTCTGAAGGATCCGTCGCTGCTGCGCGACCGCTGCTACATCGACGGCGCCTGGGTCGGTACGCCCGAATTCGCGGTCAACAATCCGGCCAATGGCGCCGAGCTGATCAAGATCCCGCAGTTGAGTGGTGACGACGCGACCAAGGCCGTCGAGGCCGCCGAGCGCGCATTTCCGGCCTGGGCCAAGCTGACCGCCAAGCAGCGTTCCAACATCCTGCGCAAATGGTTCGACCTGATCATCGCCAACCGCGAGGATCTCGCGCTGATCCTGACCTCCGAGCAGGGCAAGCCGCTCGCGGAAGCGCTCGGCGAAGTCGATATCGGTGCCGCCTATGTCGAGTTCTTCGCGGAGGAAGCGCGCCGGGTCTATGGCGAAACCATTCCGACCCAGCGCGCCGATGCGCGCCTGCTCGCGATCCGGCAGCCGGTCGGCGTCTGCGGCGCCATCACGCCGTGGAATTTCCCGAACTCGATGATCACCCGCAAGGTGTCGCCGGCCCTGGCGGCCGGCTGCACCGTCGTGCTGAAGCCCGCCAACGAGACGCCGCTGTCGGCGCTGGCGCTCGCCGCGCTGGCCGAGAAGGCTGGCGTGCCGAAGGGCGTGTTCAACATCATCACCGGCGACGCGCCGCCGATCGGCAAGGTGCTGTGCGAGCATCCGGCGGTGCGCTTCGTCGGCTTCACCGGCTCGACCGAGGTCGGCAAGATCCTGTACAGGCAAGCCTCGGTCGGCGTGAAGAAGCTCGGCCTCGAGCTCGGCGGCAACGCGCCGTTCGTGGTGTTCGACGATGCCGATATCGATGCCGCGGTCGAAGGCGCCATCGTCTCGAAGTATCGCAACATGGGCCAGACCTGCGTCTGCGCCAACCGTCTCTATGCCCAGGACAAGATCTACGACCAGTTCGTGCAGAAGCTGTCGAAGAAGGTCGCCGAGATGAAGATCGGCGACGGCACGGAATCCGGCGTGACCCAGGGGCCGCTGATCAACATGGAGGCGATCGAGAAGGTCGAGCGCCACATCGCCGACGCCGTGAAGGGCGGCGCCAAGATCGTGACCGGCGGCAAGCGCTCCGCGCTCGGTCGCAGCTTCTTCGAGCCCACGGTGCTGTCCGACGTTCGCCCCGACGCGCTGGTGGCACACGAAGAGACCTTCGGTCCGCTCGCGCCGGTGATCCGCTTCAAGGACGAGGCCGACGTGATCGCGATGTGCAACGCCTCGCCGTTCGGTCTCGCCTCCTACTTCTATTCGCGCGACATCGGCCGGGTCTGGCGCGTCGCGGAAGCGCTGGAGTCGGGCATGGTCGGCGTCAATTCCGGCCTGATCACGACCGAGGTCGCACCGTTCGGCGGCGTCAAGGAATCGGGCCTCGGCCGCGAAGGCTCGCGCCACGGCATGGATGAATATGTCGAGATCAAATACGTGATGATGGCCGGCGTCTGAGCCGCGGCTCATGTCATCTCCGCTCAAGCCCGGCCCTGATAGATTCAGGGCCGGGCTTTTGCTGTCTCACACGCCCTTGTCGTTCGGATTGGCCACCGCATCCTTCAGCGGCGGGGTCATCGGGAAATTCAGGTTCACGTTCTTCGGCGGGATCGGCCGCGTGAACCATTTGGCGTAGAGCTCCTGGAATTCGCCGCTTGCCATCATGGCGGCGAGCGCGTTGTCGACCAGCGCCTTGAATTCCGGATCGCCCTTGCGGATGATCAGCCCGTAGGGCTCGGTGCGCAGGCTGTCGTCGATGATGCGCCAGTCGGACGGGTTCGGGCTGCCCGCGATCAGGCTCGCCAGCAGGATATCATCCATCACGAAGGCCTCGCTGCGCCCGGTGGTCAGCGCGAGGAACGAGGCGGCATGATCTGGGGTCAGGATATTCCTGGTCTGGAAGTGCTTCTCCTGGGCGCGCGCGCCGAGCAAGCCGATCGAGGTCGAGCCCGAGGTCAGCGCGACCGGCCGGTCGCCGAGATCCTCGAAGCGCCTGATCGGCGCGTCCTTGGCGACCACGGCGCGGATGCTCGACACGAAGATCGTGTTGCTGAAGGCGACCACCTTCTGCCGCTCCAGCGTGTTGGTGGCGGGACCGCAAACGATGTCGATGGTGCCGTTCTCGATCAGCGGAATCTGGGTCGAAAGCTGGATCGGCTGCAGCCTGGTCTGCAACCCGGGCAGCTTGAGTTCGCGCTTCACCGCGTCGACGATCCGCGCACAGAGGTCCATGGCGAAGCCGACCGGCTTCTGGTTGTCGTCGAGATAGGAGAACGGGATCGAGACGTCGCGATGCCCGAGCCGGATCTCGCCGCTGTCGCGGATCTTGGCAAGCGTGCCGCCGGGTGATTGGGCGTGTGCCGGGGCAGACGTTGCCGCAAGAAAGATTAGGAAAATCAATCGCTTGGTGGCTCGATGCATCATGATTCGCGGCTGTCGGCGGGATTGGATACGATAGGTCAAGATTTTATACACAGCATTGCATAATCAAGAAAGTAATTTTATACAATCTTGGCCCGGTCGGATATTCCGCTCGGGCGTATCAGCACGAGAGAATCCGGATGGAGCACGCAGCCGCCGCCAGCCACCGAGGGGCCGGACCCCACGGTTCCGCGCCGGACGCCGTGCGGGAGGCGCTGCGGGCCGCGATCAGCTCGGGCGAGCTCGCGCCCGGATCGCAGCTGCGCCAGGACGAACTGGCCACGCGGTTCGGCACCAGCCGGATCCCGGTGCGTGAGGCATTGCGCCAGCTCGAGGCGGAGGGTTTCGTCACCTTCCTGCCCAACCGCGGCGCGGTCGTCTCCGACCTCTCGATCGACGAGGTGATCGAGCTGCTCGAGATCCGCATCGCGCTCGAATGCCATGCATTGCGCCTGGCGATACCCGACATGACCGAGATCGATCTCGATGAGGCGACGAAAATCCTCCGGGCCTATGACGCGGAGCCAGATCCGGCGCAATGGGGCGCCTTCAACTGGAAATTCCACGCCGCGCTCTACGCGCCGTGCAATCGCCCGCGGCTGCTCGGCATGATCGAGGCGAATTACGGCCATGTCGGCCGCTTCACGCGGGCGCTGGTGTCGCAGGCCACCGGCAAGGAGCGTCCGCAGCGCGACCACTACCGGCTGCTCGAACTCTGCCGCGACGGCGAGGCCAAGAAAGCCGTCCGCCTGCTGCGCGAGCATATCGAGGAGACGCAGAAGACGTTGCGCTCGGCACAACGCCAGGCGTTGCGGGATGCTGCCCCGGTCTGATCGATATCGAGACATCACGAACCATTGCCGGCTCCGCTGCGGGCCGACCGGAGACTGCATGTGAAGACCAATGACGTCGAAATCCTGGTGATCGGTGCCGGCATCGTCGGGATCGCCACGGCCTATTACCTCGCGGTCGAGCACAAGCGCGCGCGTCTGTTGATCGTCGATGAAGGTCAGCCGATGGCGCTGACCTCGGCGCAATCGGGCGAGAATTATCGCAATTGGTGGCCGCATCCGACGATGGCCGATTTCACCAACCATTCCACCGACCTGATGGAGGAGATCGCGCGCCGCAGCGACAACCGCCTCCACATGACGCGGCGTGGCTACCTTCTGGTCACGCGTGAAGAAACGCCGGACGAGCTGTTGCAGCAACTCCACGCCGGCTACGGCGCGCAGGCCGCGCAGCTGATCCGCCTGCATGAAGGTTCAGGCCGCGGCTACTTGCCGCCGCATTCGGCCGACTGGCAGAGCGCGCCCGACGGCGTCGACGTCCTGCTCGGCCGCGACCTGATCCAGGCGCATTACCCGACCTTCGACCGGGAGGTCGCGACTGCGCTGCATATCCGTCGTGCCGGCGACATCAGCGGCCAGCAGCTCGGCCAGTACATGCTGGAAACCATGCGGCCGCTGGGTGCACGGTTCCAGCAGGGGAGGGTGGTCGGCATCGCGAAGACCGATCGCTTCGCCGTCGATGTGGTGACCGATGGTGCGCGACAGACCATCAAGACCGATATCATCGTCAATGCCGCCGGTCCGTTCGCGGCGCATGTCGCGGCGATGCATGGCGAAACGCTGCCGATCGTCAACGTGCTGCAACAGAAGATCGCGTTCGCCGATCGCAACCGCGCGGTCGATCGCAGGATGCCGTTTGCGATCGATCTCGACGGCCAGACGCTGGCGTGGTCCGATGACGAGCGCGAGGCGCTCGTAGCGGCGCCGGAATTCGCGCGCCTGCTGGCGCCGATGCCGGGCAGCATCCATTGCCGGCCCGACGGCGGCGATCACGGCGAGTGGATCAAGCTCGGCTGGGCGTTCAATGACGAGACGACGACCGAGCCGGTCCGCGAGCCGGAGCTGAACCCATACTTTCCTGAGGTGGTGCTGCGCGCGGCGAGCCGGCTGCAACCGCGGCTCAAGCATTATCTCGGCGCGCTGCCGCGCGACCGCGTGCACTATGGCGGCTACTATCCGATGACGAAGGAAAACTGGCCGCTGATCGGGGCTGCCAAGACGCCGGGCGTGTTCCTCGCCGCTGCCTTGTCGGGTTACGGCACGATGGGCGCCTGCGCCACCGGCGATCTCTGCGCCCGTGCCGTCGTCGGTGCGCCGGCGCCGGCATTCGCCCGCAGCCTGTCGCTCGCGCGCTATGAGGACAAGGCGCTGATGGACGAACTCGCGGCGAGCGCAAGCCGGGGGCTGCTGTAGCTCAACGGTATCTTCGCAGCTTGGAGACGTAACGCGAAATCCGGCTCGCGTACTAGCGCCGCAGCACCGCGATGGTGCGGTTGGCGAAGCTCAGCCGCTCCGCGATCACGGATACGAAATAGGTCAGGAGCTTGTGGCTGAGCTCGGGGTCCTCGTCGCGGATCGCGGCGAACTGGTGCGTGTTGAGCACGTAGAGCACGCTCGCCATCTCGGCCTGGATGGTCGCGCTGCGCGGGACCTGCGAGACCAGGCCCATCTCGCCGATCGTGGTATAGCGGCCGAGGCTGCGCACCCGCGTGGTGCGGCCGTCCTCGGCCGGCACCATGATGCCGACGCGACCGTCGAGGATGAAGTGCATGGAATCGGCGGCGTCGCCGGCGTGTACGATGATCTCGCCGGTGTCGACCTCGATGCGCTGACAACGCCGGATCAACGTATCGGCGTCGTCCTCGCTGCCCAGCATCCCGGTGAACCAGCCGCGCAAATCGGCCTCCTCCTGTGCGAGTTCCTGGTGCTGGGCGATGATCTGGTTCTCGCACCATTCCAGCGCGCGATCGAGCTCGTCGATCACGGTCACGCCCTCGGTGATGAAGTCGCCGGAGCGCAACACCTGCTCGGCCTTCGCCGCCAGATGCACCAGCACCAGCTCGACGCCGACGTCATGCGCGCTGCGCTTGATCTGCGCGAAACTGTAGGCCGCCGAGGAATCGATGCCGGTGACGAGCTTGAAATCGAACAGCAGATAGCGGCACTCCGGCCGCGCGGCCAGCAGGGTCTTGACGTGCTGATAGAGCCGGTTGGCGGAGCCGAAGAACAGATAGCTCTGCAAGGTCAAGCCCTGGATCTTGCCGCCATGCGCCAGCAGCACGTCCTGATCGTCGCGCGAGCGATCGAGCGAGCTGCGGTATTCGGCACCGTCGAAGCCGAACTTGATCGCCTCGACCCGCGCCGCGCTGAGCGCAAAGGTCGCGCAGCCGATGATGATTCCGATCAGGATGCCGGGCACGAAGCCCCAGGTCACGATGATGGCGACGATCGCCAGCAGCGAAAGATACTCGGTCTGCGACAGCCGCTTGCGCGATTCGATCATCCATTTGTGCAACTGGTCGGCGCCGAGATAGATCAGGAGCCCGCCGAGCACGAACTTCGGCATGTAGCCGAGCAGCTGCGGCGCCAGGGCCAGCATCAGCAGCGAGATCGCGGCAACCGTCAGCCCGGACAGCGGGCCTCGCCCGCCGCTGGAGAAATTCAGGATCGAACGGCTGACCGAGATGCAGCCGGCATAGCCGGCCAGCGCGCCGGTCACGATATTGGCGAAGCCGGTGATGTTGAGCTCGCGTTCGAGATTGGCCTCGCGATGCACCGCGACCTCGATGCCGGTGGTGTTGAACAGCGTGCTCGCCGCTGTGACGAACACCACGGCGATCAGATTGCCGAGCAGGTCCGGCACCGCCGACCACGGATAATGCATAAGCTCGGCGGTGTGCCACGGCAGCATGAAAGTCGATGCCGGTGGCGGCTCGAGGGTCCAGCCGGTCAGGTGAGCTTCCTCGGGCGTAATGCCGATGATCCAGAAGGTGAGATGCGCCACGATCACGCCGCCGACCAGGATGATCGGCAGGCCGAACGGGGTGCGCGAGCGATGCCAGGTCAGATACAGCACCAGCGCCATCGCGCAGGCGGCGCTCAGTTCGGAGATCGTGATCATGTTCGTGAAGCGGTGCAGGGTGCTGAGCTGGACCGGGTAACCGGTGATCACCCTGATCGCGCCCAGCACGATCAGCAGGCCGGTCGCCCCGAGGAATCCACCGACCACGGGGTAGGGCACGTAGCGAATGGCGCGGCCCAGCCGCGTCAGCCCGAGACAGCACAGCACGATGCCCGTGACGATGGTCGAGAGTCCCAGCGTGATCAGCACCGGCGACAGCAGCGGCGCGGTCGGGTCGGCGCTGCCGATGCGTTCGACCAGCGTGGCCATCAGGATTCCCGTCACCGCAGACGTTGATGTGTCCGGGCCGGCGACCGCGAAAGGCAGTGAGCTGCCGAAGGCAATGAAGGTCGCGAGCACCGCCGAGGAGATGAACGTCGCCGCGACGCCATATGACAGATAGGGCGCCAATGGCCCGGCGAAGATCAGCAGCGCATAGGACAGGCCGAAGGTGATGCCGAGCACGCTGGCGGCGCTGCCGCCGAGAATGTCATGCATGGCCCGCCGCGCGCGCGAGCCGAAATGGAGCGACCGACCGATCACGTTGAAAAATATCCTAAACTATCGCCGCTAGAGCGTTTTCGAGCGAAGTGGATACCGGTTCGCGTGAAGAAAACGCGTCAAGACAAGAAACCTGGAGCCCCGTCCCGATTCCATCGGGATGGGAAAGGCTCTAGTCGTAGACGAGCCCGGCGCAGGACGACAACAGGATTTTTGTGACAGCGCTTCTCAGCCCGCGCATTTTGGCCTCTCCCGCGTACGGGCAGGGCTATCGCATATGCGCTCGATTTCCCCACAAAGTCCGTCATGTCCGGCCTTGTGCCGGGCATCCACGTCTTAGTTTCCGCGTGAGGAAGACGTGGATGGCCAGGACAAGCCCGGCCATGACGAATGTGGAGACAGCAAAGCCGCTCGCTGCCATATGCGATTGCTCTACCCGCACGGAGGTCGGCGTGCCGGTTCTGTCTGGCCCGATTGTCTAGCCGAGGCTGTCCATGAACGTGCGCAACCGCGGTGCCCATTTGTGGGCGTCGCGGCCTGATGCCGAATGGCCGTAGTCGCTGTCGAGCAGGAAATAATCGGCATCGACGCCGGCTCCCTTGAGCGCCGGCATCACCTGCTGCGCGAGCTCCGGCGGGAACAGTCTGTCGGTCCGCGACAACACATAGAGCAGCTTGGCCTTGATCTGCCCGAACTGCGCCGTCACGTCGAAGCCGCGCAGT
Organism: Bradyrhizobium sp. SK17; assembly: GCF_002831585.1. GTDB lineage: Bacteria > Pseudomonadota > Alphaproteobacteria > Rhizobiales > Xanthobacteraceae > Bradyrhizobium. The sequence continues at coordinate 1,137,688 of NZ_CP025113.1, read as the reverse complement.
GCCTTGGCAAGGGTCAGCAGCGAATTGGCGTCGAACCCCTTGGCCCACTCCGTCGCCTCGGCGCGGATCGCGGCCTCGATTTCGGCGGCATCGCTCAGCGTGTCGCGCAACCGCGTTTCGATGCCGTAGGTCTTCAGCGTCGCGGAGCGGATCTGGATCATGCTTTCGAGCACGCCACCGTGATCGTAATAGTCGCCGCCGTTCCAGTTCGGATCCTGCGACAAGGTCGCCATCAAGCGTGCGACATTGCCTTCGGAACGCTCGCGTGGCACCAGCGGCGCGGTGACCACGGCGGCGATGCCGCGCATGGCGTCGGGATAGTCCACCGCCCATTGCAGTGCCTGGAATCCGCCATAGGACGGACCGACGATCGCAACCAGCTTTTCGATGCCGAGCCCATCGAGCAACGCACGCTGGGTGGCGACGATGTCGCCGACGGTGATATCGGGAAAGCGCGGCCCGTAGTGCCGGCCCGTCCGCGGGTCGATGCTCGCCGCGCTGGTCGAGCCGTAGGACGAGCCCAGCATGTTCGGGCAGATCGCGAAGTAGCGGTTGGTGTCGACGGCCTTGTCGGGGCCGACGATCTCGCACCAGCTGCCTTCGCCGGTCGATCCGCCGGGGTCGATCATCTGCGGGCCGCTGGTGTTGCCATGGGTGATCAGCACGGCGTTGTCACGGTTGGCCGACAGCGTGCCGACGGTGCGGTACGCGATCGTGACCTCCGGAAGCGCGCCGCCGTTCTGTAAGCGGAAATTTGACGTGGTGAAGGTCTTCAGCTCGGTTGCGATCGCTTGTGCGGGCATGTTCTTGCTTCCGGAATGGGTACGACAGGTCAGCACGTCCGCGGCGCGAACGCAAAGGCTGAGGTTGCGGGACTAGCCGCCGCCCTGGTTGCCGAAGGCGCCGTGACGCCCGATGCCTGAGGCGAATCGCGTCGCGCCGGACAGCGTCTCGCCTGACGCGATCACGTCGAGCCCGCCGCGCATCTCGTTCCTGATCGCTTCTTCTTCCTCGAGGTCCCACTGCCGCAGCGCCGACAGGCGGTCGGCGCGCAAGCAGGTCTGCGGGAACTGGGCGATCTCCCTGGCGAGCGCGATGGCGTGCGCGCGCGTCTCGCCCTTCGGCACCAGGCGGTTGGCAAGCCCGATGCGGTGGGCTTCAGCGCCGCTCACCGGGCGTCCGGTGAGGATCAGATCGATCGCTTGCGAATGGCCGATCAGTCGCGGCAGACGGATGGTGCCGAGATCGATCAGCGGCACGCCGAAGCGGCGGCAGAACACGCCGAAGGTCGCGTCCTCGGCGACGACGCGCATATCGGCCCACAGCGCGAGCTCCATGCCGCCGGCGACGGCGAAGCCTTCGATCGCGGCGATCACCGGCTTCGACAGCCGCATCCGGCTCGGTCCCATCGGCGCGATGGTGTCATGGCCGCCGATCTCGCGCTTCCTCTCGGGATCACCCGCCGCCACCGCCTTGAGATCGGCGCCGGCGCAGAACGTGCCGCCGGTGCCGGTGAACACCGCGACCGATGCGTTGGCGTCGGCATCGAAGGCCGTGAACGCGTCATACAATTTGCGCGCGGTCGCGCCATCGACCGCGTTGCGGTTGTGCGGACGGTTGATCGAGACGATGGTGATCGGACCATCGCGCTCGACGAGCACGCTGTCGGGTTCGGTCATTGGCTGGCTCCCTTTGCTTTTCTGGTTGGAGAGCAGCCTAGCGCCGTTGGTCAGGCGATGCCATCGTGAACGAAGGCGACGCGGATGGTCGGATCGCCGATCGCCTCATGCGCATCCTCGAACCGGACGCGGCGGGTGATCACATGCTCCGGGTGGTAGTGTCCCGCCGTAACATGCGCAACGCAGTCGGGCAGTTCGGCACGCACATTGACGCGGCTGACCCTCAGCGTGATTCCGACGCCGTACATGTGCCGCAGCGGCACCGGCGTGGTCGCGGCGAAGTCGCCATACATGCGCTGGCAGAGGCCGTTCGGTTCGGTTGCACGGAAGGCCAGGAGGATGCTGGCGTCGGTTGCCGCGGCGTCGATCACGATCGGGAACAGGCCGGGTGGCTCCATCACCAGACCCGCCGGCGCCTCGACGATATCGGCGCCCAGTGCCTTTGCCTTGGCCAGCCGCGGCGAATGGTCGTCGAGATAGACGACGCGGCCCGCACCGCACGCCAACGCGGCCTGCACCGCGAACATCGCAAGCGATTGCGCGAACCCGCCGATCACCAGCACAGCCGCGCCGGGCCATTGCCGCAGCAAGCGCGCCACCGCGGAAAAGCCGTCGGTCGCGCCGTCGGCCAGCCCCGCGGTCTGCGATAGCGCATGGCCCTCCGGCTGTCGCACCAGCATGTGATCGGCGAACGGCACACGGATCAGGTCGGACAGTCCGCCGCCATATTCGACGCCGCAAACCGGCTTCAGCCCGTAGGACGAGCGAAACGGCACCGCCGTGCAGGCATTGGTGTGGCCGCGCCGGCACCGGTCGCAGGTGCCGCAGCTGATCTGGAATGGCACGATCACGAGATCGCCGGGCGCAAAACTCTTCACCCGATCGCCGACCGCGGTGATGCGGCCGGCCGTCTCGTGCCCGAGCGCGAATGGCCCTTGCAGGCCCGATCGGCCGTGCACGATCGCAAGGTCGAGATCGCAACGCGTCACCGCAAGCGGCTGCACCAGCGCGTCGCCATCATCCTGCAAGGTCGGTGCGGGAACGTCCCACCATTCGACCTTGTTGCCGCCGACATAAGTCAATTGCCGCATCGTGCAGTCTCCGTTACGGGCGGAGAGTGCAGGGTGGTGGGTGCGGCGACAAAAGGTTTGTCTTCAACAGGGGTGAATGGAATTCACCTCCGTGGCTGGTTGATGCAGGCGCGCAGCGCGCCCTCTCCCCGTTACCCTGATGAGCCGCGAAGCGGCGTCTCGAAGGATGCACGGCCACGAGCGGGGGCCGTCGACCCTTCGAGAAGCGCTACGCGCTCCTCAGGGTGACGGTGATGGAGTGAGTGCGACGACGGTGCCGCTAGATCTTCAGCTCGCTTCCGGTCACGCGGCGATACGCTTCGAGATACCGCTTGCTGGTGGCGTCCACCACACTCGCCGGCAGCGGCGGCGCCGGGGCGTCGCCGTTCCAGCGGCCGGCGCGGCGCTCGATGTCGAGATAGTCGCGCAGCGGCTGCTTGTCGAAGCTCGGCTGCGGCTGGCCCGGCTTGTAGGCATCGACCGCCCAGAACCGCGAGGAGTCCGGCGTCATCACCTCGTCGATCAGGATGATGCGACCGTCCTTGTCGCGCCCGAACTCGAACTTGGTATCGGCGATGATGATGCCGCGCGCGCGGCTGGTCTGTTCGCCGTAAGCGTAGACATCGCGCGCCATCTTCTCCAGCGTCGAGGCAACATCGGCACCGACGATCTCGCGCACCCGCGCAACCGTGATGTTCTCGTCATGGCCGGCCTCGGCCTTGGTCGCCGGGCTGAAGATCGCGGGTTCGAGCTTTTGGCTCTCGACCAGCCCCGCCGGCAGCTTCTCGCCGGCGAGCGTGCCCGCGGCGGCGTACTCTTTCCAGGCCGAGCCTGAGATGTAACCGCGGATCACGCATTCGATCGGGAACACGGTGGTGCGCTGGCACAGCATCGCGCGGCCGAGGATGTCGTCACGATGGTTCTTCAGTTCTGGTACCGCGCGGATGATCTCGTCGGCATCGGCGCTGATCATGTGATGCGGCACGGTGCTTTCGAGTTGCCGGAACCACCAGGCGCTGATCTGGGTCAGCACCGCGCCCTTCATCGGAATGGTTTCCGCCATCACCACGTCGAACGCCGAGATGCGGTCGGTGGTGAGCAGCAGCACGCGATCGTCGCCGACGGCGTAGATGTCGCGCACCTTGCCGCGGCCGATCCGGGGCAGGGGCAAATCGCTTGTCAGCATCGCGGTCATGGGCGTGATCTTTCGAAAGCAAGGCGCCCGCACGCGGCGTGCGGGCTGCCGAGGATATCAAGGGATATCACAGCAAATAGCTCACTCCGGCAGCGGAATGAACTCGTGTTCCTGCGGAACCTGGGCGAAACGGCCGGTTTTCCAGTCCTGTTTGGCCTGTTCGATCCGCTCCTTCGATGACGAGACGAAATTCCACCAGATGTGGCGCGGCCCTTCCAGCGCGTCGCCGCCGAGGAACATCATGCGGGTCGGCCGCAGCGTCTTCACGGTGATGCGGTCGCCGGGCCGGAAGATCAGGAGCCGCGGCCCCTCATGGCGATCGCCCGCGATCTCGACCTCGCCGTCGACGATGTAGATCGCGCGCTCCTCATGATCGGGGTCGAGCGGCACGCTGGTGCCGGCCTGCGCGGTGACTTCGGTGTAGAACCAGGGCGAGACCATGCTGACCGGTGAGGTGATGCCGAACGCCGAGCCCGCGATCACCCGCGCGGTGAAGTCGCGCTCGGAAATCATCGGCAGGTCGCCCGCGCCATAATGCTGGAACGACGGCGCGATCTCTTCCTTGCCGGCCGGCAGCGCGATCCAGCTTTGCAGGCCCAGCATCTTCTGGCCGTCGCGGCGCTGCACGTCGGGGGTACGTTCGGAATGCGCGATGCCGCGGCCCGCGGTCATCAAATTCATCGCGCCGGGCTGGATCTCCTGGATGTTGCCCTCGCTGTCGCGGTGCATGATGCTGCCGTCGAACAGATAGGTGACGGTGGCGAGCCCGATATGCGGATGCGGCCGCACGTCCATGCCCTTGCCGGCGAGATATTGCACCGGGCCGAAATGGTCGAAGAAGATGAACGGCCCGACCATCTGCCGCTTGCCATGCGGCAGCGCGCGTCGCACCGCAAAGCCGTCGCCGAGATCGCGGGTGCGCGGCACGATGATCAGGTCCAGCGCGTCGCAGGTTTGGGGATCACCGAGTTCGGGATCGGTCGAGGGCTGCCAGCTCATGTGGGACTCCTTACATCTTGCCGGATCATACTCTTTTGCCGCGATCATACCCCATCCGCCGTCCCGGCCAAGCGAAGCGCGAGCCGGGACCCGTAACCACAAATGCTTATGTTGCGAAGGCTGCGGCCGCAGCACCGCGCACCAACCGAATTTGGTGGTTATGGGTCCCTGCTTTCGCAGGGACGATGGCGTGGTGTGCGGCTCTAGCGTGGCAGCGATGACAACGGCATAATTCCGGAAACCGGAGGCGATGATGGTTTCGCTGCTGAGGCCTAATGCAAACCTGCTGCGTGTCGATGGTCCCGTGATCGAGACCGCGCGGCTCATCCTGCGGCCATGGCGCGTATCCGATATCGCTGACAACACGCGGATGCTGTCCGATCCCGAGACGGCGCGCTTCATCACGCCGGATCATCAGCCCATCACGTCGGAGCTGAAGGGCTGGCGCAACGCTGCCGTGATCTCGGGCCATTGGGCGCTGCATGGCTTCGGCATGTTCGCGGTCGAGGAGAAATCGTCCGCCCGTTATATCGGCCGCGTCGGGCCGTATTATCCGCCGGGCTGGCCGGGCTTCGAGGTCGGCTGGGGCATCGCCCGGGAGCATCGCGGCCAGGGCTATGCGGTCGAGGCGGCGCGCGCCGCGATCGATTTTGTGTTCGACAATTTCACGCTCGACCGCATCATCCATTGCATCGATCCGGCCAATGTCGCGTCCCAGGCGGTGGCGCGGCGGCTCGGCGCCGACAATGAGGGGCCGGGTCGGCTCGAGGGCGATGTCGTCGATATCTGGGTCACGACACGCCAGCGCTGGCGCCGCGATCCGGCTTGAAAAATGCAGCCTGAGCGCCGATTGTTCGGCTGATCCGGAGATCCTTTCGACCGATGACATTGGCCGCAACCGAACTCTGCCTGCGCGCCGCCGCGGTGACGCTGCTGCTGGTGCTTGCAGCCTCGATGTTCGCGGATTTCCGCAACGTGCTGGCGGGGCGGCTCGTGATCGCCTTCGCGCTCGGCGCGGCCGCGCATGCGGTGACCGCGTCGATCGGCGCCGGGGAGCCGATCTCGGTCTGGCACGCGCCGCTGATCGCGCTTGCGACCGGCGACATGGTGGTGTTCTGGCTGTTCACCCGCGCGCTGTTCGATGATGGCTTCGTGCTGCGTTGGTGGCACGGTCTGATCTGTGCCGCGGTGGTCGCATTCAGCTTCGTCAATTGCATGTGGATCGCGCCCCGCGGCCACGCGCAGGCAGCGATCACCACGGTCAATCTGCTGGGGCTCGTCTTCATCGCGCTTGCCGTGGCGCAGACCGTCGGATCATGGTCGGCGGATCTGGTCGAGCGCCGCCGCCGCGTTCGTGTCTTTATCGTGGTGGCGTCGGCGCTGTATGGCGGAATGAACGCGCTGCTACAGATCGCCTATGCCGGCAGCCGGGTGACCGTGGAGTGGGCCAACCTGCTCAACGCGGGCGTGCTCGCCGCCATCGTCGCAGGTATCACCTGGGCCATGATGCGCGTCGATGGCGCCGAGCTGTTCGCCACGCCGGTCGAGCCCGTCATTGCCAACGCGCCGCCGGCCGCGATGGAGGAGATAGCCGACCAGAAGCTGGTCAATACCCTGATGCGGCTGATGGCGGACGAGCGGATCTACCGCCAGGACAACGTCACCATCGGCATGCTGGCGACCCGGCTCAAGATTCCCGAATACCGGTTGCGGCGGCTGATCAACCAGCGGCTCGGCTATCGCAATTTCAACGTCTTCCTCAACAACCACCGCATCGAGGAAGCCAAGGCCGCGCTCGCCGATCCCACCCAGGCCGAAGTCCCGGTCATCACCATCGCGATGGACGCCGGCTTCCAGTCGCTCGGCCCGTTCAATCGCGCCTTCAAGGCCACCACCGGCGTGACCCCAACCGAGTACCGCAAGCTGAAGGCGAGCGCGGCGTGATTGCTCCATTTCGTCGTGAGGGGCGCACCGACGGCAGGGTTCCCTCCCTCAGCCTTGCCGAACGCTGCCGCCGCCGGCCCCCTTTGCATGGGGTTGTTTTCGATATTCTGGCAAGGGGCCTGCCGTGAGAGCGCCCCGCAACGGGAAGCCCGACCGGCGCGTCGACTTCGTCGTTCCAGGCTGTCATTGAAATCACGACACAATTTCAGAATCGGCGAGCCGCCTCCAGTCCCCGGCTAGTCCGATTTCCAAATCCGGCGAGCCCTTTCGGGTCGGTCGCTGCTTCCTCCCGCCACACACTTTCACATGCCGGAGGACCCACGTGACCCGTCGAAAGCTCATTCTCATCCTCGCTGCCAGCACTGCCCTCGGTGCACTGGGCTGGTCCGCCGCCCGCGCCCGCGACGTGCCCAGGGTGGCAACCGGATTTGTCGCCAACATCCTCTGCTCCGAAACCTTCGTCAGCGGCCTCGATCCAAGGCGCGACTTCACCGAGACCACCGAGGCGATGCCGGGGGTGGGCCTGATCACCTGGGCGATGGATTACCAGGTCGACCGCCAGCGCAAGGACGTCTCGGTCACCCTGTTCGGCCTCGGCCGCAGCCATGCGGTGTATCGCGAGGGGCTCGGCTGCACGCTCGAGCATGGTGCGGCGCTGGCCGACGTCGCGCTGCCGCAGGTGCAGCCGCAGGCCGCGCTGCTGCCCGAAATCGCCGGTCCCGGCATCGTCGCGCCGCAGAGCCCGCAACTCGCCGCCGCGCTCGATCGCGCCTTCGCCGAACCGACGCAACCGCCGTTCCGTCACACCCGCGCGGTCGTGGTCATGAAGGACGGCCGCATCATCGCCGAGCGTTACGCCGACGGCATCGGCGTCGACACCCCGCTGCTCGGCTTCTCCGCGACCAAATCGGTGATCTCCGCTCTGATCGGAATCCTGGTGCGCGACGGCAAGTTGACGGTCGATCAGCCGGTTCCGATCGCGGCCTGGCAGGACCCGCATGATCCGAGACACGCCATCACGGTCGATCAGCTGTTGCGTCACACCGCGGGCCTTGCGCTCGGCAGCTCGCTGCAAGCCTCGCTGATGTCCGCGCTCGAGCCCGTCAACCGGATGAAGTACGTCGAGTCGGACATGGCCAGCTATGCCGAGAGCATTCCGCTCGAAACGGCACCGGGCCAGGCCTGGAATTATCACGATGGCAATTACGTCATCCTCTCGCATCTGATCCGCGACGCGGCGGGCGGCCATGCCGCCGACGTGATGCGGTTCGCGCATCGCGAATTGTTCGATCCGCTCGGCATGCGCAACGTGGTGCTGGAGTTCGATGCGGCGGGCACGCCGAAAGGATCGGGCGAGATGCTGGCGAGCGCGCGCGACTGGGCGAGGTTCGGCCAGCTCTATCTCGATGACGGCGTGGTTGGCGGCAGGCGCATCCTGCCTGAAGGCTGGGTGAAATATGCGGCATCGCCGACGCCGCACGCCTGGGTCGGCTATGGCGCCGGCTTCTGGACCAATCTCGGCAACAGCTACGGCGCCCGATTTCGCGTCGACCACGGCTGGCCGCGCGATGCATTCCTCGCCAAGGGCACGATCGGGCAATACGTCATCGTCGTGCCGTCGCAGCGGCTCGTCATCGTGCGGCTCGGCCGCTCGCCGAACATGCCGCCCGAGGCGGATGGGGTGTCCGACCTGGTCCGTGACGTCGTCACAGTGAGCTCCGGCAAGGCGACCCTTGCCGGACGCGACTGATGCACACGCGATACAATCCGGCAATCTCTTGAATTGAGTCCTCGTTTGCGGAATTTTCTGTAGCCGTGGCGCATCCTGTAGCAGGCACGCCACGATCCGTCGGGTCGCCGCAAACGGGGGAGCACATGCCGAAAGCCTACTGGATCGTGCACGTCACGGTTCACGACGAAGTGCGCTATCGCGACTATCTCGCCGCGGCGATGCCGGTGTTCGAGAAATACGGTGCCTATTTCGTCGTGCGCAATGGCCTGTATGAGGTGATGGAGGGCGCGACCCGCCAGCGCAACTTCGTCATCGAGTTCAAGAACCGCGCCGTCGCAATGGAGTGCTACACCTCCCCCGAATACCAGGCCGCCAAGGCGATCCGGCAGCAATATTCGGAAGGCGATTTCGTGATCATCGATGGCGCGGAGTAGGTGAACGCCATTTTCGAGGCACGCAGTTCTCTCGTCATTCAACGAGAGGCTGCCTCCTCATTCTGAGCTGCTTGATATCTTCAATCGAGAACCACCCTCATCGTCGTCCTGGCTTTCGCCAGGACGACCGCGGTCGATGTGGTGATCGCCTTCGCCAACGGCTCGGCTTACTGCCGCCCCAGCTGCGTCGCTTTCTCCACGCGGTCGAACCGCTCCAGCGTCAGGATCGCATCCGCAAGCTGGTCGGCGCGCTTGTCGAGCACCGGGCGGGCCAGCGTCAGGAACTTCTGCTGCATCGCCTGCGCGTCGGGGAACGAGGTCGGTTCGCCCGAGGGATCGGCGTAGAGGCGCTCATGCACGCCGTCATCGGTCGTGATCGAGACGCGGGCGCCGAACGGGTGGGTGCGGCCGATCTCGAGCCGGTCGTCCTGCACCACATCGAACTTGTCGGCGAGCGCGTCGATCGCCTTATCGCCGAGCCGCTCGTAATCGTCCCAGCCGAAATGGCCCTGGTCGAGCGCGATCGCGCCGGTGAAGAACATCGAGAACTGGCCGCCGACCACCGAGGTCGGGTGGCGCTTGGTGGCGGCGTCGCCGGTCAGCGTGATGCCGTTGCGGTGCAGCCCGATCTCGACCTTCCTGATCTGGTCCGGGGTCAGATTGTGCTCGCGCCGCATCGCGATCAGCGCGTCGATCGCGGCGTGGGTGTAGCGGCAGCTCGGATACGGCTTCACGCCGATCTTCAGCGTCTCATAGGTGTGGCCCAAGCCAGCCACCGCCTTGTCCGGATGCGGGTCATCGGTATAGCCGACCAAAAGGCCATGCTTGCCCTCGACCGAGTCGCTCGAACCGACGAAGTCGTTGCGCGCCAGCGTCGCCGCGATCACGCCGTTCATCGCGGCGGCGCCGACCTGGTAGCGCTTGTTCCAGGCGCCGTTGACCAGGAATTGCAGTGAGCCCGCAGCCTGGCTGCCGGAGACGCCGAAGGCCGAGACGATCTGCTCCTTCGACAGCCCGAACAGCTTGGCCGCCGCCGCGGCGGCACCATAGGTGCCGGCCGTCGCGGTCGGGTGGAAACCCCGGGCGTAATGCGAGGTCGGGTCGAGCGCATTGCCGAGCCGGCAGCACACTTCATAACCGGCGACGATCGCGGTCAGCACGTCGCGGCCGGAGGCACCGACCATTTCGCCGACCGCGAAGGCGGCGGGCACCACCGGTGCGCTCGGATGCAGCGAGGAATCGGCGTGGGTGTCGTCGAAATCGAGCGAATGACCGAGCGCACCGTTGAGCAGCGCCGCAACCGCCGGCGTCCAGGTCTTGCTGTCGCCGAACACGGTGGCCTCGCCCTTACCGTCCAGCGCCAGCGCTTCCAGCATCCTCATCAGCGAGGGGGTCGATTCCGCATCGCGGCGGGCGCGGATGGTGCTGCCCAGGAAATCCAGCGTCAGGACCTTGGCGCGCTCCAGCACCTCCGGCGGAATGTCCTCGAATTTCATGTCGGCGACGTAGGCGGCGAGCGTTGCGGTTTCGTGGGCCATCGTGTTTCCTCAATTTTGCGGCGCAGGGTAGGCGGGCCGGTTTGGCCTTTCAAGCCACCTTGCCGCCGCGGGCAGCAGCCATGCTCGGCGTCCTTTAACATAGGCCTTTCGATCGAATCCGGATCACGGTGCATGAGGACCTTCGCAAAACGCATGTTCGAGAAGCTCTGGAGCCGCAAGACGCAGCTGGCGCTGGCGGTCCGCATCGCGTCCGCCGGCGTGGCGGCCTATGCCATCGCGCTGGCGCTGCATCTCCTGTTGCCGCTCTGGGCGGTGCTGACCTCGCTGATCGTCACGCAGATGAGCGTCGGGCGCTCCTTGAAGGCGACCCGCGACTACATGCTCGGCACCATCGGCGGCGCCATCTATGGCGGCGCGATCGCAGTGCTGATCCCGCATTCCGGCGAGGGCAGCCTGCTGGCGCTCCTGGTGCTGGCGATCGTGCCGCTTGCCTTCATCGCCGCGCTCAATCCAAGCCTCAACTCGGCGACGGTGACGGCGGTGATCGTGCTGCTGCTGCCGACGATGCATCACTCCAACCCGCTGGATTCCGCGATCGACCGCGTGCTCGAGGTGACGGTCGGCGCGCTCACCGGCCTCGTGATCTCGTTCCTGGTGCTGCCGTCGCGGGCGGTCAGCCAGATCAGGGTCAATGCATCGAAGCTGCTGGAACTGCTCTCGGCAGCGTTCGCCGAATTGCTCGCCGGCCTGACCCGCGGCCTCGACAACGATGCGCTGCACCGGATCCAGGATGGCATCGGCACCGCCGTGACCAATCTGCACGCCACCGGCATGGAAGCCGAGCGCGAGCGCTCGATGCACCTGTCGTCGGGGCCGGATACCGGCCCCCTGCTGCGGACCATCCAGCGGCTGCGGCACGACGTCGTGATGATCGGGCGGGCCTCGGTGGTGCCGTTGCCGGCCGAAATCCAGACCAGGCTGGCGCGGCCGCTCGCCGACGTCAGCAAGGCGATCGTCACCTACATGATGTCAGTCGCGACCGCGCTGCGCGCCGGCAGCGGCCCGGCCGACATGGCGCCGGTCGATGCGGCGTTGCAGGCCTACAGCGCGGAGGTGGCCGCGGTGCGCAGCGAGGGCTTGACCCGCGGCCTTCCGGTCGATGTCATGGAGCGGTTCTTCGCGCTGGGCTTCTCGCTCGACCAGATGCGGCAGAATCTGAACGACCTCAAGCGCTGCCACGGCAATTGGTGCACGAACGAGGAGGCTTCCGAGAAGATCGTGGGCGAAACGTCCGAGAAGAGCGTGGCATGACGTTTGACTAGGCCGTGCGGCGCGTCAGCCCCTTGCTTTCCATGCGCCAGATCAGGAGGTCGATACGGTCCTGGCCGAAGAACGGTTCGTTCTCGAAGACGAAGGTCGGCACGCCCCAATGGGCGGACGCGGCATGAGCGTCCTCGTTGCCCTTGATGACCTGCTCGTAGCGGTCGGGATCCGCGGTGACGGCCGCATCCATCGCGGCGAGATCGAAGCCGGCGGCGGTTGCTGCCTGCTCCAGATGGTCGCCCTCGTTCCAGCCCTTCACCGAGCCGTCCCATAGCACGCGGCCGATGGCGGAGGTGAAGGCAAGCGAGCGGCCCTCGAGCTGGGCGGCAGCGCCGAGCCGGGTCAGACGGTGGATGTAGGGCTGGTGTTCGGCGACGTCGAGCGTCGTCATGTCCTGCACGATCGGATCCGGACGCGGAAAGCGGAACGGGATGTTCTCATGCTTGGCGACGCGGCTGGAGTCGAGCACGACATAGCGGGCGAATTGCGGGTTGGTCTTCTTGAAGAAACCGGGCACCCGCACCGCGAGCGGATAGACCGGCCGCAGGTTCACCGCGACATCGTAGTCGGCGACCATCTTCAGCGTCTTCGGCAGCGCCAGATAGCTGTAGGGGCTGCGGAACGAGAAGAACAGGTCGACCGACAAGGCCATGGACTAGCCTCCGGCCTTGCGCAGCATCGCGGGCACGATCAGACGGTGGAACGGCAGGATGACAGCGAGATAGGCGCGCCCGAGCCAGTTGTGGGTCAGCACCAGCGTGGTCGCGGTGATGCTGCGCGCGGGCCCGTCCGGCGCGACGTCGACGACCAGCCGGAAGTCGAGATGCTTGTCGTTGAAGCCGGCGACCAGCCGCTGCGGCGTTTCGCTGACCACCGGGAATATCCCGATCATGTCGCGCGCCACGCCTTCCGTTGCGCCAGAGGTTTTCAAGCCGAGCGGCGCGACCAGGAGGTTGCGCAAGGCGAGCAGCCATTCGATCCAGCGCGGCTGCCGCGTCACCATCGCCTCAGCGGCGTGCCGCGCGTCGAGGCCGGCGTCCGTGGTCGCGATCCGGAACGCATCGACGAACTGCGCGCCGGCGAGCAACGCGGCGGAATCCACGTTCGGTGTGACCTCGTCGACCTTCATCCCAGCAGTTTGCGTGCGAGCAGGCGGAAACGCAAGATCAGCAGGGTGGCATAAACCGCGGTCCCGAGCGACAGCCCGATCCAGACGCCGGGGGCGTCGAGCCCGGCCCAGAAGGCCAGCGCGGCGGCGGAGGCGAATCCCACCAGCCAGTAGCTGATGACGGCAAACAGCAGCGGCACCTTCGTGTCGTTCATGCCGCGCAGCGCGCCGGCGGTGGTCGTCTGCACGCCGTCAGCGATGAAGAAGGTGGCGCCGATCAAGAGCAGCATCGCGGTGAGCTGTGCCGTCGCGTCGGAGGCCTCGCCGAGGAACAGCGCCGCGATCTCGAAGCGGGCCAGGATCACCGCCAGCGTCATCACACTCATGAAGACGCCGGAGAGCGCGACCGCGACAAAGCCGGCGCGCTGCACCGCCTCGGCGTCGCGGCGGCCGACCGCCTGGCCAACCCGCACGGTGGCCGCCATGCTGATGCCGAACGGCACCATGAACAGGATCGCCGCGATCTGCAGCGCGATCTGGTGCGCGGCCAGTGCCGTGGTGCTGATCAACCCCATCAACAGGCCGGCGGCGCCGAACAGGCCATATTCCAGCAGGAAGGCGATCGAGATCGGCGCGCCGACCGCGACCAGCTTGCCCATCAGCGGCCAGTCGATGCGCCAGACGCGGCTGAACACATGGTACTTGCGGAACGGGCGGCGGCGCGCTGCGAACCACGCGCCGGCAAGGAAGGTGCCGAGATTGACAATCGTGGTGGCAAGCCCGGCGCCGAACATGCCGAGCTCGGGCATGCCCCATTTGCCGTAGAGCAGCAGATAGACCATCAGCGCGTTGGCCGGGATCGCCGCGAGCGTGATCCACAGCACCGGCTCCGGCCGGTTCACCGCGCTCATGAAGCCGCGGATGGCGATGAACCACAGCGCCGGCAGGATGCCCCAGGCGAGCCCGAACAGATATTGCTGCGCCAGATGCGCGGTGGCCTCGGTCTGGCCAAGCGCGAGCAGGATGCGCTCGCCGTGAAACGGCAGCGCCATCAGCGGCAGCACCATGAAGAAGGCGGCCCACAGCCCGACCCGCAGTGCGCGCCGCATCACCCGCGGGTTGCGCGCACCGAACGCCTGCGCCGCCAGCGGCGAGACCGCGGACATCATGCCCATGCCGATGGTGAAGCTGACGAAATACACGGTATGCGCCAGCGCGGCCGCGGCGACGTTCTCGCTGCCGAGCCGGCCGATGAAGGCGAGATCGGTGGTCATCATCGCGATCTGCCCGAGCTGCGTCAGCGCGAGCGGCACCGCGAGCTTCAGCGTTTCGGCGAGCTCGGCCGTAAGCAGCTTGCGAGAGGGGACGACGGCCGCGCGCGACGCGGCCGGGTCGATCTTGTCGATGCAGGTCATGACGGCAGGCTTAGCACGATAAAGCCGCCGGAAGGATGGCCGAACTGCCGCAGGAGACTACGATCGCGCGGGAATCCGCTTGATCTTGGCGCCGAGTGCGTTGAGGCGTTCGTCGATCCGTTCATAGCCGCGCTCGATCTGGTCGGCGTTGTTGATGGTGGAAGTGCCGTTGGCGCACACCGCGGCCAGCAGCATCGCCATACCGGCGCGGATGTCGGGCGAATTCATCGGTGCGCCGCGCAGCCGGCTCGGGCCGGCCACGATCGCGCGGTGCGGGTCGCACAGCACGATGCGGCCACCCATCGCGATCAGATTGTCGACGAAGAACATCCGCGACTCGAACATCTTCTCGTGCATCAGGATGACGCCGTCGCACTGCGTCGCGGTGACGATCGCGATCGACATCAGGTCGGCGGGAAAGGCCGGCCAGGGCTGGTCCTCGAGCTTCGGCACGTGACCGCCGAAATCGTCGTGGATCTTCATGGTCTGGTTCGACGGCACGACGAGATCGTCGCCCTCGACGCCGCAGACGATGCCGAGCCGCTCAAAGCCCATCCGGATCGAGCGCAGATGCTCGACGCCGGCCCGCGCGATGCGCAGCGGCGATCGGGTCACCGCGGCAAGCCCGATCAGGGATCCAACCTCGATATGGTCGGGCTGGATCGCGAACGTGGTGCCGCCGAGCGGGGCCTGTCCGTGGATGATGATGGTGTTGGTGCCGATGCCTTCGATCTTGGCGCCGAGCGCGACCAGGAAATTCGCGAGGTCCTGCACGTGCGGCTCGGAGGCTGCGTTGCGCAGATAGGTGGTGCCGCGCGCGGCGACGGCGGCGACCAGCGCGTTCTCCGTCGCAGTGACGCTGGGCTCGTCGAGGAACACGTCGGCGCCCTTCAGCCGCGCGGCGCGGAATTCGAGCCGGTGCGTCGCGGTCACCGTGGCGCCAAGCTGTTCGAACGCCAGGAAATGCGTGTCGAGCCGGCGGCGGCCGATCACGTCGCCGCCGGGCGGCGGCAGCGCGACCTCGCCGCAACGGGCGAGCAGCGGGCCTGCGAGCAGGATCGAGGCGCGGATCCGGGCGCACAGCGCCGGATCGAGATCGGCGGCACGAATCTCCTTGGCATGGATCTGTAGCGTGTTGCGCTCGGTCCATTCGGCAGCAGCGCCGACCGAGCGGCACAGCTCGACCAGCGTCTCGGTGTCGCGGATGCGCGGCACGTTGGTCAACGTGACCGGGTGCTCGGTCAGCAGCGCCGCGGCGATGATCGGCAGCGCGGAGTTCTTGTTGCCGGCCGGCTCGATGGTGCCCGAAAGGCGGCGGCCGCCTTCGACGATGTATTGGATCGGCGCCACGCGGAATGTCCCCTCACGCATCATTCAGACTGGGTAACCCGAAATTCCGTAACGGAATCAATGGTTGTCAGGCACCGTAACACAAATCCCGGCAGAGCTTCCACACCAAAGGAAGCGGCGCGGCGGCGCCGTTTGCGCCGTCACGGATACGTCATCTCGCGGCCCAAATTGCCCGTCTCAGAAGAACTCATCGAGCAAGCGATAGAAGGCGAGGCGCCGCTCGTCGGGCGCGATGCCGTACTGCCGGAAGAACGGCTCGGTCCATTCCACTCCGAGATTGCTTGCGATGCTGCGTGCGGCAAGCGCCAGGTCCTGATGGCGATCGGCGATGCCGAGCCGGCCGCAATCGATGAATCCGGTGAAGCGGCCGCCGTCTGCGAGCAGGTTCGGCAAGCAGGCGTCACCATGGGTGACCACGAGATCTTCGGATACGGGACGCGTAGCCAGCAACTCCGCAAGCAAATCCGTGGTGGTCCGACCGAGGCGCTCCTCGTCGAAATCCGCCTCGTCGATGCGCCCGGCGGCCACGCGCCTGCCCACCGCTTCAAGGCGCTGGTCGAGCCGCTGATCGAATGGGCAAGCCGCGATTGGCGTCTGGTGCAGGGTGCGCAGCGCAGCCGCTGCAAGCATGACGGTTTCCGCCGCCGGCAGATCGCTGGCAGTGGCAAGGTCATGGCCCGCAATTTCGCTCATCAGCAGCCAATGACGTTGGTGTTCGACGACAACGTCCAGCACCGCGGGCGCCGGGAGGTCGCGGCTCGCCAGCCAGCGCAGCCGATCGATCTCGCCGGGCAGCTCGGCGAATTCGTCGACAGGCTCGGATTTGATGAACAGGTCTCCGCCGTAAGCGCGCCTGATCCGGAACACGGCTGCGCCGGATTCGCCGATGGTCAGCCGCTCGATGTGCCCATCGGCGATCTCGCCGAGCCATTGCATCGGAAAGCGCATGTCTGCCTGACGGAGAAAGTCGGTCGTTAGATGTCGATCGTGGCGCTGAGCGAATTTTCCTGGATGAAGTCGCGGCGAGGTTCGACCACGTCGCCCATCAGCTTGGTGAAGATGTCGTCGGCCTCGTCGACCTCCTTGACCTTCACCTGAAGCAGCGAGCGCGCATCCTTGTCCAGCGTGGTCTCCCAGAGCTGCTCCGGATTCATCTCGCCGAGACCTTTATAGCGTTGCAGCGAGATGCCCTTGCGGGCGGCGTCGGTCACCGCCTCGAACAGGTCGATCGGACCATGGATGATCTGCTCGGCATCCTTGCGCCGAAGCTTGCCGGCCCGCACGTAGATCGCTTGCAGCTCGGTCGCGTATCCATCGAGCTTGCGGGCGTCGGCCGAGCCAAGGAAGGCGTCGTCGATCACGGCCACTTCCTTGACGCCACGCACGGTACGCTCGAACTGGAAGCCCTGACCTTCGGTGAAGGTGCCAACCCAGCCGCGCTCGACCTCGTCGGCGACGGCGTCCAGCCGTTTGGCGATATAGTCGGCCGCCGCGTTCGCGGTTTCGATCTCGCTTGTGATCCTGGGGCTCAGCACGCCCGCGATGGCGGCCTGCTCGATGACAGCGCGATTGTAGCGGCTGTGCAGGTTGCGAAGCACCGAGCGGATGATGCGGGCGTCTTCGACCAGCGACAGCAAATCGCGGCCCGAGCGGTCGTCGCCGGAGGCCGGCTTGAACACGCATTCGTCGAGCCCGGTCGAGATCAGATAGTCCTCGAGCGCGCGCTCGTCCTTCAGATATTGCTCGGACTTGCCGCGCGAAACCTTATACAGCGGCGGCTGGGCGATATAGAGATAGCCGCCATCGATGATCGAGCGCATCTGACGATAGAAGAAGGTCAGCAGCAGGGTGCGGATATGGGCGCCGTCGACGTCGGCGTCGGTCATCACGATGATCTTGTGATAGCGCAGCTTGTCGACCGAGAAATCGTCGCTGATGCCGGTGCCGAGCGCGGTGATCAGGGTGCCGATCTGCTCGGACGACAGCATCTTGTCGGGACGCACGCGCTCGACATTGAGGATCTTGCCGCGTAGCGGCAGCACCGCCTGGAATTCGCGGTTGCGGCCCTGCTTGGCGCTGCCGCCTGCCGAGTCGCCCTCGACGATGAACAGTTCGGATTTCGCCGGATCCTTCTCCTGGCAGTCGGCAAGCTTGCCGGGCAGCGAGGAGACGCTGAGCGGGCTCTTGCGCGTCAGCTCGCGTGCCTTGCGCGCCGCCTCACGGGCAGCCGCAGCCTGGATCACCTTGCCGACGATCTCCTTCGCCTGGGTCGGGTGTTCCTCGAACCAGGTGGCGAGCGCCTCGTTGAGCACGTTCTCGACCACAGGGCGGACTTCCGAGGACACCAGCTTGTCCTTGGTCTGCGACGAGAATTTCGGATCGGGCACCTTCACCGAGAGAACGGCGGTGAGGCCTTCGCGGCAATCGTCGCCGGTCAGCGCGATCTTTTCCTTCTTCGCATTGGCCTCGGCATAGCCGTTGACCTGGCGCGTCAGCGCACCGCGGAAGCCGGCCAGATGGGTGCCGCCGTCACGCTGCGGGATGTTGTTGGTGAAGCACAGCACGTTCTCGTGGTAGCTGTCGTTCCACCACAGCGCGGCTTCGACGCCGATGCCGTTGGCTTCCGCGCGTACCATGATCGGTGCCGGCACGATCGCCTTCTTGTTGCGGTCGAGATATTTGACGAATTCCTCGACGCCGCCGGAATAGTGCATCTCCTCGCGCTTCTCGACCGCGTGGCGCATGTCGGAGAGCACGATGTGGACGCCCGAATTGAGGAAGGCGAGCTCGCGCAGCCGGTGCTCCAGCGTCGCGAAATCATATTCGACGTTCTTGAAGGTCTCGGTCGAGGCGAGGAAGGTGACCTCGGTGCCACGCTTGCCCGGGGCATCGCCGACCACCTTGAGCGGCGCGACGGCATCGCCGTGCGCGAATTCGATGTAGTGCTCCTTGTCGTCGCGCCAGATCCGCAAGCCGAGCTTGCTGGACAGCGCGTTGACCACGGAGACGCCGACGCCGTGCAGGCCGCCGGAGACCTTGTAGGAGTTCTGGTCGAACTTTCCGCCGGCGTGCAGCTGGGTCATGATGACCTCGGCCGCCGAGACGCCTTCGCCCTTGTGGATGTCGACCGGAATGCCGCGGCCGTCGTCGTACACGGTGACGGAATTGTCGGCATTGAGCGTGACCAGCACGCGGCTGGCATGGCCCGCCAGCGCCTCGTCGATCGCGTTGTCGACGACTTCATAGACCATGTGATGCAGGCCGGAACCGTCATCGGTGTCGCCGATATACATGCCGGGCCGCTTGCGGACGGCGTCGAGGCCCTTCAGCACCCGGATCGATTCCGCACCATATTCGGTCGGAATGGGATGCTCAGATTCGGCAGGGGTCTGCCGGGCAGGTTCTGTCATGTGAGGCCTTCGAGGATGTCCCGAATCAGCTGCGCAATATGAGGCGCTGATTGCGCTATTTGTGCCATGAAAGTGGAGTTGCGCCTAGCGCAAAGTCTCTGTCCACAAAGTACTGAATAAATAGGATTTTTTAGGCCTTTTTCAAGGTCTCCAAAGGCCGATTCGGAAGGCTCTGAAAAGCCCGATTCGGCGGCAGATTCGAAGCGCTGATTGAGGCCGATTCCGTGCCGTCAGCCGCGCCGTGTCGCACGGCCGGATTCGACGTCGAAAATCTCTCCGCGCGGGCCGATGTCGACGAACGCGGCCGGGTCCGCGCCGGTCATCCAGACCTGTGCGCCGAGCTTGGCGAGCTCGTCGAACAGCGCCTTGCGCCTGTTCGGATCGAGATGGGCGACGACCTCGTCGAGCAGTAGCAGCGGCACGATGCCGGTCATCTCCGCGACCATCGTGGCATGCGCCAGCACCAGTCCGATCAAGAGCGCCTTCTGCTCGCCGGTCGACGCGTCACGCGCGGGCATGTTCTTCGGTGCGTACACCACCTGCAGATCGGTCAGATGCGGGCCGTCGAGCGTGCGTCCGGCGGCGGCATCGCGCGGCCGGCTGGCGCGCAAAATCTCGCGGTAGCGGTCCTCTACCGCCGTCGCGGGCTCCTGTAGCAGCGCATTCTCCATCCAGCCGTCGAGCATGATCTCGGCGGAGGGGAAGGCCGAGGCCGCGCCGCGCTCGCGCAGCATCGCCGTGAGCTTGGCTGCGGTCTGGCCGCGCGATGCGGCGACCGCGACCGCGAGCTCGGCGGTCTCGCGCTCGATTGCGTCACACCAATGGTCGTCGTAATTGCGCACCTCGAGCAGCCGGTTGCGCGAACGCAGCGAACGCTCCAGTGCGGAGACCCGGCTGGAATGCTCGGAATCGATCGCCAGCACCAGGCGGTCGAAGAAGCGCCTCCGCTCCGACGCCGCGCCCATGAACAGGCCGTCCATCGCAGGGGTCAGCCAGACGATGCGCAAATGATCGCCGAACGCGGTGGCGGACCCCACCGGCTCGCGATCGATGCGGCAGCGTCGTGTGCTGCCGGTCTCGCCGGTCGGTGCGTCGATGCCCGTGCCCAGCGTCGCAAGCCCGAGCGCGCCCTCGACCTCGGCCGAGACCGCCCAGGAGCCGTTGCCTTGATTGTCAGCGATGTCTTCCAGCGTCGCACGGCGCAGGCCGCGGCCCGGTGATAGGAACGAGACCGCCTCCATGCAATTGGTCTTGCCGGCGCCGTTCGGCCCGACCAGCACCACCATGTCGCCCGCAACCTGGAGCGTCGCCGTCCGGTAATTGCGGAAATGCGTCAGCGACAGGCGATGAATGCGGGACGGGGTCATCTCTCTCCTTCCCCTCTCCCCCTGTGGGAGAGGGTGGCGCCTCACGAAGTGAGGCGACGGGTGAGGGGTATCTCACAGCTCGGCAAGCTTGGCGACAATGTCTTCGAGCACCGCCCCGGGGGTCTGCAATACGTCATTGTTCCAGTAGCGCCACACCTGGAAGCCTTCTGCGGCAAGCGCATCAGTCCTGGATGCGTCTTGTTGCGACGAAGCGTGCTGGCCGCCGTCGATCTCGATAACAAGGCGCTTCTCGAAACATGCGAAGTCGAGAATGTAATTTCGAAATGGAACCTGTCTTCGGAATTTCAAGTGCGACAGGCGCCGATCGCGCAGCAGGCGCCACATCTTCGCCTCCGCGTCGGTCGGCTCGCGGCGCATCTTCTTCGCGAAGCTGCGGAGGCGTTCGTCGGTTGGTCGATGGTTTGGCGTTCGCGGCACCAACCCCTCACCCGGCGCCTTTGGCGCCACCCTCTCCCACAAGGGGAGAGGGTGCAGTTGCGCGTGCGGAAGAAATCACACCCGCATCGGCATCAGCACGTAGAGCGCGCCCTTGCTGTCCTTGTCCTGCACCAGCGTCGGCGAGCCCGGGTCGGCCAGCTTCAGCACCGCGACCTCGCCTTCGATCTGGGCGGCGATGTCGAGCAGATAGCGCGAATTGAAGCCGATATCGAGCGCATCGGAGGCGTATTCGACCTCGAGTTCTTCGGTGGCGCTGCCGGAATCCGGGTTGGTCACCGAGAGCACGAGCTTGCCGGCGGACAAAGCCAGCTTCACCGCGCGGCCGCGTTCGCTGGAGATGGTCGAGACGCGGTCGACGGCGGCCTCGAAGTCCTTCTTGTCGACCACCAGTTCCTTGTCGTTGTTCTGCGGAATGACGCGGCCGTAATCCGGGAAGGTGCCGTCGATCAGCTTCGAGGTCAGCACCACATTGCCGAGCGTGAAGCGGATCTTGCCATCCGACAGCTCGATCGCGATCTCGGCGTCGTCGCCCTCGATCAGCCGCTGCACTTCGCCGACGGTCTTGCGCGGCACGATCACGCCGGGCATGCCGGTCGCGCCCTTCGGCAGCGTGAGGTCGATCTGGGCCAGCCGGTGACCGTCGGTCGCAACCCCGCGCAGGGTCGCCGCCTTGGCGCTGCCGGCGGCGTGCAGATAGATGCCGTTGAGATAATAGCGGGTCTCTTCGGTCGAGATCGCGAACTGGGTGCGGTCGATCAGGCGCTTGATGTCGGACGCCGGCAGCGAGAACGAATGCGTCATGTCGCCGGCGGCAAGGCCCGGGAAATCGCTCTCGGGCAGCGTTTGCAGCGTGAAGCGCGAGCGCCCCGCACGCACGGCGAGCACCGAGCGGTCGCCGTCGGCTTCGAGCACGATCTGCGAGCCGTCGGGCAGCTTGCGGACGATGTCGTAGAACATGTGCGCCGGCACCGTCGTCGACCCGGCGGTTCCGGTTTCGGCGGCCAGGGTCTCCGTCACCTCGAGATCGAGGTCGGTCGCCTTCAGCGACAATTTGGCGCCCTCGGCGCGGATCAACACGTTGCCGAGGATCGGGATGGTGTTGCGGCGCTCGACCACGCGGTGGACGTGACCCAGCGATTTCAGCAGTTGCGCGCGCTCGACGGTGACCTTCATTGCAATACCCGCCAGATCCCTCAGATGGAAAAGCCGGGCGGCCGTTCAGGGCAGCACCGCGGCGTTGGAAACCCGAATAGTCGGATCAATACCAGATTTGATCAAACCCACGGGGGACCGCAAGGTGGCGCGGATGGGCGGCCGGTGCAAGGGAGGCGGGCGGGAAACGGAGCCCGTTCCCCACGTTTTGGGTCGGAAAAAAGTCTGGCCCTCCCCTGGTCGAGGGAGGGCCATGGAACGAACCGGCCAGGTGCGGTGGTCTTACTCCTGCAACTGACGCTTCAGCGACTCGACTTCTTCCGACAGCGTCGTGTCCTTGGCGACCAGTGCCTCAATCTTGCGCACGGCGTGCAGCACCGTGGTGTGGTCGCGGCCGCCGAAGCGCCGGCCGATCTCCGGCAGCGAGCGCAGGGTCAGCGTCTTCGCCAGATACATCGCAACCTGGCGCGGGCGCACCACGTTGGCGGTACGGCGGGACGACAGCAGGTCGGAGCGGCTGACATTGTACTGCCGGGCGACCACGCGCTGGATGTCCTCGATCTTGATCCGCTTCGGTTCCTGCGGGCGGATCAGGTCGCGCACCTCGCGCTCCGCCATCTCCAGCGTCACCGGCTGGTTGTTGAGCTTGGAGTGCGCCAGCAGGCGATTGATGGCGCCTTCGAGGTCGCGGCCATTATGGGTGATGGTGCGCGCCAGATAGTCGAGCACCTCCTCCGGCACGTCGAAGCTCGCATGGTGCACGCGGGCCGCGGCGACGCGCGACTTGAGGATGCCGAGGCGGAGTTCCTCGCCGAGCGAGCCCATCTCGACGACGAGTCCGCCGGCGAGCCGCGAGCGCACGCGGTCGTCGAGGCTCTCCAGGTCCGACGGCGGACGGTCGGCCGCGATCACCACCTGGCGGCCGGCATCGATCAGCGCGTTCAGCGTGTGGCAGAACTCGGCCTGCGTCGACTTGCCCTGAAGGAACTGGAGGTCGTCGATGACCAGCACGTCGATACCGCGCAGCGCCTCCTTGAACGCCAGCGCCGTCTGCGTCTTCAGCGCGGCGACGAAGCCATACATGAATTTCTCGGCGGTGAGATACAGCACCTTGCGCTCGCCGCCGGAATTGCCGGCCCAGGTCACCGCTTGCAGCAGATGCGTCTTGCCGAGGCCGACGCCGGCATGGATGTAGAGCGGGTTGAACATCACGGGATCGCCGCGGCGGCCTTCCGCGACCTGGCGCGCGGCCGCGTGGGCCAACGTGTTGGAGCGGCCGACGACGAAGCTTGCAAAGGTCAGGCGCGGATCGAGCGGCGAGCCGCCGAGCGCGTCGTGGCTCGCCGACACCGGCGCGGTGGCAACCGAGCGCAGTTCAGGCGCCGGGCGGCCGTCGGTGCGCTCGATGCGGCGCACTTCGACCGGCGCAACCGGTTCCTTCACCGGAGCCGTCGCACGGATCGCGGAGCGCACGGTGAGGTCGATGCGATGCACTTCGGGCATTTCGGCCTGCCAGCAGGTCAGCACGCGGTCGGCATAATGCGCCTGGATCCAGCTCTTGAGGAACCGGGTCGGAACCGACAGGTGCACGCTCTCATCGTGCACGCTCTCCAGATCCATCCGTGCGAACCAGCTCGTGTAGACGTCCTCGCCAACGCTCGTCCGCAAACGTCCCTTCACCCGCGACCAGCGATCCTGTTCCGTATTCGTCATTGCCTTCGTACTTTTCCAAATCTGAGAGATGATGTTGCGAAAGCGCCGTGCATGTTTCCTGCCACGGCGCGACCTCCAGCGGGCGCGGTTCTGCTCCGGACAAAGTTCTCCCGTGTGGCGGCCATGCGCCACGCGACAGATCAGCTGTTTGGAGAAGAGGCGTCCCGCGAGGTCAGCGCGTACTCGACGGTCTCTGGGGGTAAGAGCCAACGTCCGAGGGGTTGATTACGGCACCACAGGAGATCTGCACTTCGGTTGTCGTTGGTTCGACTGCAGTGATGATACCGTAAGGCATAAGTCCTCCCCCTCCCGCCGCGACGTATCGCGGCAAGTTGTCAGCTTGCTCGTGTCTTCAAATTCGAACTGCCGCTACCGAACACCGAAATGCCCGGCGCTTCGCCGCCGCGTGTCGTCGTCAACCCGTTCACTTGCTCCGCGTTCCCGCTGCCAGATTCCGACTGACGCCCTGGTCTCTCTTGTTCGATCCCCCGAATAGCCGGGGATATCGCCGGAGAAATTTTGACACAGGCCGACCGTCCTCATATCGCTATGAGCCGTCAATCTAGCTTCGCTTGGAAAGCGTCGCTAACGCGCACACCGCCGCCGATTTGCACGTCCGCCCTTGGGTCTCAAACCGCGCTGATCTGGAGAGCCGTGGGCGTCGCGAACAAGAAATAAATACACCAAGCGGATTTCCTGACAATCCGTGGATTCGACGGGGGACGCGAGTCTTCGCAACTGTTGCGACGCTGCAAGCGACGAGACGCGAAAGCAAGTTTTTGAATCAGCGTACAGATTCGCGCGTGTCACAAACCACGGTGCAATACCAAAAAATTTTCATAGAAAATTTACATTTGGTCGCGCGCCGGTCGCTTTTCCAATCGCTGTCTGGCGCTATGTGCATAAGTAATTCGCGAAGCGTCATTTTTCTCGATTACTTTTGCAGGGTAACCCCGCTCGCAATTTTCGTCGCTGGTCACTGCGCGCTATTCCATCTATCGCGCTTAGCGCAGAACAATCTACGCGCGAGTGCGTCGCGTTAAGCATACTTGGCAAGTAGAACTACGGACGCGACGAAACATTGCACGCAGTTCGTTGCGCGGCAACGCCAACTGCTCTCGCGCGATGAAACTTCCACGACAAACGAAGCGACAAAAACAAAAAGCCCGGCGCGAGCCGGGCTTCGTGACAAATGTGCTTTTCAGTCAGCTCACTTCGCCAACGTCTTAGTTGGCGGGCTCGTTACTTGGCGAGCTTGGCGATCCGCTGCGAGAGACGCGACACCTTACGGCTCGCGTTGTTCTTGTGAATGATGTTGCGCTGCGCCGCCTTCATCAGCTCGGGCTCGGCGTGGCTCATCGCCTTGAGCGCCGCCTCGCGATCGCCGCTCTTGATCGCTTCCTCGACGGTGCGCACCGCGCCACGCATCTGCGTGCGGCGCGACTTGTTGACGATGGTGCGGCGGGCAATCTTGCGGGTCGCTTTCTTGGCGGAAGTGGTGTTGGCCATGGTTTCTCTAACTGTCCTTCGGCGGTGTCGCTCGGTGGTCGGGCTTCGCGCGCACCGGCCGGTTCAAATCTCGACTCTGATGTATTGGTCCAAGGTGTTCTTGAGGCGGCCATGCGAGGGGGGCAAAATGCTGCCTCCGCATGCGGCGCTGTCCAAAGAACAGCGGCGGCAGGATTGCGCCCGCCGCCATCGGCCGGTCTTATAGATGGCGCAGGCAGCACCGTCAACGCTTTCGGGACCGAAAAAGGGCCTGAAATCCGGCCTGCGGGGGCCGGATAAGCCGCTGAAGAGGTTGAATTTCCGGGGGGCGCCCGGTAAGGCCTGACGACGCACGGGGCGCGACAGGGAGTTTGGGTGACGCATGATCCGCGGCTTTTTCCGTCTGATCGGCCTTTTGCTGCTGGCTGGCAGCTTCATCTTCATGGTCTATGACGGGGCCCGCTACGTCGCCGATCAGAGCCTGCGCTTCACCCAGTTCGGGCAGTTCTGGAACGATATCCACCAGTCGAGCCAGCAAGCCTTCCATGCCTGGGTGGACCGCGTCGCGCCCTGGCTCTGGACCAGCGTGATCCGCGTGCTGCTGGAACAACCGGTGTTCGCGGTGCTCGGCATCGCCGGCATCCTGCTGATGATCCTGTTCCGGCCGCGCAAGCCGCTGATCGGCTACGCGCGCGACTGACGTGGTTGCAGTCCTCCTTGGCTACAGCCGTCCCTGGCGGCAGCGTCCTTGGCCGCGGCCCGTCAGGTAACGGGGCTGCCATCATTTGCGTAACGACCTATATAAGTGACAGCCGGCCCGCAGGCCGCAGCCCGCGTCGGCCGATGTCCCGCCTGGAGGTATCCATGTTGTTCATGCGCAAGACCACCGCGTTGCCAAGCGCCGCCGAGGCGTTGCCGGGCCGCGCGACGCCGATCCCGACCGCGACCACCCATTTCGTCAACGGCAGCAGGCTGACGCCGCCCTATCCGCAGGGCCTCGAGCAGGCCGTGTTCGGGCTCGGCTGCTTCTGGGGCGCCGAGCGCAAGTTCTGGGAACTCGGCGACGGGATCTACACCACCGCGGTCGGCTATGCCGGCGGCCACACGCCGAACCCGACCTATGAGGAGGTGTGCTCGGGGCGCACTGGCCACACCGAGGTGGTGCTGGTCGTGTTCGACCCGAAGAAGATCTCCTACCAGAAGCTGCTGAAGACGTTTTGGGAGAACCACAACCCGACGCAGGGCATGCGCCAGGGCAACGACATCGGCACGCAGTATCGTTCCGCGATCTACACCTTTGGCGATGCGCAGCGCAAAGCCGCCGATGCATCGCAGGCCATGTATCAGAAGGCACTTGCCGCCAAGGGGCTCGGCGCGATCACCACCGAGATCGCACCGTCGGGCGAATTCTATTTCGCCGAGGACTATCATCAGCAGTACCTCGCGAAGAACCCGGCGGGCTATTGCGGGCTTGGCGGCACCGGCGTGTCGTGCCCGATCGGCGTCGGCGTCACCGCCGCCTGATCGCATCGTCGTGCGCTAAATCAAGGGGGAGCCGGGCTGTCCGGCTCCCCGCTTGCCCTCGGCGAACCCTTTATTAACCATAAGTGGTGCAAGACTAGGCTTGTCTCGCCGTTGAGGGATAAGTCCGGTGCCAGTTGCACGCGCGTTACGATTGCCGATCACTGCCGTTGTGGCTGCGCTCGCGCTGTCTGGCTGCATGAGCACGTCCGGTCCGGTTGCCATGGGCCCACAAGGCGTTGATGCCGTCACCTATGGTCCAGCCTACGCACCCGCTCCGGTCGCCGATGCCGGCGGTGGCGGTGCGATCAGCGCATTGCGTTCCGCCTTCGCTAACGTTTCCCCTGGTTATGACTATGCCGCGCCGGTTCCCGCCCCGGTCGTCTATGCCGCCGCGCCGGGTGGGCCCGCGGGATATAACAATGCCTATCATCTCGGCCCCGGCGACAAGCTTCGTGTCGTGGTCTACGGCCAGGAAGGCCTGACCAATTCCTACGCGATCGACGCCGCTGGTACGATCACCATGCCGCTGATCGGCTCGGTGCCGGCGCGCGGCCGCACGCCAGCCAGTCTCGCCGCCGAAATCTCGGCAAAGCTGCGCAACGGCTTTATTCGCGAACCGTCAGTGGCGGTCGAGATCGAGTCCTACCGTCCGTTCTTCATCCTTGGTGAAGTGCAGGCGCCGGGCCAGTATCCTTATGTGCCGAACATGACCGTCGAGAGCGCGGTTGCGATCGCCGGCGGCTTCTCGCCGCGCGCCCGGCGCGACAGCGTGACGTTGACCCATACCGATGCATCCGGCTCCGGCCGCTTCGTGGTGCCGATGGGCACGCCGATGAGCCCGGGCGATACGGTGTTCGTCGGCGAGCGCTGGTTCTAGGCCAGGCAATCACTCTCGTTCCGTTATTCCGGGGCGCGCGACGCGCGAGCCCGGAATGACGAGGTAAAAAGAGCTGCGCTTCATCAGCGCAGGTGCTTTCCAAAGAATTCCATGCTGCGCGGCCAGGCTATGTCGGCGCTGGCCTTGTCGTAGCTGGCGCGCTCGTCGCAATGGAAGCCGTGCTGCGCGCCCGGATAGATGAAGACCTCGACCTCGGGCCGCTTCGACTTGATGGTCTCGACATCGCTCAAGGGAATGCCGGTGTCCTTCTCGCCGAAATGCAGTTGCGTCGGCACGGCCGGCTTGTCGTCGGCGAAGCGAACCACGGCGCCGCCGTAATAGCCGATCGCGGCAGAAAGGCCGGACAGCTTGGTGGCGGCCGCATAGGCGATGCTGCCGCCGAGGCAGAAGCCGATGATGCCGACCGGTCCGACCGGTTTCACCGCGTCGATCGCGGCCTGGGTGTCGCGCAGCATCGCAGCCCAATCCGGATTGGCCACGAACTTGCGCGCCTCGGCGATCTCATCGGGTGAGTAGCCGCTCTGGAAGTTCGGCGTGATGCGGTCGAAGATCGAGGGCGCCACCGCGACATAGCCTTCCTTCGCCAGCCGGTCGCAGACCGAGCGGATGTGGTGGTTGACGCCGAAGATCTCCTGGATCACGACGACAGCGCCTTTCGGCGCGCCGGCCGGATCGGCGCGATAGCCGCCGAGCTCGAATCCATCCGAAGCCTTGAGCTTGATGTCTTGTCCCATGGTCCATCCTTGTCACGTTGGGGGTTGCATGAAGATGTCGGTGGTGGGTCGGGAGGCTGGAGCCCCGTCCCGATGGAATCAGAACGGGGCTCCGGGTTTTTGTCTTGACGCGTTTTCTTCACGCGAACCGGTATCCACTTCGCTCGAAAACGCTCTAGCGCCACATCCAGTTCTCGCCCCAGTCGCCCTTCCAGCCGGCGAGGCGGCCCTTGCGGAATTGCAGGAAGAGGCGGTCATGGTGCGGCAATAGCCCGCTCCCCCCGAGGTCGCGGAAGGTCAGGAAGATCTCGTTGCCGGGCCGACCGCTGACATGGGTGAAGGGCGTGCCGAGTGCGCGTTGCGCGTCCTCGACGCCCATGCCGAACACCAGCGGCGTGTTGTTCGACAGCGTCGCGGGGAAGGCGGATGCTGGACCGCCGAACGGCGGCAGCTTTTCGGCGCTCGCTGCCGTCGCGGCCACAGTCAGCAACACGGCGGCGGCAATCGTCTTCATGGCTCGATCCCTCACTTGATGCATCACCCGGTCTTTCCCGGCGCGCCCGCTTCAAGACCATCCAGGAACGGTAGCACGGCATCGATGAAGAGCTGCGGCTGATCGATGTTGACGGCGTGGCCGGCGTTCGGGATCACCGCCTTCTGCGCGCCGGGGATTTTCACCGCCATGTAGTCGGACGCTGCGAGGAACGGGGTGTCATCGGCGCCGACCACCACCAGCGACGGGACCTTGATGTCAGGCAGCGACTCGATCACCCGCGCGTCGCGTTGCGCCAGCATGCCGCGCGCCGAGAGCGCGAGGCCCCGGGCATTGCGATGCGTGACCGACGCGCGCTCGGGACTCAGCGACTTCAGCATGTCGAGCCCTTCGCGATCGAACCGGTCGCCGGTGTCGCGAGCGCGCTTGTTCCAGACCTCGCGGGCCTCGTCCTTCTTGAAGCCCGGGCCGGTGTCGATGATCAGCAGCGCGCGGACCCGCTCGGGATGGGCGCGATGAAAGGCCAGCGACATGTAGCCGCCGAGCGACAGGCCGCCGACAACAGCCTTGTCGGCGCCGGCAGCGTCGAGCAGGGCGGCGATGTCGCCGACCGTGTGTGCCTCGCTGTAGGCATCGGGATTGTCGGGATAGTCGGACTGGCCATGCCCGCGCATGTCCCACAGGATCAGCCTGTGCCGCTTTGACAGCGCCTCGATCTGGCCCTGCCACATCGCCGATGTCGAAGAGTAGCCGTGGGTGAGGATCAGAGGCGGGCCGTTGCCGTGAATCTCATAATAGATCTCGACGCCGTCGCGGTTGAGCTTGGCCATTCACGGGCTCCTCGTTGTTTCCCGCCGGCGTCCGGTCCGGCGGCACTACCGACCTTGGTAGGACCTACCGATAAGGCATCAATACTGGCATTTCAAAAGCTTCATGCAATTGCCGCAACGCACAACCGGCGCCTTCGGAAGACTTATTCCTTTCGAACGGTTCCAAATTGGATTGCCTCCAAGCGGTAACCGGATCATTGTCTTGGCAACTGTCGCTTACCCGGTGGGCGCCAGCCATGACCCAACAGTGAGTTGCCGCCGTAAGCGGCTTCCTACACCGGAAGGGGAGAGAGATGCCAAATCTCAATATCAACGGACGGAACATGTCCGTCGAGGCGGCCAATGATACGCCGCTGCTTTGGGTCATCCGCGAGCAATTGCAGATGACGGGCACCAAATTCGGGTGCGGCGCGGGTCTCTGTGGCGCTTGCACGGTCCACCTCAACGGCGAAGCCGTGCGGTCCTGCCAGACCTCGCTCGCGGACGCCGTCGGCAAGAAGATCACCACCATCGAAGGCCTCTCCGTCAAGGGCGATCATCCGTTGCAGAAGGCCTGGGTCGCCGAGCAGGTGCCGCAATGCGGCTATTGCCAGTCCGGTCAGATCATGCAGGCCGCCGCGCTGCTGTCGAAGAACACCAATCCGACCAAGGAAGAAGTGGTCGCGCATATGGACGGCAATCTGTGCCGTTGCATGACCTATTCCCGAATCCAGAAGGCGATCATGCGCGCTGCGTCCGACATGCGCACCGCATCGGCCACCGGATCCGAGCGGAGGGCCACATGAACAAACACGTGAAGAACCTCGCCCCCGAGGCGACCGATCTCAGCCGCCGTTCCTTCCTGGTCGGCACCGCTGCCACCGGTCTCGTGCTCGGCTACGCCGCGTCCGGCATCGATCAGGCGCTCGCGGCGCCCGCGCCGGCCAATTTCGAGCCGAGCGTCTGGTATGCGATCGCGCCCGACGGGCTCGTCACCGTGACCTGCGGCAAGGCCGATATGGGCCAGCACGTCGCCTCGACCATGGCGCAGATCGTGGCCGAAGAGCTCGGCGCGAGCTGGAAGGACATGCGGGTTCAGCTCGCTTCCAACGATCCCAAGTACAATGATCCCGTGCTTGGCGCGCAGATCACCGGCGGCAGCTGGTCGACGATGATGAACTTCGACGCCATGAGCCGCGCCGGCGCAGCCGGCCGCATCGCATTGACCGAGGCGGCGGCGGCCTCCATGGGCGTGCCGGCCGGCGAGCTGGTGGTACGCGACTCCAGGATCAGTCACGCGAAGTCGAAGAAGTCGATGTCGTTCGCCGAGGTGGTGAAGAGCGGCAAGGCGACCAAGACGTTCACGGCGGACGATCTGAAGGCGATCAAGCTGAAGACCGCCGACCAATACACCATGATCGGCGTCTCGGTGCCGCAGCTCGACATTCCGCTGAAGGTCAACGGCACGGCCAAGTATGGCATCGACACGATGTTGCCGGGCATGGTCTACGGCGCGCTGGTCACGCCGCCGGTGCGTTATGGCGCCACCGTGAAGTCGGTCGACGACAGCGCGGCCAAGAAGCTGCCCGGCTTCATCAAGGCCGTCACTCTGGACGACAAGACCACCACCACGACCGGCTGGGTCGTCGCCGTCGCCAACACCTACGCGCAGGCGAAGAAGGCGGCCGAGGCGCTGAAGATCAGCTATGACGGCGGCCCGAACGCGAAGCTGTCGAGCGAATCGCTGCTCACCGAAGCCAAGCGGTTGCAGGGGCTGAGCGATTCCGGGCAGTTCTTCGTCAAGGACGGCGATCCGGATGCGGCCTTTGGCTCGGCGGCCAAGGTGCTGGAGGCGGAATACACCACCAACATCAACATCCATGCGCCGATGGAGCCGATGAACGCCACCGCGGAGTTCAAGGGCGACATCCTGCACATCTATTCCGGCAACCAGTTCGCGACGCGCTCCGGCGCGATCGCGGCCGGCGCCGCCGGGATCGATCCGAAGTTCGTGGTGATGCACCAGACGTGGCTGGGCGGCGGCTTCGGCCGGCGTCTCGACGCCGACATGATGGTGCCCGCGGTGCAGGCGGCGAAGGCCACGGGCAAGCCGGTCAAGGTCATCTACACGCGCGAGAACGACATGACGATGGATTTCTCGCGTCCGCTGACCTACCAGAAGGTGAAAGCCGGCATGGACGGCGACGGCAAGGTCGTCGCTCTCAGCCATGACGTGGTGTCGGCCTGGCCGACCGCGCGCTGGGGTATCCCTGATTTCCTGTCGCCCTCGGTCGACAAGAAGGGGCCGCTCGACGCGTTCACGGTCAACGGTGCGGACTTCTTCTACACCGTGCCGAACCACTATGTGCGGGCGATCAAGAACGAGATGGCGCACAACGCCACCCCGTCAGGTCAGCTCCGTTCGGTGGCGCCGGGCTGGACGTTCTGGGCGATCGAAAGCATGGTCGACGAGATCGCGCATGCGACCGGCAAGGACCCGGCCCTGCTGCGGGTTGAACTGCTCGACGGCAAGGGCAAGAACGACGGCGGCGCACAGCGTCTCCGCAATACCTTGCTCGCGGCGATGGGTCTCGCCGGCTACGGCACCAAGAAGCTGCCCAAGGGTGAAGGCATGGGCGTTGCCTGCGTGTCGTCGCAGGAGCGCGCCACCGCGAGCTGGACGGCTTGCGTCGCGCATGTCGCGGTCGCCCCGTCGGGCGAGGTGACGGTGAAGAAGCTGACGGTTGCGACCGACGTTGGTACGCAAGTGAACCCCGATGGCATCCGGGCCCAGGTCGAGGGCGCGGCGCTGTGGGGCATGTCACTGGCACTGTTCGAGAAGGCGACGTTGAAGGACGGCGGCATCGAGCAGACCAATTTCGACAGCTACACGCCGCTGCGGATGAGCCAGCTGCCGGAAGTCGCGGTCAACGTCATCGCCAATGGCGAGAAGGCGACCGGCGTCGGCGAGCCCGCGGTGACGGTGGTGGCGCCGGCGATCGGCAACGCCGTGTTCAACGCGGTCGGTGCCCGTGTGCGCGGCCTGCCGATCACCGCGGAGGCCGTCAAGGCCGCGATGAAGGCGTGACGGCCTGAACGACCGAACCAATGAAGACGCCGGAGAGCACCGCTCTCCGGCGTCTTCTCGTTCGCGATCACCGGGGCGAATTGTCGGCGAACTTGGCGAAGAACGAATTATAGACCTGCGGATCGGTCACCACGCGCGTCTTCGAATCGCCCTTGCTGTCCCAGATCGTCGTGATGAATTCGGCGTGCACCGCGGTGATGCCCGACAGCGCGTGCACCGTCACCAGCGCGCGCGTCGTCTCGTGGTCGGGCTTGGCCCTCAGCATCGGCAATTTGGCGTTGATCACCGCCTGTAGCACCTGATGACCACGGTCGGCGATCTTGTGATTCTTCTCGCCCTGCACCAGTGCGCCGGTGCTGTCGATCGACACCT
This sequence comes from Bradyrhizobium sp. SK17, assembly GCF_002831585.1. Classification (GTDB taxonomy): domain Bacteria; phylum Pseudomonadota; class Alphaproteobacteria; order Rhizobiales; family Xanthobacteraceae; genus Bradyrhizobium. The sequence goes on along the minus strand of NZ_CP025113.1, from coordinate 1,104,454 downwards.
GCTCGAACTCGTTTGCCTTCAGCGAGGCTTCCGCGGCCTTCAACGCATCGTTGATGGTGATGCCGACTTTGCGGTTCTGCAACGACACCAGCGCCGCCTTGTCGCTCGCCGACAGGTCGCTGGTGACCTGCTTGGACGAGCACTTGCCGACCAGCGCCACCGAACACTCCCCGGTGACGCGATCGGATGGGTCGTGCGCACAGGAGGACACGCAGATTCCGGTCAGGAGGGTCGCAAGGTTGCGTGCCAGGCCGGCGCGCTTGGGGCATGCATCACAAGGGTCCATGAAGGCGCGCGCCTGCGATGGCGCGGCCCATCCGCAGCGCCGCATCCACATCGTGGCCGGTGTTCGGATCGATCGCGCCCCCGGCAAAGGTCGGCGGTGAGGGGCAAGTGAGTTGCGAAACTCCTAGCGCAGTGCAATGCATCGATCTAATGGATACTTTGTATATCCGGGTATTGATCAGATGAATTTGCGTTCGATCGACCTCAATCTGCTGGTGGTGTTGCAGGCGTTGCTCGCGGAGCGCCACGTCAGCAAGGCGGCCAAACGTGTCGGCCTCTCGCAGCCGGCGCTCAGCAACGCGCTGGAGCGATTGCGCGTATTGTTCGACGATCCGATCCTGATCCGGCACGGCAATCGCTTCATGCTGTCGCCCAAGGCCGAGCGGTTGGCCGGTCCGCTGAACGACGTGCTGGCCGGGGTCGAGGCCGTGGTCGGGCTGACCCCGCAGCCGCTGTCCGAGGTTCGCCAGACCGTCACGCTGACATCGGGCGATTATGCGCTGGCGGGACTGCTGCCGGATCTGTGGCGCTGGGTTCAGGCGAGGGCGCCCTATCTGTCGGTCCACGCCAAGCCGTGGCCGGGCCCGGACGTTGCGGTACGCATGGTGGTCGACGGCACTTGCGATCTCATGGTGGCGCCGCTCGAGCCGCTGCCCGCGAAGTTGCACGCGCTCAAACTCTGCCGCTCGGACTTCGTTGGCATCGCCAGACCCGGTCATCCGATCCTGAAGCGGCCGTCACGCGAACGCTTCATGGCGCAACGTCACGTCATGGTATCCTCCGACGGGCTGTTTCCGAACCGGATCGATCTCGCCTTGCGCCGTCAGGGGATCACGCGCGACATCGGCCTTTTGGTGCCGAGCCATATGCTGGTGGCCGGCCTCGTCGCCAACAGCGATCTGCTCGGGATCGTTCCCGATGGGCTGGTCGAGCGCCGCACGGACGTTGCAAGGTTCAAGCTTCCGTTCGATCTGCCTGGCTTCGACGCGGGCGTCGTCTGGCACGAGCGGAGCGAGCGCGACGTCGGCATCAGCGGTCTCCGCGACGGCATCAAGGAGCTTGTGGAGATGGCGATCGCCGCAGGCTATCTGAGACCCTGCGCGTGAGCGCGCCGACGCAGGTATCAACGCCATCTTGAACCACCCAAAAATTGATGATTGGCTGCGGGAGCCGCCTCGACGCGTCGGTCCGGGCCGGCCTGATATTGCTAGCGGATTTTCCGGTCCATCAAATTGTATCGACCGCGCTTAACCGCCGTTCAGCATCCCCATTAAGCGGGAGGGAACGCATCGTCAGGTAGCGTCCGCCGTCGGTCGTTACCGCGACGGGGATTCCATGACTGCCTTGGCCAATAATCAGACTTCGAAGCGCCGCTTGCTGCTGGCGTCGGATCGAAGCGATCAAAGCACCGAACTCGCCAGCATCCTGCGCTCCGTGGGCGAGGTCGATACCGTTCCGACGTCGGATATTCCCGAGCGGCCCGACCGTGATCTTTCCGGCATCGTGGTCGACATCAATTTGCGCTCGCCCGAAGCGGTGCAACTGGTCCGCGCCAAGTTGCAGGCCGATGCCTATCGCGAGATGCCGCGGCTGTTCGTGCTGGCGGATGCGCTGCACCACGCCTCGATGCAGGCCTGGGCGCTCGGCGCCACCGACACCATCTCGCGGCCGTTCGATGCGCGCGGCATCCTCCAGCGCATCCGCGCCGCGTTCCCCGACAACAGCGGTTACGATGAGACCGATCGCGGCAAGGCGCTCAACCGTGGCGTCGAAGCCGCGCATGGCGTGATGGTCAAGATGTTCGAGCGGATGCGCGCCGGCGAACCGCTCAAGTTCGACGACATCGTCGCCGCCGAAAACAAGATCCTCAAGGCGATCAAGCACAACTCGCTGCGCGAATGGCTGACCACCGTCGGCTGCCATCACCAGGAGACCTATCGCCATTGCCTGTTCGTGACCGGCTTCGCGGTGGCGTTCTCGCAGCACCTCGGCATGCGCGACGACGATCAGCGCCGGCTTGCCCGCGCCGCGCTGCTGCACGATGTCGGCAAGGCGTTCGTTCCGGTCGCGCTGCTCGACAAGCCCGGCACGCTGACGGTCGAGGAAATGGCCGAGCTCCGCGAGCATCCGCGCCGCGGCTACGAGGCGCTGTCCGCCCAGGGCGGCTTCCCGCCGGAAATGCTCGACGTGATCCTGCACCACCACGAATTCCTCGACGGCACCGGCTATCCGAACGGTCTCAGCGGCAAGGAGATCAGCGACATCGTCCGCGTCACCACGATCGTCGACGTCTATGCCGCCCTGGTCGAGAAGCGCGCCTACCGGCTGCAATTCACCCACGCCAAGGCATTCTCCATGATGGAGGAGATGGGCGGCAAGCTCGACCAGCAATTGTTGCAGGCGTTCCGCCCGGTGGCATTCGGGCATTATTGAGCCCTCGTGGCCTCTGCCGTCTGCCTAGGGCGAGGCTTTTAGCCAATCAACGCAAGTCGTCCTCCTCAACCCCGCCTAGATTCCGGTGATCATCGGCACGACCGATGGCTTCCGCGGGTGAGGACGATCATGGACACGGCAACGACCGGGGATCTCGATATCCCCGCCAATATCGCGGCTACCCTCGTCGACCCCGTCGCCTATGCCGACGACAGTATCCACGACAGCTATCGCTGGCTGCGCGCCAACAACCCGCTCGGCATCGCGCGGCCCGACAAGTTCGATCCGTTCTGGGTGGTGACCAAGCACGCCCATATCCAGGCGATCAGCCGGCAGAACGAGCTGTTCCACAATGCCGACCGCCCGACCACGCTGACCAACCAGGCGCTCGAGGAACGCGTTCGCAAGATCACCGGCGGTCCCAATCTGGTGCGCTCGCTGGTGCAGATGGACGCGCCGGACCATCCGAAGTATCGCGCGCTGACGCAGGGCTGGTTCATGCCGGCCAATCTCGGCAAGTTCGAGGGCCGGGTCCGCGAGATCGCGCGCGCCACCGTGCAGCGCATGCTCGACCGCGGCGGCGCCTGCGATTTCGTCGACGACGTCGCGCTCGGCTATCCCCTGCACGTCATCATGGAGATCCTCGGTGTGCCCGAGGCCGATGAGCCGCGCATGCTCAAGCTGACGCAGGAGCTGTTCGGCCCGCAGGATCCCGACACGGCGCGCGTCCGCGACGCGCTGAGCGCGGAGCAGGTCTCGGTGATGTTGCAGGCGATCATCGCCGACTTCTCCGCCTATTTCCGCAAGATCACCGAGGATCGCCGGCAGAATCCGCGCGACGATCTCGCCACCGTCATCGCCAATGCGAAGATCGGCGGCGACTACATGCCGGAGCACGATCAGACCAGCTATTACATGATCGTCGCGACCGCCGGCCACGACACCACCTCGTCCTCGACCGCGGGCGCGATCTGGGCGCTGGCGAGGGACCCCGCGGAGTTCGCCAAGGTGAAGGCCAATCCGGAACTGATCCCGGGCCTGGTCGACGAATCGATCCGCTGGATGACGCCGGTCAAGCATTTCATGCGCTCGGCCACCGCCGACACCGAGCTCGGCGGCCGCAAGATCGCCAAGGGCGACTGGCTGATGCTGTGCTACGCCTCGGGCAATCGCGACGAGGAGGTGTTCGAGGAGCCCGACCGCTTCCGCAGCGACCGCAAGCCCAACCGCCACGTCGCGTTTGGTTATGGCGCGCATCTCTGCCTCGGCCAGTATCTCGCCAAGCTCGAGATGCGCATCCTGTTCGAGGAGCTGTTGCCGCACCTGAAATCGCTGTCGCTCGACGGCGAGGTGAAGATGACGCAGGCCTATTTTGTGAGTGGCCCGAAGAAGCTGCCGATCCGGTTCGAGGTGAATTAAGGTCTCACCGTCATTGCGAGGAGCGCAGCGACGAAGCAATCCATTTATCTCGCATGCGCTGAACCATGGATTGCTTCGCTTCGCTCGCAATGACGAGCAGGTCCTATTCCAGCATCTTGCGCAACTCCGCCTTCGCGACCTTCTCCAGCGTCGAGCGCGGCATCTCGTCGACGAAGCGGATCTCCCGCGGCACCTTGAAGTCGGCGAGCGCCGAGCGGCAGGCGGTCATGACCTTGTCGTGCAGGTCGGCCGGCAAGGCCGTGACGCCGGCCTGCGGGATGATGAAGACGACCGGCACCTCGTCGAGCATCGGATGCTTCTTCGCGACCACCGCGGCCTCGCGCACGCCCGGCACCACGGCGATCACCTGCTCGATCTCGGAGGCCGCGACGTTCTCGCCGCCGACCTTCAGCATGTCCTTGGAGCGGTCGCCGAACTTGATATAGCCGCGCTCCAGCATCGTGACGCGGTCGCCGGTGATGAAATAACCGTGCTCGTCGAAGCTCTCGCGCGTCGCCTTGTCGTTGTGCAGATACTCGGCGAACAACGACTGGCCGGGAATGCCCTTGATCAGGAGATTGCCGGTCTCGCCGACGCCGGTCGCGGTGCCGTCATCACTGGTGATGCGGATTTCGTATTCCGGCGCGGCGCGGCCGATCGACATCGGCGTGTTCGGCTGGTCGACCTCGCCGATGATGCCGTGGGTGATGGTCTCGGTCATACCCCACCAGCCGATGATCTTGATGCCGAACACGGCGAATGGCGGCGGCTCGTTCACGGCGGTGCCCCAAAGCCGGAACTTGTGATCCTTCGGGACCTCGTGCTCCAGCAGCGCCTTCATGCAGAACGGAATCGTCGAGGTCCAGGTCGAGCCGTGTTCGAGCGCCACCGGCCAGAACCGGCTCGCCGAGAAGCGCGGCTGGATCACGCAGGTCGCCCCGACCCACAGGCTCGCCAGCATCGAATAGGCCAGCGCGTTGGTGTGGAACAGCGGCAGATAGGTCTGGTGCACGTCCGTCGCATGCAGGTCCTGGTGCGCGGCGTTGATCTTGGCGCCCCACAGCGCGTTGGCATGGGTCCACAGCACCGCCTTCGGCCGTGACGTGGTGCCGGAGGTGTATTGCACGCTGCACGGTGCGAGCGGATCGATCGGGCGCTTCGGCCGGTCGGCGCTGTCGGCGAACAGCGAATCGAAGCTATCGCCGCGCGCGGTCGGCTGTGCCGGGGCCTGCCCGGCATCGTGCGAGGTCACCGCGATCCAGCGCAGCCCCTTGCAGTTGGCTGCGATCAGTTCAGCATAGGCCGGCTGGGTGATCGCGGCGACCGCGCCGCAATGGCCGGCAAAATATTCGATCTCGGCCGCGGCCGAGCGGGTGTTGGTGGTGACGGCGATCGCGCCGAGCTCGACACAGGCAAACCACGACATGATCGCCTCGATGCAATTGTCGAGATGGATCAGGACATAGTCGCCTTGCCGGATGCCGCGCTTGGCAAGCCCTGCGGCCAGCGCGCCGACACGCTCATGAAATTCGCCATAGCTCCAGCGCCGCGCCGGCGCATCGAACGGGGCCCAGATCAGGAATGGATGATCGCGGCGCACCTCGGCGCGCATCCGCAGCAACCACGGCACGTCGAGCCCCGCGAACGGTCCGACGATGCCGGGCACTGCTTTTGAACTGGTCATGTGTCCTCCCGCGCGGCTTTGCCGGCCGCGATTGGTCTTGGTTGGGAGCAGTTCTGCCATCGGTGTGCGCCGAGAGCAAATCGGAAGCGTAGCGATGGAGCAATCCGTTCCGTCGCGCGGAAGACGTGGCGCGGAAGCTACTTCGCGCCATCCTCGTACGACGAAATCTCGATCAGGCTGCCGTCGGGATCGCGGCAGTAGACCGATCGCAGCGTGCCGCGCGCGCCCTGCTTGGCGACCGGGCCTTCCTCGATCTTGACGCCATTGGCTTTCAGATGCGCAACCACCTGCTCCGGTGTGCTCGAGGTGAGGAAGCAGAGGTCGTCGCTGCCGGCCGCCTCGTGATCGGCGGTGAACCACTCCACCTTGTCGGCATCGCGCGGCCGCACATTGATCTTCTGGTTGCCGAACACAAGCGAGGTGCGCGGTGTCTTGCCCTTGCCGGGATCGAACACCTTCACTTCCATGCCGAGAATCCTGCTGTACCAGGCAACAGAGCGCACGACATCGGTGACGTTGATCACGAGATGGTCGAGCCCATTCACCTTGACGGACATGATCGATCCTCTTCGGTCCAGAGCGTTTTCCAGCGAAGTGGACACCGGTTCGCGTGAAGAAAACGCGTCATAACGAGATTGCAGCTTAGTCTTTCGTCGCGGTCGGTGGCGTACGTGTCGCACTGGCCGCTCCAGACATTGTTTGTTAAAACCGCGCCGCACGCAACGCAACAGAAACGGGCAGGGGAGCAAACCCTGCTGGATCGGGAGAGACTTCATGATTTCACGCCGCACTGCGCTGGGCCTGATCGGGTCGGGGATTTCGACATTCGCGATCGGCCGCGCATCCGCAGCCGATTATCCGGCGCGGCCGGTGCGCTGGATCGTGGGCTATCCGCCGGGCGGCGCCACCGACATCATCGCGCGCCTGATCGGGCAGCGGCTGTCGGAAAAGCTCGGGCAGCAATTCGTGATCGAGAACAAGCCGGGCGCCGGCAACAATATCGGCACCGAGGCTGCGATCAACGCCGAGCCGGACGGCTACACCGTGCTGCTGGTCAATCCGGCGAACTACATCAACGCTTCGCTCTATGCCAATCTGAAGTTCAACTTCGTGCGCGACGTCGCGCCGGTTGCCTCCTTCAACCGCGTGCCGAACGTGATGACGGTGAACAAGGACGTTCCGGCGAAGAACGTCGCCGAGTTCATCGAATACGTGAAGGCCAATCCCGGCAAGGTGAACATGGCCTCGTCCGGCAACGGCACCTCGGTGCATCTCTCCGGCGAGATGTTCATGTCGATGACCGGCTGCAAGATGCAGCATGTGCCGTATCGCGGCGCGGCGCCCGCGATCACCGACATGCTCGGCGGTCAGGTGCAGGTGATCTTCGACAACATGCCCTCGATCATCCAGCACATCCGTTCCGGCTCGCTGCGCGCGCTCGGCGTGACGACGACGGAGCGCTCCTCGCAACTGCCCGACGTGCCGGCGATCGCCGAGACCGTGAAGGGCTATGAGGCCAGCGCGCTGTTCGGCATGGGCGCGCCGAAGAACACACCGAAGGAGCTGGTCGCCAAGCTCAACGGCGAGATCAACGCCGTGCTCGCCGAACCGGACATGCGCAAGCGCCTGGTCGAGCTCGGCGGCGACTCGCTGATCCAGACGCCGGACGCCTTCGGCAACGACATCAAGGCCGAGACCGACAAGTGGAAGAAGGTGGTCGAGTTCGCCGGCCTCAAGGTCGAGTAGGTCTCGAGCTGAATGCGCAAGACAAGTCCGGCGCGCGCGGGCTTGTCTTGCGCCCGGCTGCAAAATTGACCGGCTTGAAGCCGAATAGGGTAGCAATCGGGAACCTAACCCGGTATGCCGCGCTTGAGTGACGGCGATACCCTGAGAGTCGGAGCGGGTTGGATCATGCGCACATGGCGATTGGCAGTGCTTGTCCTGGGAACGATGACGCTTGCCGGTGCGGCGGGCATCACGCCGGCCGCCGCCGATTATGACTATCCGTGGTGCGCACAGGGGCCGGACCTCGGCTATCCCGGCGAATGCGCCTATCAGACCTTCGAGCAATGCCAGGCCAGCGTGTCGGGGCGGTATCTCGCTTGCGGTGAAAACCCGCGCTTCCTGTTTCGCCAGCCACCGCCGCCGTCGCCGCGCCGTGATCATCGCCGGCACCGGACGGTCTATCCCGACTAGGTCCCACCACAGCACGACGGTTGCCAGCGGCCACGACATCGATCGTCGCCCTGCCCCATCCTGACGCGATCGTGAAGCCGCGCGCTTGACGCGGCGCGGTTTGCGCTTATAGTAAACCGTATGGTTAAGTATCAAGACGAAGCGCTGGACCGCACCTTTGCCGCGCTGTCCGATCCCACCCGCCGCGCGCTGCTGGCGCGGCTCGGCGAGCAGGACGGCCTGTCGGTGAGCGAGCTGGCGCAGCCATTCGCGATGTCGTTGCCCGCGATCATGAAGCATCTCGACGTACTCACGGATGCGGGTCTCGTCGCGCGCGAGAAGACCGGACGCACGGTGGCCTGCCGGCTCACTGCCAGGCCGATGGAGCAGGCGATGAACTGGCTCAATCGCTATGCGCAATTCTGGTCCGACAATCTCGACCGCCTTGCAGCTTTTGTGGAGGAAGACCCATGGTCAGTAAACCGGCCGAAAAATCCGCAGCCGCAGCCGATCTTGCCGCTCGCCCAGAGTCCGCGCGGCCAAGCCTCACCCTCACGCGGCATCTCCGCGCGCGGCCGGAAAAAGTCTACGCCGCGTGGATCGAGCCGGAAAACCTAGTGCACTGGTTCGGTCCCGGCGAGCTCAAGCCCGGCACGACACAGGCCGAACTCGACGTCCGCGTCGGCGGACGCTACCGGATCAGATTCACCGGGATGAGCGGCGAACATCACGAGGTCGGCGGCGTCTATCGCGAGGTGGTGCCGAACGAAAGACTGGTGTTCAGCTGGGCCTGGCACTCGACCCCCGAGCGCGAGTCCGAGGTGACGGTGTCGATCAAGCCGGACGCCGGCGGCACGCTGCTCACCTTCCATCACGCCCAGTTCACAGACGAAACCGCGCGCGACAACCACAGGCGCGGCTGGAGCGAATCCCTCGGCAACCTGCAACAATATGTCGACGCCTGATCTGCAAAGGAGCATCTCATGCAACAGCACAAGATCGTTTCGCGCGACGAGTGGATCGCAGCCCGCAAGGCACTGATGGCCAGCGAGAAGGAGCTCACCCAGGCCCGCGAAGCGGTGAGCCGGCAGCGCCGCGAATTGCCCTGGGTCAAGGTCGACAAGGACTATGTGTTCGATGGGCCTGAAGGCAAGGTGAGGCTCGGCGATCTCTTCAGGGGCAGGCCGCAGCTCGTGGTGCAGCACGTGATGTTCGCACCCGAATGGGACGCGGCATGCAAGAGCTGCTCGTTCTGGGTCGATGGTTTCGAGCGCATGGTGCCGCACCTGGCCGCGCGCGACACCACGATGGTCGCGATCTCGCGGGCGCCGCTGGCCAAGCTCGAGGCGTTCAAGCAGCGGATGGGCTGGACCTTCGACTGGGTGTCGTCGGGCGCCAACGACTTCAACTACGATTATGCGGTCACCTTCTCGCCTGAGCAGCTGAAGTCCGGCGCGACGCTCTACAATTACGGCACCACGCCGTTCGGCAGTGAGGAGGCCCCGGGCGTCAGCGTGTTCTATCGCGACCAGGACGGCGCGATCTTCCACACTTATTCGACCTATTCGCGCGGCCTCGACATGATGAATGCGGCCTATCACTATCTCGACCTGACGCCACTCGGCCGCCACGAGGAGGGGTTGCCCTATCCGATGGATTGGGTGCGGCTACGTGACCAGTACCAACCGGCGCCGGTTCAGGCATCCTGCTGTCACAGCTGACGCGCAACGCGTCATGCGCGGTCATTGCGAGCCATCCGTCGCGCCAATGCGCGTCCGATGACAGGTTCAGCGAAGCAATCCGTTGCGCTGCAAGCGCAGGATTGCTTCGTTGCTTCGCCCTTCGCAGTGACGACCAAATGGAACAGGGAAGCCCAAATGCCTTACGTCGATGGTTTCGTCGTCGCGGTGCCGAAGAAGAAACTCAAAGCCTATGCTCAGCTCTCGAAGAAGGCCGGCAAGGTCTGGCGCGAATATGGCGCGCTGGATTATCGCGAATGGGTCGCCGACGACGTCAAGCGGGGCAAGCTGACGTCGTTTCCGCAAAGCGTGAAGCTGAAGCCGGGCGAAACCGTCGTGTTCGCCTGGATCACCTACAAGTCGCGCGCCCAGCGCGACCGGATCAACGCCAAGGTGATGGCCGATCCTCGTCTGTCACCGACGATGAACCCGAACACCGTGCCGTTCGACGTCAAGCGGATGATCTATGGCGGCTTCGCCAGCCTGGTGAAGGTGTGAGGCGGCACGCTTCCGCCGCAATTCGCGCAGTAACCGTCCATTAAGCATCCCGCGCGGCGACCAGCGCGATGGCGCTTGCCTTTACTTGGTAATCCCGTATACTTTGCAATACAAAGTTCGGGCGAATCATGCGCGACCTCGACAAGGCGTTGGCCGACATCCTCGCGATCCGCAATCAGATTGCGGCAGGAACCGCGTTCCGCGGCTATGGTCCGGCGACCGTCGCCGCCACCAGCGGCATCGCATTCGTCACCGCGCTCGCCCAACATCTCTGGCTTGCCGATCCGACCGGCCATCCGATCGCGTTCCTCGCGGGCTGGGCGGCGGCCGCCCTGCTGTCGGCGGTGCTTATCTGGATCGAAATGCAGGCGCGTTCGCGGCGGCATCATTCCGGCCTTGCCGACGCCATGGTGCAACAGGCGATCGAGCAGTTCGTGCCGGCTGCTATCGCCGGCGTGCTGCTGGCGATCCTGCAATGGAAATTCGCGCCGGAGACGCTGTGGATGCTGCCCGGCCTGTGGCAGGTGCTGGTCAGCCTCGGCGTGTTCGCCTCGGTCCGGCTGCTGCCGCGCACGATCGCGCTCGGTGGCGCTTGGTATTTCCTGTCGGGCTTCACGGTGCTGCTGATCGCAAGCCAGAGCCACGCGCTGTCGCCCTGGACCATGGGACTGCCGTTCGCGATCGGCCAGTTGCTGCTCGCGGCACTGTTGTATTTCGCATCCGGAGACAATGATGCCGAAGACTGACGTGACCACCGCGCCATTCGCCTATGATGGCCTCGACCGCGTCATCCATGAGAAGGCGCGGCTCGGACTGTTGACCTCGTTGATGGCGCATCCGAAGGGGCTCGCCTTCGCCGATCTCAAGCAGCTCTGCGGGCTGACCGACGGTAATCTCAGCCGGCATTTGCAGGTGTTGCAGGAGGCCGGCCTCGTCGACGTCATCAAGGGCTATGAAGGCAATCGCCCACACACCAGCTGCCGGTTGACCAAGAGCGGCCGCCGCCGCTTCCTCGATTATCTCGCCGTGCTCGAGCAATTGGTCCGCGATGCGGCCAAGGCTGCCGGCACCGCCGAAAAGACCGCCGGCAAGGACGACGGAACGTCCGGCCGGTTCGGTATCCAGCCGATTTGATCATCCCGTTTTTTGACCGGAGACTTTGTAATGCAAAGTAATGTCGCACTCGAGCCGGTGGCCGCCGCGCGGCTGCATGTCGGCATCATCATGGACGGCAATGGCCGTTGGGCGACGCGGCGCGGCCTGTCGCGGCTGCGCGGCCACGAGGCCGGCGTCGAGGCGATCCGCCGCATCGTCGAAGCCGCGCCGGACCAGGGCGTCGGCACGCTGACGCTCTATGCGTTCTCGAGCGACAATTGGCGTCGTCCGAAGGCAGAAGTCACCGCGCTGATGGGGCTGCTGCGGTTCTATCTCGCCAACGAGATCGCCGCACTGGTGCGCAATGGCGTCCGCCTCACCGTGATCGGCCGCCGCGACCGCTTGCCCGACGGCATTGCCAACGCGATCGGGCGCGCCGAGGCCGCGACCGCCGACGGCACCACGCTGCATCTGCGCATTGCGATCGACTATTCGGCGCGCGATGCGATCCTGAACGCCGCGGCGCGCGCCGCCGGTGCCGGTCAGTTGAGCCGTGAGAGCTTCGCTGACCTGATCACCGGCGAAGTCGGCCTGCGCGATGTCGACCTGATCATCCGCACCTCGGGCGAGAAGCGGCTGTCGGACTTCCTGCTCTGGGAAGGCGCCTATGCCGAGCTGCATTTCACCGAGCGGATGTGGCCCGAGTTCGATGCCCACGATCTCGCCGACGCGCTCGCCTCCTTCCATCGTCGCGAGCGCCGCTTCGGCGGGCTGACCGCGATCGCGCCGGCGGAGGTTGCGAATCTCTAGCGCGGCAGGCCGCGCCTTCCATTCTCTTCCAAAGCCCGGCCGGGGGGTTGGGCTCTCCATCACAAGATGCGGGGACGAACGATCACGCCAACCAAAGCGGGAGCGATCATCCATGCGCATACTTCTCATCAACGTGCCGCATCCGGCAATCGGCAGCCGGATTCCCGACGACCATCTGCCGCCGCTCGGCCTGCTGTCGATCGGTGGTCCCCTGATCGACGACGGTCACGACGTTGCTCTCGTCGATGCCGAGTTCGGGCCGATGCCGCTCACGGCCATCGTGGCGGAAGCATCGCGATTTTCACCTGATGCCGTCCTGTTCGGTCATTCCGGTTCGACCTCGGGCCATCCTGTCATCACCGAGGTGGCGCAGGCGATCGTCAAGGCCCTGCCGAACGTGCGGATCGTCTATGGCGGCGTGTTTCCGACCTATCACTGGCGCGACATCCTGCGCGAGGAGCGTTACGTCACCGCGATCGTGCGCGGCGAAGGCGAGGAGACCGCGCGCCAACTGATGCGGGCATTGGAGACCGGCGGCGATCTCCGCATCATCAACGGCATCGCATTCCGCGACGATTATGGGCCGCGCGTCACGCCGCCCGCGCCCGTGATCCGCGACCTCGATGCCTATCGGATCGGCTGGGAATTGATCGACCACGCGCGCTACAGCTATTGGGGCGGGCTGCGGGCCGTCGTCGTGCAGTTCTCGCGCGGCTGTCCGCATCTCTGCAACTACTGCGGCCAACGCGGCTTCTGGACGCGATGGCGGCACCGCGATCCCGTGCGCTTCGCCAGCGAGCTGGCGCGGCTGCACCGCGAGCACGGCGTCAAGGTGATCAACTTCGCCGACGAGAATCCGACCGTCTCGAAGAAAGCCTGGCGGACCTTCCTCGAGGCGCTGATCGCGGAGAATGTCGATCTGATCCTGGTCGGATCGACTCGCGCCGACGATATCGTCCGCGATGCCGACATTCTGCATCTCTACAAGAAGGCCGGCTGGCAGCGCTTCCTGCTCGGCATGGAGAACACCGACGAGAAGACGCTGGAGCTGATCCGCAAGGGCGCCACCACCACGACGGACCGCGAGGCTATCAGGCTGATGCGCCAACACGGCATCCTGTCGATGGCGACCTGGGTGGTCGGCTTCGAGGAGGAGACCGATCGCGATCACTGGCGCGGCCTGCGGCAGTTGCTCTCCTACGATCCGGATCAGATCCAGATGCTCTACGTCACGCCGCATCGCTGGACGCCGTATTTCCGTCTCGCGGCAGAGCGACGCGTGATCCAGACCGATCGCAGACTCTGGGACTACAAGCATCAGGTGCTCGCGACCCGGTACATGCCGCCATGGCGCGTGCTGCTCTGGTTCAAGTTCACCGAGATGGTGCTGCAATGCCGGCCGAAGGCCCTGCTGCGCGTGCTGCTGCATCGCGACGCCGGGCTGCGGCATGCGATGCGCTGGTACACGCAGATGGGACGCCGGGTCTGGCCGCACGAAATTCTCGGCTTCCTGCGCGACCGCAGGCTGAAGGACGGCCCGACGGTGCGGGAGTTCTGGGGCGCGCCGCAGGATGGCGAAGAGGAATCGATGTCGTCGCATCGGCCCGAGCGCCACGTCGGATCGTCCCGCGCGGCGTAAGTTCATACCGTCATTCCGGCTCTGGATAACTGGCGCTGATGACTGGACGTCGGAGTCATCAGCGCGATAATTTCCAGATCGGCTGCGCAGAACAAAAAGAACCGTGGCGGTCGAGGCTTCGAGTTGAGCATACAGATTGCGATTCTAAAAATATTGGCCAGTCACGTCAGCGGAAGAGCCACACTCGACTCACTGAAGCACGACCTTGCTATCCTCTCATCGAGCGGCGACGATTGGCATGCGCGGATCAAGCGCCTGGCGTCGCGGGTTCCCGAACTCGACATCTTCGGTAACGGCTATTTGCTGCGTGACGTCGAAGGTTGGGAGATCACACCGGCCGGACGCGCGTTCCTTGCCGCGCTCGAGGCCGTCACGCAGGACAATCTGCCGCCCGCACCATCGGCCGAAACTCCGGTTCGCGCCGAGGGCACGTTGATCGTGGTCGGTCACCGCTTCCGGAACCGGACGCGGCCACAGCCCGATCCCGAGCAGAGCGTCACGGTGCGCCGCCAGCCGTCCCGCGAGCCGCGTTGAACCTCACAGCATTGTACGCGACCTAACTTCGGGACGTGGTTCTGGAGGTCGCGAATGACTGCCTTGGCTCAATCGATTGCGCGTGCGTTTCCTGCCAATTCGCTTCGGAGCAATGTCGTCCGGCATCTCCTGCTGCTGGCCTCGGCCGTGGTGTTCGTCGCGATTCTCAGGGCCAGCTATGGTCTCGACCTCAGTGTCGCCTTCTTCTGAAGCATGATCCGCAAACGCGTGAAGCGGCTTCCGGCGCGACAAATTTTCCGCTCGCAAGTCATATTAGGTTAACCGGACCGGGCTAGCTAAGCGCACGCTTTCCTCGACGCTTTCCTTGCATCTCGAACCGGGCCGATCTTCCATGGATAAGCCGATGCGCTGCCAGTGCGGCAGGACGCGAACCATTGTGCTCGACAAGCATTTCCGTACCGCGCTGGTATGCCTGAAATGCGATGACGTCGAGCAGGCCGCGCCGGCCAAGCCGGCGGAACAGGTGTTGACCGCGCGATAGCGCGGTCGTCTTCGGCATCGAAACCCGCTAGGTTCCGTCTCACGAAACGGTCCAAAGCGAAACCAGATGCCGCATCCTTCCAATCCGCCTGCCGTCACCCTCGCCGACGTGCGCCGTGCCGCCGATGTCATCAAGGGCGCGGTCATGGTCACGGCGTGCAACGAGAGCCGCACGCTCGGCGAGATTTGCGGCTGCCGCCTGTTCCTCAAATTCGAGAACCTGCAATTCACCGCGACCTTCAAGGAGCGCGGGGCGCTGAATCGCCTGCAGGCGCTCTCGCCGGACGAGCGCAAGCGCGGCGTGATCGCGATGTCGGCCGGCAATCATGCCCAGGGCGTAGCCTATCACGCCAAGCGGCTCGGTATCCCGGCCACCATCGTGATGCCGGTCGGCACCCCGATGGTGAAGATCGAGAACACCCGGCGGCACGGCGCCGAGGTCATCATCACCGGTCAGACGCTGGAGGAGTGCTTCGCGTTCGTCAGCACGCATGCCGCGCAGCGCGGCCTGATCCTGATCCACCCCTATGACGATCCGCTGATCATCGCCGGCCAGGGCACGATCGGGCTCGAGATGCTCGAAGCCGTGCCGGAGCTCGACATCCTGGTGGTGCCGATCGGCGGTGGCGGGTTGATCTCCGGCATCGCCACGGCCGCCAAGGCGCTGAAGCCGTCGTTGCAGATCGTCGGCGTGCAGGCCCAGCTCTATCCCTCGATGTACAATGCCGTCCGTGGCGAGCAGCTGCCGATGCGCGGCGACACGCTTGCCGAAGGCATCGCGGTCAAGGCACCCGGGCAGATCACGACGACGATCGTCCGAGAACTCGTCGACGATATTCTGCTGGTCAGCGAGGACCAGATCGAGCGCGCGGTCGCGACCCTGATCTCGATCGAGAAGACCGTGGTCGAGGGCGCCGGCGCCGCGGGCTTGGCCGCGGTGCTTGCCGCACCCGAGCGCTTTGCTGGCCGCAATGTCGGCCTGGTGCTGACCGGCGGCAATATCGACACCAGGCTGATCGCCTCGGTCCTGACCCGCGAGCTCGCGCGCGAGGGACGGCTGACCCAGCTCGCGCTCGACATCATCGACCGGCCCGGACAGCTCGCGGCGGTGTCGATCCTGCTTGCCGATGCCGGTGCCAACATCATCGAGGTCTCGCATCAGCGCACCTTCTCCGATCTGCCGGCCAAGGCGACGCTGCTCGAGCTCGTGATTGAAACCCGCGACCGCGCTCACCTTGAGGCCGTGCTGGCCAGGCTCGGTGCCGAAGGATTTGTCGTGCACGAGCGCTAGCCGGCGCAGTACCTATCCGCGCGCCGAAGCACCTGAGCCGTCATTCTGAGGTGCGAGCCTTGCAGCGCTGGGCGAGCCTCGAAGGATGTACGGCCACCGGCGGGGCCGTCGATCCTTCGAGACGCCTGCTGCGCAGGCTCCTCAGGATGACGGGCTTTGAGGCAACTGGCTAGTCACCTGCCGCCAACTCGGCGAGCTTCGCGATGGTGTTGATATTGCGCGCTGTGCCGCTCGCGGCGGCGGCGATCTTCAGCTTGGAGCGACCCATGCCGCCGCCAAAGGCGACGTAGATCTCGCGTTTGCCGAGCCGCACCTGCTCGTCCTGCTGGCCCTTGATATCCTTCAAGGCATCCTTGGGCGGCGGCGCGTCGAGGAAGATCGCGACCGTCAAATTCGGCGGCTCCTTCGGGAACGGATTGGCTTTCAGCACCGCGGCGATCTCGTCCGCGCTCCTGACGATGACGCCGACCGGCTTGCCGGCATAGGCGTGCAGCCGCTGCTCCAGCGCGGCCTTGACCTTGGCCGCGCCGAGCTTCGAGGAGAACACGACGTTGCCGCTTGCGATGTAGGTCTGCACGTCGGCGAACCCTTCGGCGACGCACATCGCCTTCAGCTCCGGCATCGGCAGCTTGCCGGTGCCGCCGACATTGACTGCTCGCAACAGGGCGACATAGCGCGGCATCACGGCCTCACGTCAGCAGCAGCGCCATGCCCGGATCGCCCTTCTGCATCGCGCGCTGATAGGCCGGGCGCGCGGCGATGCGGCCGAGATAGTTCCTGATGTTGGGGCAGCGGCCGAGGTCATAGGGCAGGAAGTAGCGCATGGTCGTGAGCGAGAAGCCGATCATGATGTCGGCGGTGGTGAATTCGTCGCCTGCGAGATAGCGCGCGTCGCGCACCCGGGCCTCGATCAGATCGAACGAGCGGTCGACCCGTGCCCGGGTCGCCACCAGCATCGGATTGTCGGCCGCGAGGTTGAGGCGGTTCAGGATCATGCTGCGGCCCATCTGCGCCTGTAGCGTGCCGTTGGCGAAGTGGAACCAGTACAGGAACGGTGCGAAATCAGGATGATCGGACTTCAGCGTCAGGCGTCCATCGCCGTACCTGGCGACGATATACTCGACGACAGCGGCGGATTCGGCGAGCACCAGATCGCCATCGGTGATGACGGGCGCGGCGCCGATCGGGTGCAGCGCCTTGTAGTCGGCCGGCGCGAGGATCGTGACCGGATCGCGCGCATAGCATTTCAGCTCGTAGGGAATCTCCAGCTCCTCGCACAGCCAGACGATCCGCTCCGATTGTGACTTGCCGAGATGGTGAACCGTGAGCATGCGCGCTCCTTCAGGCATCTGCCTTCTTCTTTGGCGGCTTGGCCGGCGGCGGTTCTTCCATCGCCTTCTTCATGGCCCGGGCATAGGCGTCGGCGGCGTTCTCGGCCGAGTTCTGCAACCGCTTGGCGGTCGCGGTCGCGTTCAGCATGGTGCTCTTGGCGAGGAAGCGGAAGCGCGCCTTGGTCTCCTTGTCCTTGGCTTTGGCCGCGCGCGCAACCCAGACGGCCTGGCGCTTCTTGGCCGCCGCCATCACGGCCTTGGTCTGGGTTCTTGCGGTTTGCCGGATGACGGCGTCGAGGTCGGCTTCGGCCATTCAGATACACTCATTGACTGGACATGCGCCGGACGGGCGCAGGGAGGGAAGGGAGCTATCACTAGCGCAACCGGTGCCATTTGAACATGCGATCCTTTCGCGATGCCCGGAGACGAGCCCGATGAACGACCCTACCGGTCGCGTTGTTCGGCATGATATAGCGGCACCGCCCGGCCGAAGCGAAGGCCGCAGTCGAAGCGAGGTTTCGATGCCAGCGATCAGCCGACGGAGCCTGCTTGGCGGCCTTGCCCTGCTGGCGGCGACACCTTCGCTTGCCGCTGCGACGTCCGAGACGCTGAGCGTCGACGCCGATGAAGGCCGCGTAACCCTCAATCGTTTCGCCGCAGCGCGTCCCGGCAAGCGGCCGGCCGTGCTCGTGCTGCACGGCTCGCGCGGCTTCGATCTCAGGCCGCGGGCCTATCAGCGTTATGCCGACGCACTGACGGCTGACGGCATCGACACCTATTTCGTTCGTTACTATACGCCGGCCGACGAGCAGGCCTTCGCGGCGATGCAGACGAGCGCGCGCCGCGAGGTCTACGAGGCGGGGCGCTTCGATGTCTGGGCCGCGCGGGTTTCGTCGGCTTTGTCCGCGGTGCTGGCGGGCGCGGACAGTTCCGGCCGGGTCGGACTGCTCGGCTTCTCGCTCGGCGGCTATGTCGCCGCGGCCGCGGCGGCCCGCGACGCGCGGGTGTCCGCGTTGGCCGTGCTGTATGGCGGCATGCCCGACAAGATCGCGCCGCAGGTCAAGCACCTGCCGCCGCTGATCGAATTGCACGGTGATGCCGACCGCAACGTGCCGCTTGCCAGCGGTGAGGATCTCGTCAAGCTCGGCAAGTCGGTCGGCGCGGCGGCGGAGATCGTAAGGTACAAGGGCAAGGCGCACGGTTTCGACTTTGCCGACAATGATCCAATGACCGCCGATGCCGTCAGCCGCGTTGCGGGCTTCTTCCAGGCGCGCCTGAGCGAGGCTTGAGGCCATGCCTCGATGCCGCGCGCGCTAGCCGGCAGTCGAACCCGGCGGCATTTTTGTCCCGGCGAGCAATCCGGCCAGCTCGACCTGGCGGCCGAGCCCGGTCTTCGCCAGCACGGCCTTGAGTTGGTTGCGCACGGTCTCGCGGGAGATGCCGAAAGCGCCGGCGATCGCCTCGACGGTTCGTCCCTCGCCGATGCCGCGCGCGACGCGCGCTTCCGCCGGCGTCAGGTCGAACAGGCCCTGCAACACTTCCGCGGTGGGCACTTCCGCCGGCACCACCGGCGTCACGATCACGATCGCCGACGCGCGGTCGAACAGGTCGCGCGCCGCGCCGTGGATCGGGACCAGATGCACGATCAACGGCGGGCGATCGTCATGCGCCGCGATCGGCACCGAGCGGACCTCCGTGCTGACGAGACCCTGGTCGAGCACGGCCAAGGCCTGGGCGAACAACGAGTCCGCGGCGGTCGCCGCCAGCGCGAGGCGATCGGCGCGATCCTGCATCACGTCGGGCACCAGCCGATCGAACAGCGCGTTCGCCGCCATCAGGCGGCCGCCGCGCCGCAGCACCGCCGCGGGCAGGCCAAGCATCGCCAGCGACCCGGTGGCCGCTTTCGCGCGCTCCATCCCGAGCCGCGCCGACAGCAGCGCGGCACGCGCCAGATGCGGGCGCAGTGCATCGAGTTGCGCGATCGCCTCCCGCTCGATCGGTCCGTGCTGATACTCGCGCTCGACGCTGTAGATCAGCACATCGCCGCTCGGCACCGGAATCGCGGTGCCGGCACCCCATCCGAGCCCGCGCGGTCGGAAGAACTCGCGGATCTGCAAATCCTGCTGGACCTCCTCGGGCGTATCGAACACGTCGATGTCGCGCAGGAAGCCGGCATGATTGGCCGCGAGCAGGCGCGGCAACCGCCCATTGCGCTCGTGCCAGCCGCCTTCGACATAGGCGACCGTATCCTCGTGCATGTCGGGCGATGCGACCCAGCGGACGTCGTGCGGGGCTGCGGTCAGCAGCACGATACCGCGCGCCTTGGCGATCCCGCCTACCCGATGCAGGACGTCCGGCCACAGCTCAGGGAGGACTGCGGCCTCGTAGGCCAGTTCGATCAGATGTTCGTGCAGGTCGTTCGCCATCGGCCATCCAGGACACTATGTTACCCAGTAGACAAACCCATCGACCCCGGAAATATTGCGTAGAGCAATTCCGCCCGGCTCACGAGTCCGGGCCATTCCGGGGCGCTCGACGGCATCATGACGCTGTCCGGCGTTTCGCCGGCTTTGCGCGCGATTTTCGCGCCGGCGCAGTGGCTCGTCCTCGCTTGGCGGCGACCCGATGCGCGGCGGCCAGCCCGGCCTGCGCCCATGCGACGAGTTCGTCGGGTTCATCCAGCAGCCGCTCCGGCACACGCCAGAATGCCAGGTCGATGGTCGTACCGTTCTTGGCATAGTTGAGCGGAGGGCTCGTCGCAGCCTCCGCGAACGTCTCGCGATTTCGATCGTCGACCCGCACGTAGGGCGAATTGTCGGCAACCATCCCGAGCATCAGGCCGTCGCAGAATACGCCGGTCTTGCCGAACATCCGCCGCATCGTGAGCTGGCCAAGCGGCGCGAGTTGCTCGCGCAGGAATTCGGCAAAGGCGATGCTGGCAACCATTCCCGGTCTCTCAAGGCAATCAGGATCTGCCGAATGATGACCGGAACCTCAGCCTCGGACAACCGCTGTGATGCGATCCGGAGCGGGAAGGAAAGCCTGGGGTGTTCGTGTTTGGGAAAGGATGGATTGGCGCGAAGCGCTAGGGGAGCGCGGAGAGGTTCTCGCGGGAAGCTGTTGGGAGAGCACCTCGGTGCTCTCCCGACAATGGCACTTAGTTGCAGCCGCAGCCGTGCGAGCGACCGCCGCCCAGGATGCCGGACAGGATGTTGGTGTTCTTGAGGCTGATCGGCAGGATGGCCGACACGTTGGTCTTGTTGCCGTTCAGGACGTTGACACCGCCACCGAGCACGTTGACGTTGTTGAGGGCGTTGACGTTGAGCGCGGAGACCGCGGTCGTGATCGGAGCCAGCACGGAGCCGATCAGGCCACCGCCACCGCCACGGGGGCCACCAGCGAAGGCCGGCGAGGCCATGAGCGAGGCGAGAGCGACGGCGACGATATACTTCTTCATGACTTCCTCCGTTGTTATCGAGCCAAGCTGTTGCTTGGTGGCCGCCACTATCCACGCTCCGGATTCGACTACAACTTGAAGTGGTTTTTTACTCTAATACTTAGCGTTAACCATGTTATCAAAATCCCTGATGGCTTCATTGATACTGATAATCCCATCAAAAACGCACGGGCGCCGGCAGGCTCGGACGAGTGAAATCAACCAGAAATTGCTGATTTAACGGCCGATTAATCATGATTGCCGACCCTGCGCATGGAGGGTCGGGTGCATGATTCGGCGTGCGTTGTTGGCGGCAGTTGTTGTTGCTTCGCAGTTCGGCGTCTCCGCAGGTCTTGCGCAGACCGCTCCGGCGGCCGAGACGGTAGCGGTCAATGCAGGTTCGATCGGCCTGCGCACGGGTTATGATTCCAATCCGACCGACATTCTCGGGGCTCATGGCAGCCCGTTCGCGACGCAGACGATCAACTACGATTACCTGCGTGGCTCGCTCCAGGACGGCATCATCGGGCTCAACGTCAAGATCGCCGACACGCAATACGATCCGAACGTTGCGGCGCCCAGCACCACCGCCATTATCGCCGCCAGCGGGGCGATCGAGCTTGCACCGAAGCTGGCGTTGCGCACCACGCTGACGACGTCGGTCGACGACAACTGGGCGCGCCGCTCGCACGGCCTGCAACTGCGCAACCGGGTCGAGTACGACACCACCGACTTCAGGTTCTTCGCCAACGTCGACACCGGCATCAACTCGCTGAACGAGCGCAACATCTTCACGCTCGGCGACTTCCTGCCCCAGGACGAGAACTTCGTGACGCGTACGTTCATGCCGGGCTTTGCCTACAAGTTCGCGACCGGCGAGATCGGCTCGTCCGTCGCTCTGTCGCGCGTCAGCTACCTCGCCACCGACCTGTTCGGCCTCGATCGCAGCCATGACATCGTGCAGCCGAATGCGTTCGTGACGGTGAAGGCCAATGGCGTCGAGGTCGAAGGGTCGCTGTCGCCATACTTCGTCAGGTACGACACGACCGATTTCGACGACGTCAAGCAACTGCTCTACACCGCCAAGGTCAAGTATCAGACGGGGGCATGGACCTTCGGCGTCGGTTCGTCGCGGACCATTCAGGACACCACGCTGTCGTTCGCGTCGCTCGACGTCGGGCTGTCGCACGAGGCTTCCGTCAGTTACAAGTTCGACGACAAAAACGCCGTCAGCCTGCTGACGCGCTATCGCCGTGACGATTACCTCAACACCGACCTGTGGAGCACGACGTTTCTCACCGGGTTCGATTTCGCCCACGATTTCGGCGACGGATATATCGGCACCGCGGGAGCCTCCGTCCGGCAGGTCCGGCGACCCGACGAGGTCCAGCCCTGGGCATTGAACGTGCAGATCGGGTTCCAGAAGAAGCTCGATTTCGGCGACGTGCCGAAGGCGGCCGATGCCAAGGTCGCCGAGGTCAAGCCCAAGACCTGATGTATTGGACCTGATGTATTGGACCTGATGTATTGGACGTGACGATCGAGACGTGACGAGTGAGCTCGAGCGGTCGCGACCTCGCGATCTCCACCTCGCAATCGCGACAATTGGAAACGTTCGGAAGCGTTACGAAACGTATTCGGCGTCAAATTGCCGATGCGTCGGGCCAACGTGACACGTCTGCAACGCTGCTCGCGATCATGCGCCCATGAACATCCTTTAATTTGTGTTCGAGCAATTCATCGCGCCAGTTTGCGAGAGCGACGACGACGCAAGCCGATCCCATCGCGCTTCAGCGGATGTCGTTCATTCGAAGCGCGATGGAACTCGCAGGAAGGGCCGATGATCAGCCGCAGGGCGCTTTCCGGACTATTGGTGACGCTGGTTGGACCCTCCTCGGTTGCCGGCAACGCGCTGGTGCTCGGCCACTGCCGGGGATCGTGTGCGAATATCGATCTGCCGGCGCTCGGCTACGATACGTTTTGCCAGTCGTTCTTCGACATCGCGGCGAGCGGAAGGCTGAGGGCGGTGGCAACCGGCCCCGAGATTCGAAGGGAGATGCGGTCGCTGTTCCGGGAGCGGCGGCTCTATCGCCCGTCCCACGACGACATGCGGATCTTGTGGCGCGACGCGGCCGACGGGTTCTCGGTCGTCAAGGTCGAGTTCGATCTGGAATGTGGCGTGCCGGTGCGCGGATGTCTCGGAGTTCCCGATGGCGAGCTGAAGGGGTTGATCCTGCTCGGCCATGGCATGGCGAGCACGCCGGAGCGGTGCTTCGATGATGCCGACAAAGACTACATGAACGCGCTCGGCAAGCAGCTGTGCCAGGACGGTTACGCCGTCTGGTGTCCCTACATCGTCCAGATCGGGAATCTCGAGAGTCAGAACAATATCGCCGCGATGCTGGCATCTCACGGCGTCTCCGCGCACAACGTGTCGTGCGCGTCGATCGACGCAGGCGAAATCGTCTGCAGGAAATTGACCGGGGTATCCGGCCTGAACGTCGGTGTCTATGGAGTGTCCTGGGGGCCTTCCTCGCGCTCCATCTGGAGGCTGCCACCGGCCGGATGCGGCCGACCGTCGTCTCCGGATACATGCGTGACGAGAAGAAGTTTCTGATGTCGCCCGTGATCAGCAAGAACCTCGGCATCGAGCTTGCGGCTTACATCCACTTCAGCAATGGTCGTGCCAAATATACCGGCGCAGAGCTGGCGTGCCTGACCTGTCCGTGTCCGCTGTTCGTCGAGATCGGCAATCGCGACGCCGCAAACACGACGGAACTCGGACGCGACGAGAAGTTCGCCGAAATGCAGTCCGTCTATGCGTCGTCAGGTCATCCGCATTCGATCGAGATGGCGGTGTTCGACGGCGTGCACGAGGTCGGCGGCACGCGCGCACGGCCATGGCTGTACCAACAGCTGACATCGCCCGCCTACCAGGTCACCTCGCGCCTGAAGAACGCCGTTGCGCTGTGAAGATCGCGATGCGCCGTCATCGCCTCATCCGGCGGCGCGCCGCCTGGTCAGGCTGGACTCGACCAGCGCGATCAGCTCCCGTCTGAACGGCGGCGAGGCCAGCAATCCAAGCCGCGCCGCGTCGTGAACGGCGCCGGCCACGGCGGCCGCGAGAACCTGCGCGGCGATCTCGGCATCCACGGCGGCGTTGCCTCGCCTATTGACGATGAAGAACGCGTCGCATCCCTTCCGGTACTCCATCTCGAACCGGCGATGCGTGGCCTCGCTGGCCGCGTCGCGCGGGGCTTCCTCGAGCAGCACCCGGTGCGCGGCGGGAAACCGACGATGCACCGTGATCATGCCGTCGACAAACGCGGCGATGCGGCGCGCGCGAGGCGTTGCCGTGTCGGTCGACGCGCGCAGCACCGCAAGCACCTCGTCGAAGTGACGGCGCCGGACCGCCTCGACCAGCGCCAGCTTGTTGGGGAAGTACTGATACAGCGATCCGATGCTGACGCCGGCCGTCTCGGCAACCGCGTTGGTGGTCGTCGCGGCCCAGCCGCGCTCGCCGAGAATGCGAGCCGCGCTCTCGAGGATGACCTCGATGGTGGCGCGCGAGCGGGCCTGTCGTGGCGCTTTCCGCATCGTGCTCGTCGGTTTCGGAATGCGAGTAGTCAGGCGCGGCTCCCCGTGAATAATGTGAGCGAAGTACTCACATTTCATCCGATGGACCAACCGAGTCAAAGGATATTGATGATGCGGGAGATCGCGCGCGAGGTCAGGCTGAAGATCAGGCCGGAGGGACTGCCAGGACCGCAGCATTTCGAGCTGGTTGAGGTGCCGCCGCCGGTTGCAGGTGCGGGCGAGGTGCTGGTGCGCAATCGCATGTTCCTGGTCTCGGCCTCGCTCCGCCAGATGGTGAGCCAGGGGGCGGAGGATGTGCCGGGGGTCCCGTTTCCGGCGCTGCGTCCCGGCGACGGGCTGCGCGGCGAGGCGATCGGCGAAGTCGTGACGGCGCCGCCGACCAGCGGCCTGTCGCCGGGTGACATGGTGCAGCACATGTTCGGCTGGCGCGATTTCGCTGCCGTTCCGGCCGCGCAATGCATCAGGTTGCGGATGCCGCTGCCCGATCCCCTCGGTTACCTCGGCTATCTCGGGCATGGCTGGACTGCCTATGCAGCGCTGACGCGTGGCGCGCAGATCCGTACCGGCGACACCGTTTTCATATCGAGCGCCGCGGGGGCGATTGGCTCGATGGCGGGGCAGATCGCTCGTCTGTTGGGCGCGGGGCGCGTGATCGGCAGTACCAGTGCATCGGCGAAAGCGGATCGGTTGGTCGCCGAACTCGGCTACGACGCCGCCGTGATCCGCGGTACCGACAAACCCTTCGTCGCGCAATTGCGCGAGGCCGCGCCCGACGGCATCGATGTCTTTCTCGACAATGTGGGAGGCGAGCAGTTGCAGGCCGCCGTTACCGTTGCGCGCGACAACGCCCGTTTCGTCATCACGGGGACATTGTCGGGGCAGCTTGCGACGACTGGAACCGGGCGTGTGGCGCCCGTGGCGCTGGACTCCACCCAGATCCTGCTGCGCAAGATCACGATCCGCGGCTATAGCGCCGACGACAATCCGGAAGCACGCGACGAGTGGTTCGACCGTCTGTCCGATTGGTGCCGCGCCGGCGACATTGCGCTACCGCATATCGTGATCGACGGGCTGGAGCAGGCCACGCTTGCGCTGGCAGATTCCGCCCAGGGCCGCTACTTCGGCATGGTCGTCATCAGGCTTTGATCGCCTGTCGGGCTGACGGCTGTCGATTCCTGTCACGCGATGCACATCGTGACCGGTGAAATTGCGTGCCAATCCGCGACGGCCGCGCCTCTTTCGTGTATCCGCCGTCCCTTCAATCCGTTGTCGTCAACCTGAACCCGGAACCAGGGTTACAGGATTGTCGGATCGGACCCATTATGATTTGCTGCAACGCATCTTGCCGATCCCTGACCTTCCCGGGTCTGGGCACGTCGACGTCATATCCGTCTCGTAGAGCTTGTTAGCCGAAGGGTTGAGCAGCATGAGTGGTGCGGAACGAAGCTGCGGTGGATTGGCGAGGCTTCTAATATCGGCGGGATTGGTGGTCGCGGGAGTTACGGCAGGCCATGCGCAGGCGGGGCCGCCCGGACCTCCGGCCGTCGGTGTGTTCGAGGCGGTAAAGCGGCCGATCACCGAATCCAACGAGTTCCTGGGGCGCGTCGAGGCTCCAAACCGCGTCAACGTGGTGGCACGCGTCACGGCCTTTCTGGAGAAGCGGAACTTCGTCGAGGGCGCCGAGGTCAAGGCCGGCGACCTGCTCTATCAGCTCGAGCGCGGCCCGTTCGAGGCCGACCTCGCATCGAAGAAGGCACAGGTCGCCCAATTGCAGGCGACGCTGGTCAACGCCAAGCTCACCACCGATCGCGCCAAGGCCCTGCTCGGCGGGCCGGCCGGCCAGCAATCGAGCGTTGACGCAGCAGTCGCCAACCAGCAGAGCCTCGAGGCGCAGGTGCAGGCCGCCCAGGCGCAGGTCGACCTGTCCCAGATCAATCTCGACTACACCATGATCCGCTCGCCGATCGACGGCAGGATCGGGCGTACCGCAGTCACCGAAGGTAACGTC
Organism: Bradyrhizobium sp. SK17; assembly: GCF_002831585.1. Lineage (GTDB taxonomy): Bacteria > Pseudomonadota > Alphaproteobacteria > Rhizobiales > Xanthobacteraceae > Bradyrhizobium. The sequence goes on along the minus strand of NZ_CP025113.1, from coordinate 1,077,979 downwards.
GTGACACCGAGTTCGGGAACCCTGACCACCATCGTCAGCCAGGACCCGATGTATGTCACCTTTCCCGTGTCGGTGCGCGAGTCGCTCGAGCTGCGCGAACGCTACGTGACACGCGGCGGGTTCAAGGCCGTCGTCATCCGGCTGCGCCTGCCGGACGGCCGGCTCTATGAGAAGACCGGCGAGCTGAATTTCGTCAACAACACGATCGCGCAGAACACCGACACCATCTCGCTCCGCGGCACAATTCCAAACCCGTCGCTGTACAATTCCGCCGAGACCGGCGGTGCGGTGCGCGAGCTCACCGACAACGAGTTCGTGACCGTCCTGCTGGAAGGCGTGCAGCCGGTCGAGGTGCTCGCGATCCCGCGCTCGGCGGTGCTGTCGGATCAGGAGGGCGAGTACGTCTACGTCGTCGGCGCGGACAACAAGGCCGAGCAACGGCGGATCAAGCTTGGACAGTCGACCTCGACGATCGCAGCGGTGACGAGCGGCATCGCGCTCGGCGACAAGGTCGTGGTCGAGGGATTGCAGAAGGTCAAGCCGGGCGAGGTGGTCGTGCCGGGACCTGCCAGCGCCTTGATCCAGTCAAGCATGAAGGTTTCGGCGGACGGCGGCGCCAGCAGCACGCCGAAATCGACGGGCAACAACCCATGATCTCCGCTGTTTTCGTCGATCGTCCGCGGCTTGCGATTGTCATCGCGTTCGTGATCACGATCGCGGGCGCGCTGGCGCTGATGCAGATCCCGGTCGCCCAGTTCCCGGACATCGTGCCGCCGCAGGTCACCGTCTCGGCGGTGTTCCCCGGCGCTTCCGCCGAAGTGGTCGAATCGAGCGTCGCCCAGCCGCTGGAAGCGCAGGTCGTCGGCGTCGACAAGATGCTCTACATGAAGTCGACCAGCGGCAATGACGGCAGCTACACGCTGACGGTCTCGTTTGCGCTCGGCACCGACCCCGACATCAATACCGTCAACGTCAACAACCGCGTGCAGAGCGCGCTCGCGCAATTGCCGACCGAGGTGCAGGCGCAAGGCCTGACCGTGCAGAAGAAATCCTCGGCCGTGCTGCAATTCATCGTGCTGTACAGCAAGAGCGCCGAGCAGGATCCACTGTTCATCACCAACTACGCTATCATCAACGTGCTTGACGCGATCTCGCGCACGCCGGGCGTCGGGCAGGCGTCGCTGTTCGCCAAGCTGAACTATTCGATGCGGATCTGGTTCGACACCCAGCGGCTGACCAGCCTCAATCTGGCACCGTCGGACGTGATCGCGGCGATCCGCGCCCAGAGCGTGCAGGCGCCGGTCGGCCGCATCGGCGCGCGTCCGATCAGCAACGACCAGCAGTTCCAGTTCAACGTGCAGACCCAGGGCCGCCTGACGACGTCCAAGCAGTTCGGCGACATCGTGCTGCGGGCCAATCCGGACGGATCGGTGCTGCGGATCCGGGACGTTGCAACGGTCGAAATCGGTGCGCAGAACTCGGACTCGGAGTCCCGGATCGATGGCAATCCCGGCGTGCCGATGGGCATCTATCTCGCGCCCGGCGCCAATGCCGTGACCACGGCGAAGGCCGTGCAGGCCACGCTGGCGAAACTGTCGGAGCGGTTCCCGCCGGGCCTGACCTATCTCGTGCAGTACGATTCCACGACCTTCGTCTCCGATACGATCAAGGAAGTGATCAAGACGCTCGGCGAGGCCTTCGTGCTCGTCGTGATCGTGGTGTTCCTGTTCCTCGGCAATCTGCGCGCCACGGTGATCCCGGCGGTCGCGGTTCCGGTCAGCCTGATCGGCGCCTTCGCGGTGCTGCTGGCGCTTGGCTATTCCGCCAACACGGTGTCGCTGCTGGCGATGGTGCTGGCGATCGGCATCGTGGTCGACGATGCCATCGTCGTGGTCGAGAATGTCGAACGCGTCATGGAGGAGGAGCCGGAGCTGTCGCCGGCCGACGCCACCAAGAAGGCGATGACGCAGATCACCGCGCCGATCATCGCGATCTCGCTGGTGCTGCTCTCGGTGTTCGTGCCGATCGCGTTCATCCCCGGCATTTCCGGCACCCTGTTCCGCCAGTTCGCGGTGACGATCAGCGCCGCGATGGTGATCTCGGCGCTGAATGCGCTGACGCTGTCGCCGGCGCTGTGCGCGGTGTTCCTGCGCCATGGTGGTCCGCGGCGCGGCATCATGGGGCGGGTGCTCGACGGCATCGACTGGGTCCGCGACGGTTACGCCGGCGTGGTGCAGCGGCTGGTCCGCGTCGCGGTGTTGTCGTTGGTTGCGGTGCTGGTGTTCGCCGGCGCGGTGTTCGGGGTGTCGAAGATCACGCCGACGGGCTTCCTGCCGGAGGAGGACCAGGGTGCCTTCTTCATCGCGGTGCAATTGCCGGACGGCGCGTCGGTGGCGCGCACCAGCGAGGTCACCAAGCAGGTCGAGGCATTGCTGAAGAAGAATCCGGCGGTCGACCACGTGCTGTCGATCATCGGCTTCTCGCTGCTCGACGGTGCCAGCGAGCCGAACTCCGCCTTCATGGTGGCGCGCATGAAGGCGTTCGCCGACCGCAAGGCCACGACCGAATCGGTGCAGGCCGCGATTGGGCAGACCTTCGTCGGAGGTTCGCAGATCCGCCAGGCCTCGGTGCTGCCGTTCAACTTGCCGCCGATCATCGGGCTCTCGACATCAGGCGGTTTCGAATATCAGCTCGAGGCGCTGGAAGGGCAGGACCCGGCTTCGCTCAGCAGCGTGATGGGCGGATTGATCGGCGCCGCCAACCGCAACCCCAATCTGACCCGCGTGTTCTCGACCTTCACCGCGACCAATCCTTCGGTCTATCTCGACATCGATCGCGCCAAGGCGCAGGCGCTCGGCCTCAACATGGCCGACGTCTTCACCGCGCTGCAAGCCACGCTCGGCGGCATCTACGTCAACAATTTCAACCTGTTTGGCCGCACCTGGCAGGTCAACGTGCAGGGCGATGCGGCCGACCGCCGCGACATTCCCGACATCTGGCAGATATATGTCCGCAACACCGGCGGCGAGATGGTGCCGATCCGATCGATCGCAAGCTTGCGGATCGTCACCGGCCCGCAGGTGATCACGCGCTACAACAATTATCGTTCGGTCACGGTGAACGGCAGCCCGGCGGCAGGCGTGTCGTCGGGGACTGCGATCGCGACGATGGCCGATCTCTCGAAGTCGACGTTGCCGGCCGGCTACTCGTATGAATGGACCGGCACCGCCTATCAGGAGCAGGCGGCTTCGGGACAGACCGGCATCATCCTCGCGCTGGCGGTGCTGTTTGCCTATCTGTTCCTGGTGGCGCTGTATGAGAGCTGGACGATTCCGATTCCCGTGCTGCTGTCGGTGACGGTCGGCGTGTTCGGGTCCTATCTTGCGATCAAGCTCGCGGGGCTGAACCTCGATCTCTACGGCCAGATCGGCCTGGTGGTGCTGATCGCGCTGGCCGCCAAGAACGGCATCCTGATCGTCGAATTCGCCAAGGAGCAGCGCGAGGCCGGCAAGCCGATCGTGGAAGCCGCGACGACGGGCGCGCAGATGCGCTTCCGCGCGGTGATGATGACTTCGATCGCCTTCATCCTCGGCCTGCTGCCGCTGGTGGTCGCGAGCGGTGCCGCGGAGATCAGCCGCCGCGCGGTCGGCACCGCGGTGTTCGGCGGCATGCTGGCGGCGAGCTCGATCGGCATCTTCCTGGTGCCGATGCTGTTCGTCACCTTCCAGGGCTGGCGCGAGGGGGTGAAGAACCGGTTCGGCCGCAAGGGACCTGCTTCGGAATCGACGACGCACTCGTAAGTGTCGATGCGAGGGACTGCGACGCCGCAGGCTTCAATGGAGACGAGCGCTGTATTCGTCGGGGAGACAGCGCTCGATCTCAACGCGTGCCCGGTGACGCTTCGGACTCAATAGGCGCGCCGGTTCGAGATCGCCCCCCACACGAACAGGATGATGATCGCGCCGACCACGGCTCCGACAAGTCCCGCGCCTTGACCGGGCCCGTACCAACCGAGCGCTTGCCCGAGAAAGTTGGCGACAACCGCCCCGACGATACCGAGCACTGTGGTCATGATGAAGCCGCTGGGCTCGTTCGGGCCTGGCATGATGAATTTCGCGATGACGCCGGCAACAAAGCCGATGATGATCGTCCAGATGATACCCATCTTCATTTCCTTCCTGATGCGCGGTGACGTCTGTTGCTCACCGCTGAATCTCCGTAGGCATTGCGCCCGGATGCGAGCAGGCCGAGGCGACCTGCCTGCGATGTCGATGTTCAGCGAATAATTGTTCGATCGTGCTCCTCATCGCGTGTCTTCACGGCGCCGAAGCGGCCGCCTGCGGCACTTGCAACGGCGCTGAGAAGCAGTGCGAAGAACGCGATCAGCGCGACGCGAGACGTTGCCTTGGCTGCCGCGTCGGCAAATTGGGTTGCCTTCAGCTTGGCGTCGGCAACGGCTTGCGTGTACTGGCGCTGATAGTCCTGCACCTTGGTTTTGGCCTGGTCGACCGGGATGCCCTCCATTTGCGCCAGAGCCTGAGCCGCCTGATCGGTCGCTTGCTGCTGCTGCGCGGGATCCCCGGTCAACGCCGTGCGGATCGCGTTGAGAGCGCTGTCGCGAAGTTGTGCCGGGTCCTGGTTGGCGCCCGACGACTTGATCTGGCGCTCGATGTCGGACATCGGGTTGTCGGACCCGGCTAGCACGGGAACGGCGGCGTGGACCGCGCTATCAACGACACGTCCCGCGCCGCCGAGGATGCCGCCCATCGCGCCAAAGGCGCCGCCGACCACTCCGCCCACGGCCGAGCCAAGCAGAAAAAGCATGACAAGGGTTGCTGCGGCCCACGAGACCAAGCCGTGGTACCCGCCTTTCGACGCGAACGCCCAGCCGCACAAACGGCCGGCGACGTAGCCTCCCGCCAACGAGGCGAGCAGCCCGGCCCCGATCCACCAGATCGCCGCGGCGAGCGACAGCGTGCCGGCACTCGGCGAGCCGGTCGATGCCGGATCGATGCTCGCGAAGCCGAGCCCAAGGCCCAGCGTCGACAAGGCGATTTGCGTCACCAGGGCGGTGACGGAGCCGGCGAAGACCGCACCCCAAGACACGCCTGAACGAGACACGCCTGAAAAGGACACGTTCGAATTCGGACCTGAAGTCCTTCGTGTCGGCGCAACCGGATCCGCGGCGGATTGTGCCGCGTTGGCATCATACATCATGTCGCTTTGCTCCCGATTAGCCGCGGCGAAACAGCATGCCGGCGACAAAGCCGACAGCTCCTGCCAGCACGAGAGAGGAGAGCGGATAGCGTCCGACGGTGTCGCCGGCGCTCTGCGCGGTCTGTTTCACATAATGACTTCCCTCGTCGTAGGCCTTGCCGGCAAGATCGCCAGCGTCGCGCATGCCATCCTTCGCCTGGCCGTAGAGATTCTGTCCCTTGCCTTCGATCTGCCGGGCTACGCCTTCGGCTCGGGTCTGCTGGTTGCCGGTAACATGGCCGAACGTTTCCTCGATCCTGCCGCCAAGGTCCTTGGCGGCTCCCTTGATACGATCCGAATCCATCGTCTCTTCCTCCTCGACGCCGGTCGATGCCGGGATTTCCGGCATCGAGCCATGCAATGCTTGCGTGGTGGTGTGCTTATTTCTTCAAGGCGTCGCGCGCGGCGTCCTTTGCCTTGCCGATCCCGGCCTGGGCCTTGCCGGCGATCTGCTCGGCCTTGCCCTCGATCTCGAGTCTGTCGTTGCCAGTGACTTTGCCGACGGCTTCCTTGATCGAGCCCTTGACCTGTTCGGCGGTGCCTTTGATCCGATCCTTGTCCATCCGAAACTCCTGAGTTGTGGCCGCGCGTTTTGCGCCCGGGAAACGTAGGGAATGCCCGTCCTGCCGCAATGAACGGGTTGCACTAGTTCGTTGATGTAATTGTACTAGTTGAGCTACTTTTTTGAGATGTAGCCGTGCTCGCGGCCCCAGATCACCGCTTCGCTGCGGCGATGAACGCCGAGTTTCCGGTATAGCGCCGACACATGGTTGCGTACCGTGTTGGACGATAGCGAAAGGCGCTTGCTGATCGCTGCGTCGCTCACGCCGTGGCAGATCAAGCCGAGCACTTCGCTTTCGCGTGCAGTCAGCTTGGCCGTGGGGATTTCGATCGGGGTGTTGCTTGGCCGGCGGAGCGCAGCGAGTTTCTCCATAATGCCCTTGCTCAACCAGGATGCATCAGTCATGACGGCGTCGATCGCTTGCACCAGTTCGCGCTCCGTACGCTTGCGGTCGGTGATATCGAGGAATGTGGTCAGCACGCACAGCTGGTCGGCGATGGTGACGGTTTCGGCGGAAACGATGCAGTCGAGGTCGTTGCCGTTCTTGCACGTCAAGCAAGCTTCGAGCTTGTGGACGTGGCCGGACTCGACGATGCCGGCCTCGAACCGGTGCCGGCTCTCCGGCTGCGCCCACAGCTTCATGTCCCTGGGACTGCGACCGATCAGCTCGGCCTCGGCGTAACCGAACTGTCCGGCAAACGCGTCGTTGATGTTGACGAAAGCCTGACCGTCTACCTTCATCAGCGCGGTCGGTACCGGTGAAAGCTGGAACGCCTTGGCAAAGCGTTGCTCGCTCTGGCGCAATGCGGATTCCGCTTTCTCGCGCGCATCGAGATCCGCAAACGTGAACAGCATGCAGGCCTCCTCGCCGACCTCGATCGGCTGCCCCGCCATGATGACGAGTTTGCGTCCGCCGGCAGGCAGCGGCAGCACGGTCTCCGTCTGCGGAATTGTCTTCCCCTCGGCAACGCGTTCGCGGGTCGTTTCCGGATCTTTCGCCTCTGCAAGCAGGTCCATGTCGTCGATCGAGCGACCAAAAACGTCATCCCGGGCGTAGCCCATCATATCGAGGAAGCCCTGGTTGACCTTGACGAGGAGCTGGTCGGACTGCCGGCAGATGAAGGCAGGTGCCGGGTTGGCGTTGAAGGTGCGTTCGAAGCGGGCCTCGGCGGCAAAACGTTCGGTGACATCGGCGATCACCAGCACCAGGCAGTCGGGATCGCCTTTGGTATCGGTGATGACCAGACTGCGGATCTGGTGCACCCATTCCGGCTTCTCGCCGTTCTGTCCGTCGTGGTCGCGCGGCGCGACCACGACCACGACATCCACGAAGGCCTCGCCGGCGATCACTCGCTCGGCAGGATACTGATTTTCAGTCAGCAGATGATTGTTCCGGTAGCGCAGCACGAAGTTGTTGCGATACTCGTCGACCGTCGTGCCGAGCTGGTCCAGCGTTTCGACTCCATGCATCAGCAGTGCGGATTCGTTGGCCCAGGTGATGCTCTGGTCAGACTCGATGATGATTACGCCTTCGCTCAAGCCGGCAATGATCTTCTGAAGCTGCGAGCGATCAATCGTATTGGTCAAGGGCATGGCTCCGACGCCGCGAAGGAGCGGCGAACCGCCGTTGCGGCAATCAAAAAGGCGGCTGTCCGGCCGCCTCCTTGCGTCGTCACATCGATCCGATGATAAACGGCGCAGGCCTCTGAAAGTTCCAGTCGGGCACCATTCGGGGGCCGTTGTTGCCGCGCTGGTGCCCTTTCTTGGCCGCCCTGGCGGAGCTAGTTTGATACAAGGAGCTGGAGACCTCAGGCCCCGAGCCGATTCCAAATTCGATCCAAAGGGAGTTCGAGATTGAGCGTTGCGTTCACCAAGGAAGACAGTGCCGAGACCGCGTCCGAGACGCAATTGCCGGACCGTCCGATCTCGTCACATCCCAATCTGGTGACGGAAGCCGGGCGCAAGGCGCTGGAGCAGCAGCTCGGGGAGGCGCGCGCGGCCTATGAGGCCGCGCAGCTGGTCGAGGACGTCAACGAGCGGCGGCGCCAGTCGGCTGCACCGTTGCGCGATGCACGTTACTTTGCCGAACGGCTGCGCACGGCACAGGTGATGCCTGATCCTGCCTCGACCGAAATCGTTGCCTTCGGGAGCACTGTGACGTTCAGCCGCGCCGATGGCCGGGTGCAGACCTATCGCATCGTCGGTGAGGACGAGGCTGATCCCAAGGCGGGCTCGATTTCGTTCGTCTCGCCGGTGGCGCGTGCGCTGATGGGCAAGGCCCAGGGCGACGTCGTCGGGTCAGGCGATCAGGAGCTGGAGATCGTGGCGATCGCCTAACGCGAGATGAGGTCAAATCGTCATCTCGCTTCAGCCTCTTGTTCGCGCGTGATCTTTTCGGCAAACCGCTTCGCATGGTTCCGGATCATGCTTTAGCGTGTCTTCCGATCACGCCGCCGGCAGGGCAAGGCGCTCGATAGTCTGGATATGCCGCGCCAGAAGTCCGCAGGCTTGCTCGATGTTGCGAGCGCGCAGCGCCTGCAGGATCACGCGATGATCCTGGCTGGGCCGCGGCCGCCAGCCGGCGTTGCGGGCCATCGCGAACACCAGGCGCGAATTCGCCAGCTGCAACCCGTCGAGGCTGGCAAGCAGGCGCGGCATCGCGCACGGCGCCACCAGCGCGTGATGAAAGGCGCGATTGGCCATCTCGAATTCCTCGACCGTCTCGGCATTGTCGCCTTCGACCAGCGCGACCTCGATCCGCGCCAGCTGGGCCGACGTGAATTTCGGCGCCGCGTTGCGCAGCGCGACCACCTCCAGCGCGGCGCGCATCTCGGCGATCTCCTTCACCGATTTGGTGTCGAGCGGCGCAACCCGGACGCCACGGCGCGGTACGGCGACGACGAGATGCTGCGCCTCCAATTGCCTGAAGGCCTCGCGCACCGGGACGTGGCTGGAATGGAATTCGCGCGCGACATGATCCTGCCGGAGCGGGGCGTCCGGCGGCAACGCACCGCTGATGATGCGTTCGCCGATTGCCTCGGCGATGCGTCCGGCGGTCGTCGTATTCTCACCTTCGTTCATCATAGATTATCTATCACAAAAACGGATGCGCTCCCGCGCAGCGTCAGCTAGCATCGTTCTAAGTCCATAATCATAGATAATATATCAGATTATCTATGATCCATAGCAAGCGAGAAAGCAAGCCCGATGGTCGATGTCGTTGAGATCGAACGCACCGAAAGCCGCGCCGGCGCGGCACCGCGCAAGACCTGGCAGCGCGCCGAGGCCGAGGCGCTCTACAATCTGCCGTTCGCGGACCTGATGTTCCAGGCGCAGGGCGTCCATCGCGCCAACTTCAATCCGAACCACGTCGAGACCGCGAGCCTGCTCAGCATCAAGACCGGCGGTTGCCCGGAAGACTGCGGCTACTGCTCGCAGAGCGCGCATTACGACACCGGACTGAAAGCCACCCGCCTGATGCCGCGGGACGAGGTGGTCGCGGTCGCGCAGCGCGCCAAGGATGCTGGCGCCACCCGCTTCTGCATGGCCGCAGCCTGGCGCAGTCCCAAGGACCGCGATCTCGATCAGGTCTGCGACATGGTCAGCGCGGTGAAGGGGCTCGGCATGGAGACCTGCGTCACGCTCGGCATGCTGACGCCAACGCAAGCCGAGCGCCTCTCCGGGGCCGGGCTCGATTTCTACAACCACAATGTCGATACCTCGCCCGAATTCTACGACAAGATCATCACCACCCGTACCTTGCAGGATCGCATCGATACGCTCGCGCATGTGCGTGACGCCGGCATCAAGGTCTGCTGCGGCGGCATCATCGGCATGGGTGAACAGGTCGAGGACCGGCTCGGCATGCTGATGCTGCTTGCCAATCTCCCCAGCCATCCTGAAAGCGTGCCGATCAATCTGTGGAACGAGGTCAAGGGCGTGCCGGTCAACGACACCGCCGAGCGTCCCGATCCGATCGCACTGGTGCGGCTGGTCGCGACAGCACGGATCATGATGCCGCAAAGCGTGGTGCGGCTGTCGGCCGGACGGCAGTACATGACCGACGAGTTGCAGGCGATGTGCTTCCTGGCCGGCGCGAACTCGATCTTCATCGGCGACGTGCTGCTGACCACCAAGAACCCGCAGCGCGATCGCGACGCCGATCTGCTGGACCGGCTCGGCATCACCTCCCGCCTCGCCTGATCGCAACCTCCAGCACGCGCGCGGCGTCATTCGCCGCGCGACCAACTGCAAATCTGTGAGTGAAGCATGAGCGCAATCCATGCGGCCAACGCCGCTGATTACGCCGCGGCCTTGCACGCCCTGAGCAAGGACGATCGGCTGCGCGGTCTCAAGCCGCGCGTGGGCATCGATTTCGTCTCGAACGATTATCTGGCGCTCGCGACCGCACCGCGCATCAAGCAGGCGGTTGCGGCCGCGCTCGAGGCCGGCACGCCGGTCGGCGCCGGCGGTTCGCGGCTGCTGCGAGGCAATTGCGAGGAGCACGAGAGGCTGGAGACTGAAGCCGCCGCGTTCTTCCGCGCCGAGACCGCGCTGTTCTTCGGTGGCGGCTATGTCGCCAATTTCGCGGTGCTGACGACGTTGCCGCAGCGTGGCGACCTGCTCGTGCTCGACGCCTTGGTGCATGCGAGCATCCACGAGGGCGCGCGGGCCGGCCGGGCCGAATTCCGCTTCAGCGGCCACAACGATCCGCAGTCGGTCGAGGACACCATTCGCGGCTGGCGCGCCGAGGGTGGAACGGGCCGGGTCTGGATCGTGGTCGAGAGCGTCTACAGCATGGATGGCGACATCGCGCCGCTCGACGACCTCATCGCCATCGCCGACCGGCACGATGCCTTCCTGATGGTCGATGAGGCGCACGGCACCGGCGTCTATGGCGAGCAGGGGCGCGGGCTCACGGCTCCCTATGAGGGCCGCGAGAACCTCGTGATCGTCCACACCTGCGGCAAGGCGCTGGGCGCGGCGGGCGCGCTGGTCACGGCCCCGACCGTGCTGCGCGATTTCATGGTCAATCGCTGCCGCCCGTTCATCTTCGCCACCGCGCCGTCGCCGCTGACCGCCGTGGCCGTGCGCGAGGCGCTCTTGATCCTGCAAGAGGAGCCCGAGCGTCAACAGCGCCTGGCTAGCCTTGTTGCGTTCACCCATCGCGAGCTCGAAGCGCGCGGCTGGCGCAGCCCGTCGCGCTCGCAGATCGTGCCCTATATCGTCGGCGACAATGCACGCGCGATGCAGCTCGCTTCCGCGCTACAGGCGCGCGGCTTCGATATCAGGGGCATCCGGCCGCCAACCGTGCCGACAGGCACCGCGCGGTTGCGGATTGCGCTGACCCTCAATGTCGACGAGGACGATGTGCGCGCGCTGCTCGACGCGCTCGTCGTGGAGACCAATGGATGGCCGCAATGAGCAACGCGATCGTGGTGACCGGCACCGACACCGGAATTGGCAAGACCATCTTCTCCGCAGGCCTCGCCGGCTTCCTCGACGCGAGTTACTGGAAGCCGGTCCAGTCTGGCCTCGACGAGGAAACCGATGCGCAATTGGTTGCCCGGCTTGGCGGCATCCCGGCCGATCGCATCGTGCCGGAACGCTACCGGCTTCGAACGCCGGCGTCGCCGCATCAGTCCGCCGCGATCGACGGGGTGCGCATCGATCCCGTCGCGCTCGACGTGCCGACATCGGGAGACCGGCGGCTGGTGATCGAAGGCGCCGGCGGGCTGATGGTGCCGCTGAACGACGACACGCTCTACATCGACATCTTCGAGCGATGGCGGCTTCCGGTCGTGCTCTGTGCCCGCACCGCACTTGGCACCATCAATCATTCGCTGTTGTCGGTCGAGGCATTGCGCAAGCGCCGGATCGACATCCTCGGCATTGCGTTCATTGGCGACAGCAATCCCGAAAGCGAGCGCGCGATCTGCGCGTTCGGGCGGGTGCGCCGGCTCGGCCGGCTGCCGCTGCTGTCGCCGCTCACGGCGGACACGCTGCAAGCGGCATTCAGCGATGCATTCCGGCGCGAAGATTTCAACCCATGATGCGCTCGCCGACGTCGCCGATCTGGCACCCGTTCACCCAGCACGCGCTGCACGGCGCGATGACGAAGATCGTGCGCGGCGAGGGCGCCTATCTCTACACCGCCGATGATCGCCGCATCATCGATGCGATCGCGTCCTGGTGGGTGGTGACCCATGGCCATTGCCATCCGCATATCGTGCGCGCGATCCAGCAGCAGGCCGAGCAGCTCAACCAGATCATCTTCGCCGGCTATACCCACGACCCGGCCGAGCAGGTGGCCGCGCAATTGCTGAAGCTGACGCCTGAAGGACTAGACCACGTGTTCTTCTCCGACTCTGGCTCGACCAGCGTCGAAGTGGCGCTGAAAATGGCGCTCGGCTATTGGCACAATATCGGCGTGCCGCGCACGCGGATCATCGTGATGCAACACTCCTACCACGGCGACACGGTCGGGACGATGTCGGTCGGTGCGCGCGGGGTGTTCAACAGGGCCTATGAGCCGCTGCTGTTCGACGTCGCGTCGATCCCGTTTCCTGCGGCCGGTCATGAGCAGGCGACGCTCGATGCGCTCGAAGCCGCGTGCAAGGACGAAGCCGCGGCAGCCTTCATCGTCGAACCCCTGATCCTGGGCGCCGGCGGCATGCTGATGTATCCCGCCTGGGTGCTCAAGGAGATGAAGCGCATCTGCGAGGCCTCGAATGTGCTGTTCATCGCCGATGAGGTGATGACCGGCTGGGGCCGCACCGGCACCTTGTTCGCATGCGAGCAGGCCGATGTCAGGCCGGATATAGCCTGCTACTCCAAGGGGCTGACCGGCGGATCATTGCCGCTCGCGGTGACGCTGTGCCGTGCCGAGATCTACGACGCGCATTACTCCAGCGACCGTTCGCGGATGTTCTTCCATTCCAGCTCCTACACGGCAAACCCGGTCGCTTGCGCCGCGGCGCGCGCGAATCTCGAGCTCTGGCAGCACGGCGCCGGCGAGCGTGTTGCGTCGGTCGCCGCGATGCAGGAGCATCTGATCGGGCCATTCCGCGCCGATGCACGTTTCGAAAACGTTCGCCGCACCGGGACCATCACCGCACTCGACCTGAAGGCCAGCGATGCCGGCTATCTCGCCGGCATCGGCCCCAGGCTCCTGGCCTTCTTCGAACGCCGAAACCTGCTGCTGCGCCCGCTCGGCAACACGATCTACGTCATGCCGCCTTACTGCGTCACCGAGGCGGATCTTCAGGAAATCTATGCGGGAATCAGCGATGCAGCGGATAATTTGGCGTGACGCCAATCCGACCGGCCCGCGGGTGACGGGCGTTTCGCAGCGTTGATACAACTTGCGCGCGAGGCTTGGGTGTGCTCTGACCGGAGACATTACCGATTGGCACAGTCTCCGGAGACGTCGAATGGGATTGTTCGACTGGTTCAAGCCCAAGACCCAGAAGCATGGTCCGACCTTGGAGGGACTTTACGGTGGATTGCCCAAAGGGGTGCATTGGGTCGGTGGAGCCGATCCGGCGGGTGACCCCGAAGGCTTCGTCCCGGATTCTCAGGCGTACGTATTCGATATCGTCGAATGGCGATGGGAGCAGCAGCTCTGGATCGACGCCAGGGCCGGTTCCGACGGCGACCAGGCGGGGTTTGGTCTCGTGCTCGTTCTGTCCGATGGCAGTAACACGGATGCCGTCGAGGTCTGGGAGCCGAAGTTTGGCGGTCCGGTCCTCAAGGAGCGTCAGGAATGGACCATTCCGCGCGGCCATCCGACCCGGGAGTTGGCGCTGCTCTCGCGAGGCGATCCAACGACCCGGCTGCTGCGCAGGCTCGAACAATGCTTCGGTTACGAGCCGCATGCGCATCCAGCCCTGCCCGACCGGGCCGCCGTGATCGGCGAGCTGCTGATGTTGCGGGGAGTTATCGTTCCCGAGGAAGGTCGCTTCACCGCACGGATGAAGGTCGTGCTCCAGGAGAGGGAAGGTTGGCCCTACGGCGAGTTCTTCCTGAACATCAATTCGGTCCGCAAGCTGCTCTGGGTCTCAGAAAAATCGAGCGAGTACAGGATCCCGATACTGACCCGGATCTCTCATGCCGGCGTCGCCACGCCGGCATGAGCCGCGGCCGATCCGGACAGCCGTGGGCCGGGGGATGACTGGCGAACGACGCGGTGTCAACGTCTGAAGGCCCGCCCGGAATCTCATGATTATGTCGCGGCCCGCTACTTGGGCTCGCGTCCGACATCGGCGTGCCTTGCAGGCACGCCGATGAGCCGAAGGGTCAGTGCCTGTGCGGCGCCGGGCGCGGCTTGGGTGCGGGATGCGACCGTGGCGCAGGGTGTGGCCGCGGTGCTGGCCGTGACACATGCGGCGGCGGGCGCCGGGGCGGCGGTGCAGGACGGTGAACGGCCGGACGCGCGACGTGCGGTACCGGCGGATGCGCGACCGCGCGCGGCGCAGGCGGAGAGTGCTGTGCGAATTGCGGTCTTGGCGCATGCGCGGCCGGAGCCGCGACATGCGGTGCCGGTGCGGGATGGTTACCAGCGCCGGGTGATGTGTGGCCCGTCGGTAGCGTGTGCGTCGTCGTTTGAGCATGTTCTGTCGGCGGAGTGTGCACCGCCGGCAGCGCATTTCCTGTCGGGAGCGCGTGTCCCGCTGGCGGAGTGTTGCCCGTCGTCGGAGCGTGCTCTGCCGGTGGAGCGTGCACTGGCGGCAAGGCGTTGCCCGACGGCAAAGCGTGTCCAGGAGGCACGGTGTTTGCCGTCGTGGGTTGCGCATGTCGCGGCGGCGGCGCCGCGATCGGCTTGCCCGGATGCGCGGCGATCACGCCGGCACCGCTGAACCGTGCGGCGTGCGCGGTCGCGGCGACTGCCGGATGACCATGGTTGTTGGCGAGCGTCAGCGCAGGGTCCTTCATCGCTGCTTCCGCGTGCCGCGTCTGCTCGCTGGTCGGCGCCACGTGATGCTCGCTCATCGCCGCGAGCTGCTGCGGCGTTGGCCTCACGGTGGTGCCGCCGGTGCCGCCATTGTAGCTGATGTTGGTCGTGTTGTTGATGACGGTCTTGTTGTAGACGTTGGTGACCGAGACATTGGTGATGTTGTTGACGGTGCGGTTGTAGAAGAAGCTGCCGCCGCGCCAGTAGCCGCCGTCATAGCCGAGGCCGGTGTAGCCGAAGCCATAGGAGATGCCGCCGTAGAAGCCGACGGTTGCTCCCCAGTATCCGGCGTGGAAGGCGTAGACGCCATCGTTCCAGCCCCAATAGCCGGGCGTCCATAGCAATTCGGGCGCGGGCGGCAGCACCCACGTGCCGGGCACCCAGTAGTAACCGATGTCGTCGCTCCATGCCCAATAACCCGGAGTCCAGATGTAGCCGTCGCCGGGGATCGGCGGTTGATCGTAGACGGGCAATGGCGGCGGGGCCACATCGACGCTGATGCCGATGCCGATCGCGATCTGCGCGCGGGCGGCGTGGGGCGGCGAGAGACAACAGAGGCTGAGAGCTAAGGCGAGAGGCAGTCCGGCGATGCGGCGCATGGCACTTACTCCAATCTTTTCCCCCAGCTCGTGGAGTCGAATAGGCGCGCCGACATGAACCCGTTGTGAATTTGTCCACCGATACGCGATCACGACATCGCGCGACGCAGAGATTGTTCGCAGCGGTTCATGCAATTCAGCTCGGTGTCAGGATGGAACGCGATCGCGCGAACGAATGTTCGAGCATTGCGTGAAACATGAGAGCGCGACGTAGCTGTTTCGCACGGCGCGCCCGCAGCTTTTCTCCGCTCTAGCGATCGGCGGAGGCCGCGGAGTTGTGATCGACGGATTTCAATCAGCGCAAGACTCACAGCAGGGCGAATCGCTCCGTGATCCGCCCTGCGTATCGATCTCTCTCTGCCGATCAGCTGACGTGATGCGCCTTCTCAAGGCCGAAGACCGGCGTCGGGATGCCTTCCATTCGCGCCTTCAGTTGCAGCGCCAGATACTGGGAGTAATGCCGCGACTGGTGCAGATTGCCGCCGTGGAACCACAATGCATTCTGCTGGGTCGGCTTCCACATGTTGCGCTGCTCGCCCTCCCACGGGCCGGGGTCCTTGGTCGTGTTGGATCCAAGACCCCAGACCTTGCCGACCTTCTCCGCGACATCCTTCGAGATCAGATCGGCGGCCCAGCCGTTCATCGAGCCGTAGCCGGTGGCATAGACGACGAGATCGGCGGGGAGTTCGGTGCCGTCGACGAATTTGACACCGGTCTCGGTCAGCTCCTGCACCGCGGCGCCCTTACCGCTCTTGAGCTTGATCGAGCCGTCGATGACGAGATCGCAGGCGCCGACATCGATGTAGTAGCCCGAGCCGCGGCGCAGATACTTCATGAACAGGCCGGAGCCGTCGTCGCCCCAATCATGCATGAAGCCGACCTTCTCCAGCGCGGCATAGAAATCCTTGTCGCGTTCGCGCATCTGCTCATAGAGCGGAATCTGGAACTGATGCATGATCTTGTAGGGCAGCGAGGCGAAGATCAGATCGGCCTTGCGTGTCGTCATCCCGTTCGCGACCGCCTGCTCCGAATAGAGCGCGCCAAGCCCGATATCCATCAGCGTGTCGGACTTCACGATATGCGTGGATGAACGCTGCACCATGGTGACGTCGGCACCGCCCTCCCACAGCGCCGCGCAAATGTCGTGAGCGGAGTTGTTGGAGCCGATCACCACCACGTTCTTGCCACGATATTTCTCCGGACCCGGATGGGTCGAGGAATGCTGCTGCTCGCCCTTGAAGATGTCCTGTCCCTTGTAGGTCGGCCAATTCGCCTTGCCCGACATGCCGGTGGCCAGCACGAGCTGCTTCGGCTTCAGCGTGATTTGCTTGCCGTCGCGCTCGACCACGACGGTCCATTCCTTCTTCGCCTCGTCATAGCTGGCGGATTTGGCGGTGGTCGAGCTCCAGTAGTTGAGCTCCATGACCTTGGTGTACATCTCGAGCCAGTCGCCGATCTTGTCCTTTGGCGCGAACACCGGCCAGTTCTTCGGGAAGTCGATGTAGGGCAGGTGATCGTACCAGACCGGATCGTGCAGGCAGAGCGACTTGTAACGCTTGCGCCAGGAGTCGCCGGCGCGCTCATTCTTCTCGATGATGATGGTCGGCACGTTCAGTTGGCGAAGCCGCGCACCGAGTGCGATGCCGCCCTGTCCGCCGCCGATGATCAGCACCTGGGGCTGCATCGTGTGACCGAGCTCGGCGAGTTCCTGCTCGCGTTCCTCGCGCCAGCTCTTGCGATCCTTGCCGTGGCCGTGCTTGGCGCCGAGCGGCCGGGTGAAGCCGGATTTCTCTTCATGGCCCTTCAGCTCGGCCATCGTCGTGAGCAGCGTCCAGATGCGGCCATCCTTCATGCGCAAATGGCCGTAGCCGCGCGCGACGTCGGTCTCGAACTGGATCCAGCTCTCGATAATGCCGTCGGCCTCGCTTGCCGTATCGCCGTCGGCGATGCGCCATCCCGACGGCTTGGTGTCGGCAAGCCGCGCCTTCAGCATGTCGCGGATATCGTCCTTGCCTTCCATGGTCTTGATGTTCCAGGTGAAGGTGACCAGATCGCGCCAGTAACAATCGCTCTGGAACAGCGCGAGTGCGCGTTCGATGTCGCCCGACGACAACGCGGCGTTGAGCTCGTCGAGCAGTGCGGTAACTTTTCCGTCCGGGGCCTTCGTGAGCATGGTTTCATTCTCCCATAGGCCGGCGTCGATCGCGTTTGCATCGCGGGGCCGGCGTGTTGTTGGCGAGGTCGAGTGTGCCTCTGCCGCAAGATCAGCAAGCCCCGTGCCACGCTGGCGTATCCTGAAAACGCTCGATATTTCCTCGCGTTAATGCCGGGCGATGCGCTGCGCCACTGTTGCGCCGTGCAACAGGTGTTGCACGCAACGAACTTGATCGGCGGCATGATCCGAGTGACACTCCGGGCAACAACAGGAACGTGCGAGGAAATATCCAGGAGAATCAGCCGTGACCATCGAGCGCGCTGCGCATATCGACGAGTTGGTTCGCGTTGCGGTCGGCCAGACCAGCGCGCGCGATGCCGTCATTCATCAGTCGTGGGTGCGTTGCGTCTCCGAGCACAAGCTCGATCCCTCGGTGCTGCGCGACGCGCGCATCGTGACGTCCGGACGGCTGCGCGAGCATCGCGATGCGATGGACGAATTCCTTCACACCGCCCGTTTCGGCGTCGAGATGCTCTATCGCCAGATCGCCGGGCTCGGTTACGTGCTGCTGCTCACCGATGCCAAGGGTATCACGGTGGATTTCATCGGCGACCCGACCTTCAACAACACGCTGCGCAAGGCCGGCCTCTATCTCGGCGCCGACTGGAACGAGCCGCATGCCGGCACCTGCGCGGTCGGCACCTGCATCGCGACCGAGGAAGCCCTCACGGTGCACCAGTCCGATCATTTCGATGCGACCCATATTCCGCTGACCTGCACGGCAGCGCCGGTGTTCGATCCCAGCGGCGCGCTCGCCGCGGTGCTGGATATTTCCGCACTGCGCTCGCCGGAGCCGAAGGCCAGCCAGTTCCTGGCGCTGCAACTGGTCAAGTCGTTCGCGCACAAGATCGAGAATGCGAACCTGTTGAATCGTTTCCGGCACGAATGGATCATTAAACTGTCCGGCTCCGCGGAGTTTGCCGACGTCGATCCGGATTATGTGATGGCCGTCGACGGCAGCGGCCGCATCATCGGCTTCAACAATCGCGCCCGACAGTTGTTGGCGCGCGAACTCGCCAAGCGTCCCGACCTGAGGCTCCGGGCCGACGGCTTCGGCGTGTCCGATATCTTCGAATGCGCCATCGACGACCTGCCGCGCTTCGCGCATTCGCGCCCCGCCGGGCAGCGCACGCTGCGGCTGGCCAATAGTGGCGCGACGTTGTTCGCGCAGACCCTCCCGCCGCCGAACAAGCTTACCGCGCCGGCGTCGTCGCGGAGCGAGGCGGTGCTTCCCGCGCCGCTGCGCAATTTGTTTCGCGGCGATCCTGCGATGCATCACGTGGTGTCGCGCGCCGCCAAGCTGATCAATACCCAGATGGGCCTGCTCATCACCGGCGAAACCGGCACCGGCAAGGAGCATCTCACCAAGGCGCTACATTCGGTCAGCGCGCGGGCAGGCAAGCCGTTCGTCGCGGTCAATTGCGCGGCGCTGCCGGAAAGCCTGATCGAGAGCGAGCTGTTCGGCCACGAGCCCGGTGCTTTCACCGGCGCGGCGGCAAAAGGCAAGAAAGGGCTGGTGCTCGAGGCCGACGGCGGCACCTTGTTCCTTGACGAGATCGGCGACATGCCGATCCCCTCGCAGACCCGGCTGCTGCGCGTGCTTGCCGAGCGTGAAGTGACGCCGGTCGGCCGCACCCGGCCGGTGCCGCTCAATATCCGCGTCGTCGCCGCCACCCATCGCGATCTCGTCGCGCTGGTCAAGGCCGGGCAGTTTCGCGAGGATCTCTATTTCCGCCTCAACGGTGCGGTGCTCGCGCTGCCCCCGCTGCGGCAGCGGACCGATGTCGAGTGGCTGATCGATCGGTTCCTGGATCGCCTCTCGACCGAGCATGAGGTCAGCTATGCGCTGACGGCGAGCGCTCGTGCCGCGCTGCTCAAGTATCAATGGCCCGGCAACATCCGCGAACTGATCAACGCCCTCGATCATGGCTGCGCACTGGCCACCGAGGGGACGATCGATCTTGCCGATCTGCCGGACCGGATCGCCTATCCGCTGGGTGAGGAAAAATCCGGAAAGTCGACGCGGGGTGGCGCGGCAATGTCACGCCAGGCCGACGAGCTGCTGGCGGCATTGCGCAACAATCGCTGGAACGTATCGCGCGTGGCCCGCGAACGCGGCGTCGACCGCTCGACGATCCACCGCCAGATCCTCCGCTTCGGGATCACGATGCCGAAGAACCTGACCTGAGTGCGACCTCGAGCACGGCCGCAGGCGTCCGTCCGGAACGGATCGCCGCCTTACGCCGAATGGTCGAAGATTGGCGCACCCGACACGATTCGAACGTGTGACCTTTGCCTTCGGAGGGCAACGCTCTATCCAGCTGAGCTACGGGTGCGTGCAGGGGGTCATTTAGCTGATTGGCCCGGTGTCGGCAACGGCCTTGGCGGGGCTGTTTTGGGGGTGCGTAAGGCTCCGAAGGCAAAGGTCACACGTTCAAATCGTGTCGGGTGCGTCAGAAACGCCCGTGCCGAGCGTGCCGGGACTGTGGCGGCTGGATTTCCTTGGTGGAGGGGGGCTCGCACTGGTTCATTTGGAACTCTGGGGTGACCTTCTGCGTAATGCGCAGAGGTCAGTAAGGTTCGACTAAGCCCTCTTGCCGACGAAATAGGACTCCCAAACCATGAGTCTTTCCATATATTTGGATCGCTTCCGCGATGATTCGCACCTCGCTCCAATTGCCAAGCTGGTTGCCTGAAACGCCCGGGCAACGGCCCGGGAAAGGAGGTGGTTAGCGTGGCACCACGGAAGATAGGTGAAAGCGCGATTACGGGCAGATTCATGTCTGTGAAAGCAGCGCAGTCCCCTTCACAGAAGAGGACTGCGATAGTGCGCACTATCAAGCAGACGCCGAAACCTAAGAAGAAGTAATTCTCTTAGGGAGCGACGGCGGCAGAGCCCATCTGCCGCCGTTCGCTTTTTAGAATCCGATTTATGATTCCTGTCAACTCGCGATACACCGCAGCCGACGATTGCCGATAAACTGACGCGCTCGCCGCTTTTGCGTTCGTCGAGCGCTCGAATAACCTATGTCGGATCCGGTTCAGCTGACTGGCGATAAGCTATTTGCTGGCTCGCTCTGTATGCTAGACCCCGACCACTCTTGCTGTGCGCTTCTTCGGCCAGCTTTATGATTTGTCGTAGTCTGCAAACCTCTGCTTGAGTCGCTCGACTGTAAATCGCCATTTTGGTGTCTTCGGCTTGCACACGGTGTTCTGATTTCCGAACATTCCGACCTCTTGAACCGCTTCCTCAATTGAAACGGTTTGCAGCCATTCGACTGGCACAAAATATTCGGAGCGATCGAGGTCGCCCTGCAGGCTGCGATGATAATTGCCCTTCAGAACGTCGAGGGCAGGCTGGTCGCCCGACGATGTGGGAAGCTTGAATTCTGAGGCCGGGATTGACTTACCCTTGACCCTGCCCACCCCCACGAATCCATGACCGGGCGCTTTCACCCAGATCCGATCGCCTACACTGAGCAAGTTTAGCGAGTTACTATACCAAGTCCCACCACCGGCGGAGATAAAGCCAAACTGGCGAGCTTCGGGCCACAATCGTCCTTCGTCATGCCCGAACGATGCGTAGACCTCGCCGTTCCACGGCTCCTTCTCTCGGGCCGCCGTGACCGTCGCATTCGTTTGAGTTTCCGCAGGATCGATAAGCCAAGCACGGCTCAACAGACGCTCGTCGCCATTGGCGAAAACCTGGAAGCAGAGGACATTGATCGCGATGTCTCGCTCGTTGAGGTAGCGAACAATGCGCGTCGTGCTAGCGTCGATGGCGGCGGCAACGACAACGATCTGGTGACTGTCATTGAGCGTATCTTCATCGAGAGGCTGCCCAAAGCGAGCTCGAAAATCGGCAGCAAGATTACGGCCCGGTGCGAAATCATTATAGATCTTGGCAATCCTATCTGACTCCAATCCCTCTATGAAGGTTGCATAGTCGATGGCCTGCGCCACCACTTCGCGCGGCGTCTTGTTTCGCTTGAGTTCAATCAAGATCAATGCACCATCTGGTGCAATCGCGAGCAGATCAATGCGGCCGCCGAAGCCGGTATCTTGCTGTCGGCCGATGAGCATCCACTGGTCATGCAGAATTTCAGGTGCAGCGACGATCATATTTTCGAGTTGCTGCTCACTCATGAGAGACGACGATGAGAGACCTACGGGCTTCTCGCCGACCTTCCAAATGGCGTGACGGAGGGTCATTCTGCGGCCTCGCGCTCGTGAGAATCCGCTGGAGTAAGCGCCTGGGCCAGCAACGCATCGAGCAAGCGACCGCGGGTGGCAGCGATGGTGGTGAGGTTTGTCTCCAGCCGGTCGCAAAGTGCAATTAGCGCTTCAACCTTGGAGACGATGCGGTGCTGTTCGGCGAGGGGTGGAAGGGGAAAGGGTAAACTCAAGATTACATCGCGCGAAACGTTCTTCATTGATGGGCTAACGCCGGATGCGTGCCGCACATAGTGCTCACGTGCAAAATCGGCGTAGTTGTTGACGATCCATACAAAGCGATGATTGCAATTCGCACTCAGACGAAGACGCACGATCTTGTCGCTCATCATAAGTTTAGAAGGCTGCTCATTGACGAGCACCGCGCGTGCGATCAGCTCGGCAGTGTTAGCCCTTGAAATCAGGAAGTCCCCCTGTTTCACCTCTGCTTGAAACCTCGGTTCCGTGCCAGGCAGGACCTGTTTGTTCTCCCAGGAACGGAACCTGTCCCATGAAACAGCACTGACTTTCAGGACGCCCCATTCATCGCCGTTTCGTGGATGGTCCAGCGTCTTCGGGCTCCAGCCTGCATCTGAGTGCCCGACAAGCCTGCCAAGATGTGTCCAGAGCCAGCCTCTCGGCGGGTCGTATGGCGGCGTCTCTGCTTTCGGATTTTCAGACTGTGAAGTAGGAGTCTCCTTCAAGATTCGCTTCAACAGTTCCGACGCGGGCTCCTCATTTGCGTCCTGCGGCACGAGCCTTCCGCGCACAGCAAGGTTGAAGATGCTGTGGCGCAGTTGCCGGATCTGGTCCGGTCGCACCGTCAGCGCCGGCAATGCGTTGATCGCGAAACGGACGTCGGCCTCGGGCGCATTAAGGCGAACTAGGCTCGCCGCCGTCAGCCGGTCGCGCATCCTCTCTCGGTTTTCTCGAGCCGCCTCCAGCCTATCACACAACAACATCAGTTCATCGACTTTAGCGACAATCCGGCGTTGCTCGGCGAGGGGTGGCAGTGGAATGAGAACTTGCGTCAAAATCTCGAGATTAATATTTTTCTGTGCCGTGGCGGGTGCGAATTCCAAGAGGTTCTTCTTCGCAGTCCGAACAAAATATTCGAAATATCTCGCGTTCTCGAGCGCAGGAGCTGGAATAAACCCAACTACACTATCGGGGAAACAAGCGTCAAAGCCCAGGATTCCGCTGTCTGCAATGTTCGCAGCGATTGTGATGCAAAGCGTCCCCCTCGGCCATTTGAAGCTCTGGGACAAGCCGAAGTCATTGTATTTGCTGGTGTAGGTTTGGATATTACCTTGTGATCTGGCGACATCGCCAGTTTGAATCATCAAGTGTTTGCCGCCGTCGAACAGCGCTGGATCATTGCGAGGCCGGTGTTTCGATTTCCCTCTACCAAACGTGCCAAGTTCAGGAAAGCGTCCCCATGCCCACTTAGCAGGCAAGTCGAAGGGTGCATGATCCAAATCTACATTTGGCAATAATCCTTGGCGGTTCAACTTCCCTTCTTCGATGAGTGACGATTTGCCGTTCCCAATCCGCTTCAGCAATTCAGATGCGGGTTCGTCGGTAGCGTCTTGAGGCACCAGCTTGCCCCGCACGGCCAGATCGAGGATGAACCGGCGCAGCTTGGCAATTGCGTCGGGCGCGTCTGCAATCTTTTCGTAGTGGGCTAGGAGGCATGTGCCGTTCATCGGCCGAGCGCCTCGGAAAGGATCATCTTTAGTTGAAGGCGCAAGGCGCTCGTCTCGCCTTCGGCGGCGGTGAGATCGGCTAGCAGTGCTTGCGGGTCGCCGTGGTCGTCTGCCACTGCGTGCGGATTCTTGATGTCGAGGTTGTAGCCGCGCGCCCTCATCTCCTCAGCCGTTACGCGCCACGCCCTCGGCGTCTCCGTGCGGCCGATGCGCTTCGCGTCGCCCCACCAATCGATGCATCCTTGAAAATGCTCCAGTCGGATCGGCTTGGTCATCGAATAAGCCTTCTGGCCCTCGGGGACGTCGTGCTCGTAGAACCAGATTTCCTTCGTCGGCGCGCCTTTTTCGAAAAACAGCAGGTTTGTGCCAATCGATGCATACGGTTTGAACACGGAGTTGGGCAGGCGAACGATGGTGTGGAGGTTGCATTCCTCCATCAGATGCTCCTTGAGCCGCGTTTTGATGCCGTCGCCGAATAGACTGCCATCGGGCAACACCACGGCAGCGCGCCCACCCGGCTTCAGCAACCGCACTATCAGGGCCAAGAAAAGATCCGCTGTTTCCTTGGTGCGGAAAGTTGGAAAATTATCTTCAATGCCATCTTCTTCGCGACCGCCGAACGGAGGATTGGTGAGAATGATATCAACTCGCTCGTCTTTGCCCCAGGAAATCAGAGGTCGGGCAAGCGTATTATCATGGCGCACAAAGCTGGGGTCCTCGACTCCGTTCAACAACATGTTGGTGACGCAAAGCATATGAGGGAGCTGTTTCTTCTCGACCGCGCGCAAGGCAGCTTGCATCCTCTCACGTTGTTTGGGCGTGCGGATGTAATCTTTCTCCATGTGGCGAATCGCGCAGGTCAGAAAGCCACCGGTGCCGCAGGCTGGATCGAGAAGAATTTCGCCAGGATGCGGGTCGATCCGGTCAGTCATGAAAGCGGTAACCGCGCGAGGTGTATAATACTCGCCGGCGTTTCCCGCGCTTTGCAAATCGTTCAGAAGCTGCTCGTAGAACTCGCCGAAGTGACGGCGCTCGTCCATATCGTTAAAATCGACATCATTGATTTTATTGACTACTTGCCGAACCAAATGGCCGGATTTCATATAATTGTAAGCATCCTCAAACACGTCGCGGACCATGCGGCGGCGGCCGTCCGACCTTGCAGCGACGGCCAGTCGTTTGAGCGCCGGAAACAGATCATCGTTGATAAAGGCGAGCAGCGCTTCACCTGTAATTCCTTCAGGGTCCGCCGCCCAGTTGCGCCATTGATATTTCTTCGGAATGGGGGAGCGATAATCGTCTTTGGTGAGTTCTAGCTCTTTGTCTTGATCGTCGATGATTTTCAGGAAGAACATCCAGCAGAGCTGGCTAATACGCTGCGCATCGCCATCGACGCCGCTGTCTTGACGCATGAGATCTTGAATAGATTTTACAGTAGTCCGGACGATCATGGTTCAAGCAGTCTCCTGATAGAGAATGTCCTGCAGCTCGTGGACGGCCTTTTCAAAGCTCTTCCTGCCGCCGAACGAATTAATGAGTTGAACGACGCTGCCCATTGCGCTGAATGGCGCGATCTTGAGCACGTTAGCATCGTCGAGGTTGAGAATACCTTCGTCGCGGTATTTTTCGAGGAGCGCTTCCAGGACGGCGCGCGCTTGCGGGCCGTATTTCGTGAACACGTCACGCTTCTTGACGTTGTCTGCCCGCTCGCGTCGCGTCAACGGCTTTCGATCAAACGCGACGTGGCAGATTAGGTCGAATGGATCGAGGTTCCTGCCGAGTTCGTCGCCAATGACATCGAGCGCGAGCCCCTCGGCTTCAAGCTCTTCAATAATCGCCTGTTTACGCTCGGCTGCTTTCCAGCGCTTGAGAAAGTCGTCGAGGCTGGCGTAGTGCTTCTTCAGCGCCGTCTTGGTAAAGTCTCGAAGACTTTCGGTCACGAGTCGGCCGTTTTCGTCGAGGTATTCGACGCGCTCGGCTATGATACGCGCGCCGACACCGTCCACGTAGATTTTTCGAGAGCCACCGCCAGTCGTTTGTGGAAAATCTAACCCGTCGACAATGGTTTCGTCCTCTGGGAGATTGTAAGGCGTCTGATCTGGTTCCCCGACGTCGTTCGGCTCGCCCGCCGTGCCCGGAGGCGTGATCGGGTCGTTCGCGTCCGGCTCGTAGATCTGCACCGGGTCCCCGTCATATTCCGGATCGGCAAAGTGGTTTGTCGCACCGCGAAAATCGATCAGGGTGAAGTAGAATTTCTTAGAATCCTCGTGAACGCGGGTGCCGCGTCCGATGATCTGTTTGAATTCCGTCATCGAACCCACCGGGCGATCAAGCACAATCAGACGGCAGGTCTGTGCGTCGACGCCGGTGGATAGCAGCCGTGAAGTGGTAACCAAAACCGGATAGCGTGACTCTGGGTCGATGAAGTTTCCGAGTTGATCCTGCCCATCCTTATCAGTGCCAGTAATCCTCATAACGTATCGGTGATTGTCGTCGCAAAGGTCCCGGTTCTCGTTGACCAAAGCCTGCCTCATTCGAGCCGCGTGCTCCTCGTCGACGCAAAAGACGATTGTCTTCTGAAATCGGTCGCCGCTCTCCTTGAGGAACTCGGTAATCTTTTTCGCCGTGAGTAAGGTGCGGTCGTCAAGCACCAGCGTCCGGTCGAAGTCCTTCGCGTTGTATATCCGGTCCTCAATCTCATTGCCATCACGGTCGAGCTGGCCGAGTTCGGGGCGATAGCCTTCGATATCGCGGTCGATGTGAACCTTGATGACCCTATAGGGTGCAAGAAACCCGTCGCTGATGCCCTGGCGCAGAGAATAAGTGAAGACTGGCTCGCCGAAGTAGTCGGTATTGGAAACGTATTCTGTCTCCTTGGGCGTTGCGGTCAGGCCTATTTGAGTTGCACCCGAGAAATGGGTGAGGATTTCGCGCCACGCAGAATCGTCTGCCGCGCTCCCGCGATGGCACTCGTCGATTACGATCAGGTCGAAAAATTCCTTGGAGAATTCCTTGTAGAGTTTTTGGCTCTCTTCCGGACCGGTGATCGCTTGATAGAGGCCAAGATATATCTCAAAGGCGGTGTCGATACGTCGCTTCCTGTCAAGCGCGAGTGTTAGGTCGACAGTCGAGCCGTCCTGCCTCTCGATAGTCTTGGAGCTAGTCGAGAGCTTCGCCATCGCCGCACCGAACGGACGAAAGTCGTTCACCATCGTCTGATCGATCAGCACGTTTCGGTCGGCTAGGAACAGGATGCGCTTTTTCTTGCCTGCCTTCCACAGTCGCCAGATGATCTGGAATGCCGTGTAGGTCTTGCCGGTGCCAGTCGCCATCACGAGCAAGACACGGTCTCGGCCAGCGGCGATGGCTTCGATCGCTGCGTTGACAGCCTTCACCTGATAATAGCGCGGGCTCTTACCGCCGCCATCGTCGAAATAGTCCTGAAGCACGGTCTGCTCGGCTTCTGGGCCGAGGCCCTTCCAAGCGCAATAGCGTGCCCATAGGTCAGCCGGCGACGGGAATGCGTCTAGGCCGAGGGTCACTTCCTTGGTCGCGCTCTGGCCGGTGCGGTCATGGAACAGAAAGCCGTCGCCGTTCGAAGAGAAGACGAACGCAATGCCCAGTGCAACAGCGTATTCCAGGCCTTGCTGTATCCCGTCGCCAACGCTGTGGCTATTGTCCTTCGCCTCTATGAGCGCAATGGGGATATTTGGTTTGAAATAGAGAACGAAGTCGGCCTTTTTAGCCTTGCCGCGAGTGACCAACTTGCCGCGAACGATGATCCTGCCATTGGTGAAGAAGACCTCCTCACGGACCTGCAACATCTCGTCCCAGCCCGCGCGCTTCAGGGCTGGCAGGATGAACTTCGTGCAGATGTCGCGTTCGGTGAGAGACCGCTTATCCATCGTTTCGCGACAAGAGTTTAAGGTTATTGGCGGCGCGGGACAAAGCCCCTCGATACACAAGAGATCTCGGCGCACGCCTCAATGGCACGTTTTGTTTTATCTGAGTCCGCCGGCGCAAATGCTACCCCCGAAGTTGTTGAAAGTCCTATTAAATCGAAGCCATTTGGATCTCAATCTAGGGTGGTTGGGCTCTCTGAGGCAATGCCAATTAGGTCTTAACCGGTGCTTCGCGCACCTGTAAGGGGAGAATGAGGATTAGCTGCCTATCAGTGCGGCTGTAGATCACCCTCAAGATCGGCGACCATGATGTGGCCCCGGATGCAACTCGGCCAGATATCGCCGTGCTCGCCGAGCGCGATCTTGATCTCGTTGTCGGTCACGAGACCGGTCACCGGGCAGGGTGCCAAAGCCGCTAATCGATCGGCGAGCAGGTTCAGCCGGTCGTTCGTGAGCGGCTCAAGCGCGGCAATATTCGCTTTGGCATTGCCGGTGCCAGCGACAGGGATCAGGCGGTTGACGATGGTCAAGTAGAGAGCGTTTGAAAGAAACTCTTCAGTCATCTTTGCTTCAGAAATGGTGATGCACGGCACCCAGATGAGTCATTTGGGGAACGCTGGCAAGGGCACCAAATCTGGGTGTCAGTGATTGCTGACTACGGTTGCGGAACCGAAACAGGACGTTGGCCGATTGAGAATTATTTTTGATCAGCGCTTGCTGATGTTGTCTGTTCGTGGGCCGCTATGCCCTTTGCTTGGCCTTTCGCCATGGCATCGATCGTTTCAACGACACGTAGCCGGATGCCTTAGTCGCGGATCGAACGAAAGGCTCTTTAGCGCCGAAATGCATCTGCTGTCTCTTTAGCGCCGCTCCTTCGTCAACATCGTCTCCGCATGTTCGCCCGAACCGCAGTGAAATACCGTCGCGGCAAGCCGCGCCACCGTGAGAACCCGGTTTTGATCCTAGGAGTCGATTAGAAGTCTGCTCATTGGTCGGACTCCTCTCCCTGGTTGTCTGAGCGGCCCAAGCTGTTTGACTCACCACGGGCTTGAATTCCCGGAACGTTTGAAGCTGCTCCCACAGTGGTGAAGCGCGGGGCCGGCGCGCGGAGCGAAAGGACCGACGCTAATAGTCGCGGCCATGCGCCGGAGGGCGCGCATGGCCGGAGAGGCTCCAGCTTGCATTACTAGGGCGTGAGCCGCCGGAGGCGGCGATCGGCCGGGAGCATCATCAAACCCACGATCTGCAACTCTTCCGGCCGGAGATGCTTCAAAAGCGAGACGAGCCGAGACCGTGAGCCCGCGCAGCGGGCGATCGGCCGGCGAGGCTCTCGCGAGCGGAGCGAGCGTTGGACTCGTGCCGTTTCAAGCTTCTTTGTAACGCTTCCTAGGGAGCTAACGCTCCCGCTCTTCCAAACAACTACACAGCAAACGACCAACTTACTTAGAACCGTTACACGCCCAAGATTCAATTAGTGCCCGGTTTTGAAGAGTCTCTTGAATTCAGTCCGCAACAGAATTCAGCAAAACAGGATTGATTTTGTTGCGGACTGACCGAGATCTTGTTACGGACTGCTTCTCACAGGCTATTGAAAATATTGGTGTTAATGTAGCTGCGTTACAGCGACTTTCAGCGTCTACAGCCTGTGCCACGGCCCCTTATCGGCCTCTAGCTTTGCCACGATCTGCCGTAGCTTCCAGACTTGGTTTCGGGTAATCGATTCGAACCCGCCGGCGCATACGAGCGCGTCCGCTAGCTTGGCGTCGGACATTGCCCCAATGCGGTCGATCAGGGTCATCGATACGGAATGGAAAAGGGCGATGTCTCCCTCGCGGCCGACGAGCTTCTCCATGAAGCGATTGCCGGCGGCACTAGCTGTCGCCATCTTGAGGGCCCTGTGGAGTTTTCGAAAAGTCGGCCTACGCGGCTTGGCTCTGTGTTCGCGAACGCGGTTGCGGGTGCGTCGCCGCTTCTTCTCCGCCTTGTGCTCGCGGATCATCTCGGCCCAGTTAGGACTAGTCGGTGTAGGTGGTGTCGTGTCGAGCACTTGTTGCCGGATCGCTTCAAGTTGATCCTGGGCGAGCGCTGAAAGATCCTTGTTCGCGATTGTTTTTTCATGCGCGTTCGGCGTCACCGCGCTATAATCGGAGTATGGTTTGAGCACGTGATTGGTCTCTAGGGTTCAAACGTTGGTCCAAGACACTTCGCAGGGCGGCTTGGACTTCCTTGTTTGAAACCCCTTCGCTTTGGTCGGCGGAGGGGTTTCGCGCTTCTAGTCTTATTATAGCGCGCAGCTAGCCAAGGTGATGAAGATATCGGACGGAGTCGGCTTTTTGCCGTTAGAACGCCGCAGGCCTTTATTGCCGTCGCCCATTGACGATTTGCCGTTGATAGTGTGGCGACAAGCGAACGCGTGAGCGATTGGACGGCCGCCAACTAAAATCACGCTCCCTCGAACTCCGCGGTCGAGTTTCCACGCTGGCGGGCCATCCCAGTCGCTCTGCGCTTCCCCAGGGATCCTAAGCGGCAGGATCGGGGAAAGGTTCAGCGCGCAAACAGAGCGTCAAAGCGGTGGCAACAATCGTCCGGGACGGGCGCTTGGCTATTTCTGGTCAGCGAGGCCCGAGGCTTCTCGCTGACCAGCTTGGCCTCGCTGGGAGCTCGATGCCGAGCGGTTTGGAGCGAGAAATGAGCAGCCATCGTCCAACAGAAAATATACATTCGTCCTTATAACACAGTGCTTTCTCGAAAACGCGCGAACGACATGCGCGACTTTCGTGGCAGCTATTGTTCGGTATTCTTGGAGGCGTCGAACCTTGCGTTTTCCATCGAACTTTTTTTGAGTGGATTTCTTAGCGTAAGTCGCCTTTCCCTGGCAAAAAGGCGTTTAATTCCTATCAAAGCATAGAAATTAAACAGGGCGTCTGGCCATGTTGCTTGTCATTTGGGTCGGCAAATAGGTCAAAACTTGCCAAAAGAGCAAGCGGCGCTTGCTATTTACTTTCCATTTTAGCAAGCAAGAGCAAGCAGCTGCTTTCCATTCGGAAAAAGCCGGGCTGAAGCACGACGGGTGATCATGTCCTCGTCAGACCGAGCTCGTTTTGAGCGATCTAGCAGTTTCCTGGAAAAGGCTTTTCGAAGGGTTCGCGAGCAGCATCGATTCAAAAATCGATCGCAGCACGCACGATAGATTCAAAATACAGGCGACCCTGATTCTATTATTGCGCAAGATCGAATTTGCTCCGAGTTTTTCAGCAGACTGCTAGACCGTTCACAAGCCGCTGCCCGTAGATGCCTAGCTTGCAACTGCTACTCGCTGCCTCGGCAGGATAGCGGATCATCACTGCTGCTCCACTGTGATCGCACCGGTCCGACCATAGCGACAGGATTCGATTAGGAGCGCGCTGGTGAGTCCGTGCGTGGTGCTCCGCCAGAGTCATGCCCGGACAACTAACGAGTCGGGAGGCATTCGAGCTCGGGGATCGCTTACGACCTGCAGAATGGTCGCGAAAGGGCCAGGCTAAGTGAAATCTCCGTCTGCGGACCCAAAAGGCATGGGATTGGGGTCCTAAAAACGGTTCTAGGACTTCGATCGCCGAAATCCTAGGAGAAGACCTCACACGACAGAGGACCCGACTACTAAAACCTATAGCCCATAATTTGGCAGACGTTCTCAACCGTCTCGTTCATAATCGCGTCGTCACGGCTGCCCGCCGCATATCTGTAGCTAACGATCTTGCCGCCACTACGCTTAACAGTGCCGGTAACCGTCCTGAAGCCGGTATAGCCGCCATAGCTGTTCTTGGCGTTGATTCTAAAGCAGTAGCCCATTTCGTCACCCTTAACCGACGGGTCGACCACGAGATTAGGCCACTGATACTGCGCCGACTGCGGATCCTTGAGATCAGAGCCATACGTGCTGGCTATTATCTTCTTCTCGGCGTCAGTTAGTGGGCGGGTTTCTGCGTGGCAGTCTCCTGTAGACACGGCTCCTAAGAATGCGAGCAACATCGTAGTCTTTAGCATTTCCATTTCTCCGTTTTGCTTCGGTTAGTAGATGGTTCGTCAGCAGCTAACCCAGTCGAGCTACGAGATCGACCGCGCGCAGATGCGTGTAGCGCTGAAGCATTTTGAGCTCGCGATGTCCCGAGATGGCGCTGACCTCTGCGATGTTGAGACCCTTCTCAAAGAGCCGGGAGATCGCCTCATGGCGCAAATCGTGGAAATGGAAGTCGGACATGCCCGCTCGGACGCGGAGATGCTCAAAGGCGAGTCGCACGGCATTTCCGGTCATAGGAAACACCCGCTCAACCTCAGGACCTCTAGCGCGAAGGCGGTGCAAGGTTTCGACAGCGCGACGCGATAGCGGGACGTCTCGGCTGTCACCATTTTTAGTTAGAGGCAAATGCGCGACAGCGCGCTTGAGGTCCACGTTTTCCCAAAGCAAGTCGAGCAACTCACCTCGTCGCATGCCAGTCTCGATAGCGAGAACGATGAGCGGCTTAAGCAGCGGGGTGCGCCCGCGATCGCAAGCAGCCAAGAGCGCATCTTCCTCGCCCTCCTTAAGGCGACGCGTGCGTCCTCGAGGGACTGGCGGACGTCGGACGAGCTTCACGGGATTGCGGGGTAACCAAAGTCCCCACTCGCGGGTCGCGATCTCTATCGCATGGCTGATCGTATTCAATTCTCTGACGATGGTTGCCGGAGCGACTAATTTGAGACGCTCGTCGCGATAAGTTGCGACGTCCGAGCTGGTTAGCTTGGCTAATGTTCGATGCCCTATGGGGCAGCGCACAATTGTATTGATCCGCGCTCTCTCGGACGCGACCCCACGCTTGCCAGGTGTCACCTCGTCGCGGTAACGCATCAGGAGCTCTTTCAGCGTCGTCTTCTCGGCAGCGCGTGTATCAGCGACCCAGCCTGACCGGTCGGCTTCCGCTTCGAGGTCGCGTGCCCAGCGCTCTGCCTCAGTCTTGCTGTTGAATGACTTGGCACGGGGAGGGACGCCTCGGCGACGCACCTGCGCCTGCCATCGCCCCCTGAGTTTTCGAATCGTCGCCATACAAACCGCTCGGATCACCTTGTTTTCTCGATACAAGGACGCCGGCGACTCGGTGCCAAGGACTATCCCGGAACGGTGCAGCGAAATCTGGTTGTGCCGCTTGTGTGCCTATTCTGAGCCACAGTCTTCATGCGAAGTCGGAAAGCCCTTTCGGATCAAAAGGGACCGAGCAGCGCTAGAGCGCTTCATGGGCGGCCGACGTTGCCGTGGTGAGGCAACGCTCTACCGCGACTGACGCCACGCATGGCCAAGTGCATACGATTGCTCCTCGCCTGAGGCCACTCGGGTATCGCCAGTGAGGAGATCATATGGAAGGCGGCTCTTATCTCTCTCCTTTTGACTTGTCGACGATTGGCATGTTTAGTGCGTCCCTGTGCTCGCGACTTGGATATTGCCAATCGGGTAGCTTAAGATCGCCTGGTATGGTGAGCTTTTCGATCGCCGGTGGTTGACTGCCTGGGCGTAACCGCAACAATTGCTTTCTTGCCTCAAGGCGATCTACCTCCAAAGCAAGCACCTTCTCGATCTGAATAGGGAATACATATCTCGAAACGTATGGCTTGGGGTCCGTTCCTAGCTTACCGGCGTGAGCCAGTTCCAAGACGCGATAGTGAGCGCAAACCCTCGAAAGGTAAGGTTGCAATTCAGAATCGACCATTTTCGCATTCTCTATAATAAACTTTCGCAGTGCTGACGCATTTGCGATTAACTCATCGAGGAGCGCCCGTTGGTCTGAAGGTAGTGACGAGAGCCAGTTTTGGTCAAACAGCTTCTCGATCAATAGAAACGTAGCGGAATCTTGTTGTCGGCCGCGTAAATCTCTCGCTAGAAGCGCGTTTGTTCCGGACATTTGCGCATAAGGGCCGTGGAAGCGATCCAGCTTGTCTTGAATCTCCTTGGTCTCAACCTCATTGGCTTTCTGCCAAATGGTCGCTTCATTGTTGAGTTGAGATGCTCGCAAGGTCTTTGAGGTATTAATCGCGCTAACGATTAGCGCAATGACGCCAACGAAGGCGCCAGACAGTGAAGATATCAATAGAGTGACGTCCTTCGGAGTCCAGGCATTGTCGTTCGAAGTGACGCCTCTGGCTGCTTCTAAGAGCGCGTCGGCGAGAACCATTTCCTACTCCATGCTCAGGACTGGTCGACAAAGCAGCCGCAGCCGCCATAGTCATTCTCGTCAATGGACTCGTCAGGGGAGTCCTCTATTCGCTTTCGAAATGCGAGCAAAGTAAGGGGCTTCTTTCTGCCGTCATTTCGTCGATCCGCGAGAATCGAAACATCCTTTCCAAGAAATGCTCTGATTTTCTGCTCTTTTCGTTCGTGATACGCATACACTTCAGGCAACTTCTGATGAAGAAGACGATAGTGCGCGTGCCCCGCCTTGACGCAGAAGCCGTGGCAATTGTTGTGACTGAAGCCGAGTGAGTATAGTCGAGGCGCAGTGAGATTCGCCGCGCGTATCATTTCCATAATATTCCACTTTGCCAGGTATGGCTCCGAGCATAGTGGTGCCTCATATCTCCATCCCTCTGAGGCGCGTCGCGGGCCAAGCCCGCCACCACGACCATCATCGAACCGGTGCGCTTCCGTGAAATCAATTCCCACGTAGCAAGTCGTATCCCTGGGATCACAATTTTGGACGAGCCATCGGTCGGCTGCACGCCGCTTTAGGATCTTACTGCAAGGATCGCGTCGGCTATTGCCGAGAAAGCGCTCATCAAAGAAGATTTCCCAGGGATCGCGCCCATCCATCAACCATACGAGACCGGGAATGTGTCTAGTGGCTTCCCGACGCAATTCGAGCAGATAGCCTTTCCAGTTGGAGCGATCGCGGAAGTCGGGAAACTCCGACCATGAAGGAATCTTCATTTTGTCGGATAGCCGGATATCGAAAACGTCAGCTGCCCCTTCGAGCAGAAAACGATAGGCATCGGGGTCTTCCATTAGAGTATCGGTAAACAAGAGCCTTAGATTATCCGGACCCGCATGGTCAGCGACTCGCTTCGCTGCGGCCCAGGAGCCTGCTCCTGCGCTAAACATCACGATGTGCATCATTGACAAATACCCGCAAGCCCTCTCATGCAACCTAGACGAGAAGGCATTTGCTAGCAATAACCCGAACTCAAACTGGGCCTGCGACTATGTGGCTAGGCGCAGCCAGATAGGACTATCTATTCAGCGAAGCGAGAATCGCTTTATCCGCCTGCTAATCAAGAGTGGGAGAGCGATATGACCGAATATGGAGTTACCGTGCGGCACTTTGCGCACCGCACCCGGAAGAACTTAATGATCATCGAGAAGGGGGCCGAGTGTGCCCCTACCGAGCACTTTGAAGTTACGCAGCTGGTAAATTCGGCTATCGGATTGCTAATGTTCCCGCAGCAAGAGTTCGTTGATTCTCTTCCGGAATGGAATTTGGATGAACTAAGGCGGCGCGGCTGGCCGATTCCTGAAATTGAGCACGGCGAGGAAAGGACGCAGAATCTCCGAAGCCTCACTAGGAACATGCGCAACAGTTTTGCTCACTTCAATATTGATTTTAGGTCAGACCGAGGAAAAATTGCCGGCCTGTATCTTTGGAACAAGCCAGAAGAAAAGCAGCCAGCCAATTGGGTCTGCTACATCTGCGTTGCAGACCTGCGCCAGCTCTTTGAAAAGTTTGCGCAGCTGATGGAGCGCTTGTCTCGTGGGTCTTATTCTGAGACGGGTATCAAGCAGATCAGATCCGAGATTCGAAACGCTGCAAAGGGTAGGAGATAGGATAGTCCATGACGTTGCGTCGCTGTTGTGGAGGACCGTGCCTCGGAAGGTTTGCAGAAGCTTTGCCCTGCCAGAACCGTGGTCCGTTGATCCGCTGACCTAGGCCACGTTTGCCTCGTATGGTTCTCCCGTCATGTGGCACGCGGCCTCTTAGTTTGTGAACTGTGTAGACTCCTTGCAGAAGAGAGACACTCAGCTTTTCTCCGCTCACAGCGAAACGTAATAGCGGCGACTTTAGCAGGTGGTGCTCGCATACGAGTTCTTCGAGTGATGGAATTGTTGGTTCCTGAAACACTGGCCAGCGGCTGCTTTATCCAAAAGATAGCTGCTTAAGTCTTTGGTCTTTTACATAAGCTCGCCACGGATGGGCGGACTTTCCTCCGTCGGCTATGAGAGCGCGTTCAGTCAGTTCCGGTGTCCACGACGCGCCCATTTTACCACTCAGGGCCTCAACAATCTGGCAGAACTCTTCATAATCGTAGCCCGAGTTTACGTTGCTTACGATAGAATCGACGACTTGCTTTGCTTGGCCATTCTTTATTTGCCACTTTACATTCTGGTCGAGCTTCACGACTTGCCGTCCTGTCAGCAGATTGACTGAGCATCCCAGCCACTGATCCATGATGTAGCCCTTGGGAGACTCGGGAGTTCCGGGCGCAAGAAAATAAAGTAGCTTTGTGAAATAGGCTGGACCCATCCCTGCGATTGGGTTGCCGCTGCCAGTTGTCCTTAGATTGGCGAAGGAGTTGTATGCTCCAGCGCGGCTCAGCTGATTGCGTCGCACCTGATCGGCGATGGCAACCCAAGGAGCAAGTGGACGAGAGAAAAGGAGGTCGCGGTGATTTCCACGCATTCCTCCCCAAGCGAAAATGCTTATGCACAGCTCGGCGGTGCCAACACTGTTATCTGCTGCCATGGCCAGTAGTGAGGTGCGATTTACAGAGGGCGGGAGTGAGTTAATCGTCGACCCGAGCTCCGTCTGGTCTACACTATTGAACCAAGCTGCAGGATTTTTTCCTTCTTTTTTTGCGCCCGACGCGAAAGCGGGCGGGGACGGAAAGCATGCCCTAAATCTCTTCAAATGCTCAATGACAAACATGCGGGAACCTCTGCGTTGGTAAAACACTAAGCCTCACCGAAAAGATGGTCGGGATACAATTGCCCGATCGCGAACTAGCAATGAACCTGAATTTGAATCCCTGGCGCAGCCTAGCGCCTTTGCTATTCAAAGGCCTTGATGACAAAGGAAGGCCGGCCGTGGAGATGGTTGTTGATGCGCTGGTCCAGGCCGCGCCTACCTTGCACGCCTCTTCCGACGTGCGCCACCACGCTCTTCGAATCGTAGATCATGTAGACATCCTGCGGATAGGGGATAGTTAGCCGATCGCCAACACCGGAAAGCGTAGGAGTCGCGATTTGAGCAGCTGACTCAGCTTAGCTTTGATTGTCTTTGGTTAGCCCTGCATAGTTCACCTCGACTAAGCCCGCGGACGTAGCGAGCAATCGGTGCTCGTCTCGTCTAGGTCGGTGCAGAGAGGTATCGTTTCAGGTCTGCAAGCACATGCAAACGTGGCCCGGGCGTGCCGATGACGAGAAAATAGTGTTTGGGCACTGCAATAAGCTAAGTTTTAAATGGATTTGTTGTTTCGCCGGTTCAGCTTCGGAGGGCAACGCTCTATCCAGCTGAGCTACGGGTGCGTGCAGGGTTCATTTAGCTGATTGGTCCCCGGTCGGCAACGGCCTTGGCGGGCCAGGGCCAGGCTGTAAACTGCCTGCGTTAATATGACAGGCCGACCCAAAAAGGCCGTGTTTCGAGGGAGTTTGCCCATGCGTCCGCTGGAGTTTGGCTGGTATCTGCCCACGCATGGTGACACCACGGCCTATGGGCTGATGGAGGCGCAGGTCGCCGGCTCGCCGGAACTCTGCGAGCGTGTGGTCGCGGCTGCGGAAGCGGCCGGTTTCGAATATCTGCTGATTCCGGTCGGCTCGGTGTGCTGGGAGGCCTGGATCACGGGCGCCTTCATGGCGGCGCGCTCGGCGCGGATCAAGCCGCTGATCGCAGCGCGGCCCGGCTACATCAACCCGGTGCTGATGGCCAAGATGATCTCGACCTTCGACCAGATGTCGGGCGGGCGGATCTGCATCAACCTGATCGCCGGCCAGAACGAGAGCGAGGTCGAGGCCGAAGGCGTGCGCTACGCCAAGGAGGAGCGCTACGCGCTGATGGAGGAGGAGGTCTCGATCCTGAAGGCGCTGTGGACGACGCGCGGGCCGGTGAATTTCCAGGGCAGGTTTCACACCATCTCCGGCGCCCATATCAGGCCGCGCCCGTTGCAGCAGCCGTTTCCGAAATTCTATCTCGGCGGCGGCTCGCGGCAGGCCTGGGAGGTCTCGGCCAGGCATTCCGACGTCCATCTGTTCTGGGGCGATCTGCCGGAGCGCATCGCCGACAACATCGCCGAGATCAGGCAGATGGCGCGGGCGCATGACCGCGAGGATGCGATCGGCTTCGGCATGCGGCTCCAGGTGATCTGCCGGGAAAACGAGGCCGATGCCTGGGAGGCCGCCGATCAATTGGTGCGTCACGCCACCGAGCGGCAGAGGCAGGAGATGAAGACGCTCTACGTCAGGTCGGAGGCCAACCAGCGCGTGCAGCAACTCGCGCGCGACTATGGCGACCTGCTGATGCCGCATCTGTGGACCGGGATCACCAAGGTGCGGCCCGGCGCCGGCATCGCCGTGGTAGGCAATCCCGAACAATGCGCCGTGACCTTGCAGCAGTTCATCGATGCCGGCTGCCACTCATTCTGCCTGTCCGGCTATCTGCACGACGAGGAAGCCGAGCGGTTTGGCCGCCTGGTCCGCCCGATCCTCGCTGCGAACAATCGCGGGCGGCTCGCCGCCTGAGCTCGGTCCGCCCGCGAGGGCGAACCTTTCCGAGATTTCATGCCTCAACCGCCGCGTAACGCGCCATGATCCAGGTCGCTCGCATCGCGTCACACGAGACTGGTAGCAACGGAGTTGAACCATGCATCATCGAGCCTGGCTTGCGGCCCTGGCGCTGTTCGTTGTGACGGCCGTTCACGCACCGATCGCGTCGGCGACGCAAGCGCAGATCGAGCGCGACAAGAAGCCGGTCAAGGCGATCGCGAGCGGGCGGATCGCGGTCGGCAATGCGAGCTTTCCGGTCTATCTCTCGGCGGACTGGTCCAATCCGCTGCCCGACGTCACCCGCGCGGTGCTGGTGTTGCACGGCGTGCTGCGCAATGCCGATGATTATTTCAGCGCGGCGCTGAGCGCGCAGGCCGCGGCCGGCGATGTCGGCAAGAGCGCGCTGATGATCGCCCCGCAATTCCTGATCGAGCCGGATGTCGAGGCGTTCAAGCTGCCGGAAGACACGCTACGCTGGAGTCTCTATGGCTGGCAGGGCGGCGAGCCCGCGCTCGCGCCCAATCCGGCGAGCTCGTTCGAGGCGCTGGATGCCATCCTGGCCAAGCTCGCCGACCGCAAGCTGTTTCCCAATTTGAAGCAGGTGGTCGTATTCGGCCATTCCGGCGGCGGCCAGGTGGTGCAGCGCTATGCGATCGCGGTGAAGGGCGATCAGGTGCTGCTGCGCAAGGGCATCGGCGTGCGCTATGTGGTCGCCAATCCGTCCTCCTATGCGTATTTCAGCAAGGACCGGCCGGAGCCCGCGATCGCGGCGACATGCGAAGGCTATAACAGCTGGAAGTTCGGCATGGACGACC
The DNA here is from genome assembly GCF_002831585.1 of Bradyrhizobium sp. SK17. GTDB lineage: Bacteria > Pseudomonadota > Alphaproteobacteria > Rhizobiales > Xanthobacteraceae > Bradyrhizobium. The sequence goes on along the minus strand of NZ_CP025113.1, from coordinate 1,039,003 downwards.
GTCCGCCCTATCTCGCCGCGCCGACGCCGGCCGCGCTCGAGCAGGCCTATGTCGGGCGCCGCGTGATCTATCTGCTCGGGACGCTCGACACCAACCCCAACCATCCCGCGCTCGACAAATCCTGCATGGCGGAGGCCGAAGGGCCGTATCGTTACGCGCGCGGTCACGCCTATGTCGCCGCGATGCAGGCCCGCGACCACGGCACGCCGAACCACAGCCTGTGGGACGTGCCCGGCGTCGGCCACGAGGGCGGCAAAATGCTCAACTCGCCCTGCGGCCTGACCGCCGTGTTCGACATTCCCGGCTGCGAGGCCGCGCGCTAGCGCATGATCCGGAAAAGTGCGAAGCGGGTTTCCGAAAGGACCATGCGTAAACAAGAGGCTGGGGCGCGATGACGATTCAACCTGATCTCATCGCGCGCTAGGTGGATTTTGCGACCGAAGGCTGCGCCGGCCGATAGGCCGAGGCGTCGGTCGTAAACTCGGCGTGGCCATAGTCCTTCAGCAGGTTCTGGATTCGCCTGACCAGCCGCCGGTCGGCAATCCCGCGCAGGCCGGGAATGCGGGAGGCCAGCCGGTAGAGCGCAACCCGGCTGAACAGAAAGGCTCCGACCAGCGCCGTCAGAGCGCGATCCCCGGCTGTGATCGGCACGCCGATCGATGCGGCCCTCGCTCTGTCGCCGTTCAGGAAGCTGTTGACGAAGAACAGCTTGGCGAAGCTGCGTTCGAAGGTCTCGAACAGGCGGCTGCGGAGCGACTCGTCCGGCCGCAAGGTCGCGGCCATCGTTGCCCGTACCAGCTCGCCGCAGGTCTTGTCGTCGTAGCCCGCGCGCAAGGTCGCGGATCGCAGCACCATGAGATCGACGATGCCCTGCGGCGTATCGGAGAGCAGGTCCTCCGGCAGGCCGAGCAGGAAGCAGCGGTAGCGCGCGAGCTCGACGCGGGCCCGCTCCTCCGCCGTGAACTGCGTGCGTCCTTCGGACAGCACCTTCTGCGCCAGCAGGAAGATCGGGATCAGTCCGGCGGGCATCTGGTCGACCTGCGGAATCGGGATGCCATAGACCGCGATGTCCCAATTGTCGGCGCGGCGCATCACATTGGCGCGCACCATCGCGTGCATCAACCGCACCATCGCGGCCGCCTTGAAGCCCGGGCCGAAACGGCCGAGCGCGCCCGGAAGCACCGACGTGGCGAAGAACGTCGCGGTTTCCTTGACGCGCCGCGCCGACGAGTTGCTCGACAAGGCGTTGGTGATCGCCATCGGCAGCGCCGCGTATTTGTTCATGAAGGTCGCGAGAAACGCGCCGCGGATCAGGAACGGGCTGAGATTGGCGGCTCCATTGCGATCGATCCGCGCGCCTTGCTCGACCAGCTTCATGTCGAGCCAGGCCGGCGTCCGCTCCATGTCGCGGATCAGGGCGACGAGTTCGCGCGGCGCATCCGCGACCGTCTCGACTCCGGCGTCGCAGGCTTGCACCAGCATGCCGACCAGCCGGCGGAAGCCGTGTTCGCGCATCAGCGCCGCATAGGCGTCGGCCGCGGGATCGCCCATCATGCTGTAGTTGCGGATGAACGCCACGCGGTCGGCATCCGCCAGCAGCGCCGCGCGGGCGGCGGCGAATTTGCCGGGCAGGACGCTGGTGGCGCCGACGTCGCCGGCAAACCGCTCAGGGACGATCGAGAAATCGACCCTGCCGTAGATCTCGGGGATTTTCTCCCTTTGTGCCGCAACCCTGCTGCGCAGCCTGTCCAGCGTTTCGGTCTGCATCCGTCCGCCTCCCTCGAATTCATTGCTTGCTCATAATTTATATCAAGCGATAGCAAATGCAAATAAATAATGTCGTGTGATATGATTTGGCGATGAGCACGAAAAACAGTCCCCTTCCGCCGCCAACGCGGTCGGCGACCACCGGTTACAAGAAGGGTGACGAGACCCGGACCCGCATCCTCAACGCCGCGCTTGCTGCGTTCGGCAACAGCGGCTTCGCCCGCGTAACGACCCGGCAGATCGCCGAGGAGGCGGGCATCAACCTGCCCGCGCTCACCTATTATTTCGGCAACAAGGAAGGCCTGTACCTCGCCTGCGCGCATGAGATCGTGGCGCGCTATCGCGAGGCCATGGAAACGATAAGCCAGACCGCCGCGGCCTCGTTGCAGGCGCCACCCGATCCGAGCGGCGCCCGCGCGCAGCTGAAACTGCTGCTCGCGGCGCTGGCGCGGTTTCTGCTGACATCGGCGAGCGCCCAGAACCGGCTGTTCGTTCAACGCGAACTGGCCGACCCTGGCCGGGCATTCGAGGTTCTCTACGCCGGGCTGTGGCGGCCCGGGATCGAGCTCGTCGCCCTGCTGATCATCGCTGCCTCACGCGCGCAATTGACGATCGCGCAGGCGCGTGTCCGCGCCGTACTGATGATCGCGGGCCTGACCGGCTTTCAGTCCGGCGCGCCGATCATCTCGCGGACGATGGGGCAAGCGGCCTCGCTGACGATGGTAATCGAAGCGCTCGAAGCGCAGGTCGACGCGCTGGCGAACTGATCACAGCCGAGCAGCCGACGCGATTGGCCGGTTACGCCGGCACGATCACCTTGCCGATCGGCCACAGCGCGATGCCGGCAAGCTTGAGATGTGCCCATGCGAACGGAATGCCGATGATCGTCACCGCGAGCAGGATCGCGGTGATCAGATGGCCGATGGCGAGCCACCAGCCGGCCAGGATGAACCAGATCAGATTGCCGATCAGCCCGAGCGGCCCGGTTCCGATATCGGACATGCCCGTGACCTCGTCGCGGCGGACTGCGCGCGAGCCGAACGGCAGCAGCGTGTAGACCGCGATGTTGAAGGCAGCGCGCGCCCAGGGCAACCCGATGATGGTGATCGCCATGATCACAGCGGCGATCAGCCAGCCAAACGCCATCCACGCGCCACCGATCAGGATCCAGAGGATATTCAGGAGGATAGAGACTGGCTGCATGGCTGAACCCTTCGCGCCGCGTAATACCAGCCCCAATATAGGCTGGCAGCCGGCACTCCGGTAGGGTGCGGCACCGATCGCGCGACGGCGGCATCGGAACGGGAGAGCGACAATGAGAAAAACATTTGGGATGACAGGACCAGGAGCGGCGATTTCGATGGTGCTGGCATTGTCGGTGCCGGCTGCACGCGGCGAGGATGCCGTGCGCTTCGCGCCGCTCAAGGCCGAGGAGTTGTCGCCGCCGCAAAAGGCCTGGGCCGACATGATCAGCGCGCCGCCACGCAACGCCAAATTCACCGCGCCGCCCTACCGCGCCTATATCCGTAATCCCGACCTAGCGCCGAAGCTGTCGAGCTTGTCGGAGTATCTGCGCTGGAACACCTCGCTGCCGGCGCGGCTCAGCGAGATGGCGATCCTGATCACGGCGCGGCACTGGACCGCGCAATATGAATGGTCGGCGCATTATCCGTTGGCGATGAAGGGTGGGCTCGATCCGAAGGTTGCCGACGCCATCGCCAAGGGTACGCGGCCCGAGGGCATGAAGGACGACGAGGCTGCGCTCTACGATCTCGGCGTCGCGCTCTATCGCGACCGCAAGGTCAGCGACGCCGTCTACAAGGCCGCGCTGGAGAAGTTCGGCGAGCGCGGCATCATGGATATCATCGGCATCATGGGCTACTACGACCTGGTCTCGATGACGCTGATCACGATGCAGGCCGGCTCGGCCAATGACAGCGTGCCGCCACTGCCGGTGCTGGAGAAGTAGCGCTACTTTATCCCCCGCCCCGCTAGCGGGGGCGAGGTCAAGCAGGAGCCAGCAGTTCGAACGATTGCGCGATCGGCGCTTGCCTATCGCCTGAAGCCGCTGGCGCGGGAATAGCTCTGGCGGCCCTCCTGGGCCGGGCGCGCCGCCATGCTGGCGCGGGCCTCGCTGGCGACAGGGGTCGCGGGCTTCAGATCCTCGAGGAAGATCGGCTTGGCGAAGTAATAGCCCTGGGCGTAGCGGATCTTGGTCGCCGCCTGCAGGTAGGCGAGTTCCTCGTAGGATTCGATGCCCTCGGCGATCACGGTCATGCCGAGCGCCTCGCTCAGCGATTCGATCGCGCGCAGGATGCCCTGGCTGCGCGGCCGCTTATGGATGTCGGTGATGAAGGAGCGGTCGATCTTGATCTCGTCGGCGGTGATGTCGGCCAGCGCCGACAGCGACGAGTAGCCGATGCCGAAATCGTCGATCGAGATGCCGACGCCGATGCCACGCAGGATCGGCAGGATCTCGTCCTGGAAATGCGTTCGGGTCACGAACGCGTCTTCGGTCACCTCGATCATGAATCGCTTCGGGAAGCCGGTCTCCTCGATCGCGCGTGCGAAGCGGCGCATGAACTCGAGATTGCCGGCCTGCTTGGCCGCGACATTGATGCTGATCGTCGCCGCCGGCCCGAACGCGTCGTTGATCAGGTCGATCGACTTGACGATTTCTGCCAGCACCAGGAACGTCAGTTCGTCGATCAGGCCGAGCTCCACGGCGAGGTTGATGAAGGTGCCGGGCGCCTGGATCACGCCCTCGTCGTCGCGCAGCCGCACCAAAGCCTCGATGCCCTTGACCTCCTGGGTGCGGATATCGACCTTGGCCTGGAATGCGCAGCAGAAGCGCTTTTCCAGGATCGCCAGCCGCAGCGACTGCTCGATCTTCATCCGCGCCAGCGCCTCGCGCTCCATGCTGTTGTCGAAGAACGCGGTCGAGCCCTTGCCGTTGTTCTTGACCCGGTACATCGCGATGTCGGCGTTCTGGCGCAGCGCCTCGTAGCCCCTGCCGTGCATCGGGTAGAGGCTGACGCCGATCGAGGTCGAGGCGAAGATCTCGGATTCCTCGATGAAGAACGGCGCCTTCAGCCGCTCCTGCATGAGGTGGATGAATTCGGCGACCTCGTCATTGCCGCTGATCGGATTTAGCAACAGCAGGAATTCGTCGCCGGAGATGCGCGACAGCACGTCGGTGTCGCGCAGCGCGTGGCCGAGCCGCTTCGACAGTTCGATCAGCAACGCGTCGCCGATCGCGTGGCCGTAATAGTCGTTGATGTGCTTGAAATTGTCGACATCGAGGAACGCCAGCGCAAAGTGGCTCTGCGAGGCGTCGCGGATCAGGCTGTTGACGCGATGCTCGATCACGCGGCGGGTCGGCAGGCCGGTGAGCTCGTCGTAATAGGCGGAGCGGAACAGCTGGTCCTCGAATGCCTTCTGCTCGCTGATGTCGGTCGAGGCCGAGATCAGGAGATTGCGGCCGGCGATCTGGACCGGCCGGTGCGAGGTGAGGAACACGTGTCTCGCCGCGCCGCAGGACAGCACTTCCTCGAGCACCACCGGACGGCCGCTGCGCAGCAGGTCCAGGCTCGCGGCATGGCGATCGTCGGCGGCAGGCGGCTGGCTCGCGGTCGCCGCGAGCTGCAACTGGGTCGCGGCCGCTTCATTCACCAGGATGAACTGGCCTTGCTCGTCCTGCACGGTAACGCCCGCCGGCAGCAGCTGGAGCAGGTCGCGCAGGATGCGCAATTCGTTTCCGGAAATGTCATCGTGGCTTGGCGCTGTCGCACCCGTCTGAAAATCGTTCTTGGTGAGATTATGCATGCGTCGACCTTGGCAAAGTCCGTTGTAGTTTTGGTTAAGCGGACCTGCGAAATGCCGTGACAGAATGAGACCCGGGCTGCTTTCGCAAGCCGCCGCGGCAATCGTCATTAACAGAGTATCAATGGCGGGCCCGGTCGCCGGCGAAAGCGATTGCGGAGCGCGCGGTTGCATCGGCATGCGCAAACAATATGCGTGTACCGAAAACCCGACTTATCAACAGCTCGGAAGCTTGCACTGCATCGTGCAGTGAACACCGGTCCTCAGGTAGCTGATCTCGGTCTTGCCGTCGAACGGCCGCAGCGCCGACTTCAGCAGCTTGGTGCCGAAGCCGGCTTCGCCAATAGCTTCGACCACCGGTCCTTCGGTCTCGTCCCAGATCACGTTGAGACGCCCGTCGTCGACCGTCCACGACACCTGCAGCAGCCCGCGTGGCGAGGAGAAGGCGCCGTATTTTCCGGCGTTGGTCGCGAGTTCATGGAAGATCAGCGCCAGCGAAACCGCGAGCTTGGCGGGCAGGAACAGCTGCTCGCCATTGAGATTGAACCGCACGTGGCCGTAAGGCCCGAGCTCCGAGCGCAGCAAATCCTTGATATCGCAGCCATAGCCGTCGACCCGCGCGATCAGGTCATCGGTCGCGGAGAGCGCGCGGATGCGATGGTCGATGCGCTGCCAGACCTCGGGCCGGTCCTGGAGCGCCTGATGCAGCACGGCGTGAATGGTCGAGGACTTGTTCTTCAACCGGTGCTGCAATTCGTCGACCACGATCTTGCGGTACTGCTCCTCCTCGATCAGCCGCCTGGAGACTTCGCGCTGCTGCGCGACCAGGGAACGATAGTGTTCCACCCCCCAGATCGCGATGCCGCACACCACCCAGAAGATCATCAGCAAGGCAAAGCGCGCCGGATCGACGGTCGCGCTGCTGAAATTGATGATGACGCCGAGCAGTCCGCTCGCCAGCGCGGTCGCGATTCCGACCCTGTAGCCGCCGAACGCGGTCGCGAAGAACACCGCCGGGAAATAGGGCGTGAAGAACACGTCGGGCCGGATCTGGGCGAGCCCGAAGCGCGCGGCCGTGGCCAAAACGAGACAGAGCACCGCGAACGCCGCTGCAAGCGACAGCGAAGGCTGGGAATCGCCCCGCCAACCTTCCCTGAAATCGTCGATCCACTTCGCCATCGGTCGTTCCAGTTCACGTGAACAGGCGACCCAAAATAAGGCCGCTGCGACCGAAAAAGCGCAGTTGTGGCCTTCTGGCCACAGGCGGACCTTGCTAGGCGTTAACCGCGTCCATGCCTTGCGTTGCCGGAAACAGCCAGTGAATATCCGCGATATCAAAGAGCAGCTTGGGGACTGGCATGGGACGGCTGGACGGCAAGGTCGCGGTGATCACAGGGGCGACCAGCGGCATCGGGCTGCGCACGGCGGAGGTCTTTGTCGCGGAGGGCGCGCGCATCGTGATTGCCGGGCGCCGCGCGCCGGAGGGCGAGGCACTGGCGCAACAGCTCGGCGGCACTTGCGTGTTTCGGCAGACCGACGTCACGGTCGAAGAACAGATGCAGGCGCTGATCGCGCTCGCGGTGGAGAAATTCGGCCGGATCGACTGCCTGTTCAACAACGCCGGCGGCCCGGCGCAGACCGGCGGCATCGAGGGTCTCGACGTCGAGCGGTTCGACGCCGCGATGGCGACCCTGGTACGCAGCGTCATGCTCGGCATGAAGCATGCCGCGCCGTACATGCGCAAACAGGGCTCCGGCAGCATCATCAACAATGGCAGCATCGCCGGACGGCTCGCTGGCTTCTCCTCGTCGATGGTCTATGGCGCGGCGAAGGCCGCCGTGATTCACTTCACCAAATGCGTGGCGATGGAGCTCGGCGAATCCGGCATCCGGGTCAACTCGATCTCGCCCGGCGCGATCGCCACCGGCATTTTCGGCAAGGCACTGGGGTTGTCGACGGAAGCTGCCGAGAAGACCCCGGCCGTGATGCGCGAGGTCTACAAGGCGGCGCAGCCGATCCCGCGTGCCGGCCTGCCCGACGACATCGCACATGCCGCGGTATTCCTGGCGAGCGACGAATCGAGCTTCATCAACGGCCATGACCTCGTCGTCGACGGGGCCATCACCGGCGGCCGCAACTGGAGCCAGCAGCAGGCTGGCTACGTCGCGCTGCGCAAGGCGTTCGATCAGGGGGCGGAGTAATGGGCCCGGTCATCACGGGGCGATGCAGAGCAGCGAAACCGGAATCCTGAGATTCCCCGCTGCGCAATTGCGCACCTGCGGTTCGCACTTCGCGTGCCCCGGAATGACGATAGAGGGAGTTTGGCTTTGTTAGCTTGAGATTGTGGACGTCTCCCATGAACGCGAAACTTGAGCGGCAACTGCGCTTTCTCGCTGCCATCATCGTCGCCGGCGTTCTGGCGAGCGTGGCGGTCAATATCGCGCAAGGCCGTGCCGCCTGGCCGCAGCTCGTCGCGGCAATTTCCTACACCATCGTCAGTTGCGTCGTGATCGGCGGCCTCGAACTGTTCGTGCTGCAAGGCCCGCTGTCTGAGCCGCTCCGCCGGCTGTCCTTTGTCGCTCTTCTCGCCGTACGCAGCGCAATCTACGCCGTCCTCATCATCGTCATCCAGCTGCTTCAGGTCGGTGAACGCGTTGCCGGGTTTGAGTTGCAAACCTCGCCTGAGGATTTTTGGCGCAGCATCGCCTATTCGGGGGTGATTTCCGTGATCCTCAACCTCGGCTTCAGCATCGCCAACCTGATCGGCCCGCGCGTCTTCATGAATTTCGTCTCTGGCCGCTATCACTCGCCGGTCGAGGAGAACCGCTTTGTGCTGTTCGTCGACATCGCGGGCTCGACCGGGCTCGCCGAGCGGCTCGGCGGCATCGGGATCCATCGTTTTCTCGATCGTACCTTCCGTCTGCTGACGGAGTCAGTGGTCGACTATCGCGGCGAGGTGCTCAACTATATCGGCGACGAAATTATTGTCACCTGGCCGGAAGGGCTTGGCGCGGTCGATTGCCGGCCGCTGCGCTGCTTTGTGGCGATGCGCGCCGCGCTGCAAAAGGCCGCGCCGCAGTTCGAGCGCGAGTTCGGCGCGGTGCCGCAGATCCGTGGCAGCCTGCATTTCGGTCCCGTGATCGTCGGCGAGATCGGCGACGTCAAGCCGGCCATCGTGTTCAATGGCGACGTCATGAACACCGCCGCGCGGCTGGAGGAACTGAGCCGCAAGGTCGATGGCGGCTTTCTCGCGTCGCGCGCGGCGATGTCGCGTTTCGCCGCGCCGCCGCCATTTCCGGTGAATGATCTCGGCACGCTTCCGATCCGCGGCCGCGTCGATGGCATCGATGTGGTGGGAATCGGTGCGGCGGCGTAGAGCTGCGACAGCCAGCGCAACAATTTAGCGTCGTCCCGGCGAAGGCCGGGACCCATTACCCCAGATCTCAATTGTTGCGCGACGCCGGGGCTACAGCTTTCCTCACCAACTCAACTCTGTGGTTATGGGTCCTGGCTTTCGCCAGGACGACAGCTGTGGACATGGCGCGAGCTGGCCTTCCTGCAAGGCGCCTGTGCTCTCACGCCTTCTGCTTCGCCGCTTCCTTGGCGAGGTCGGGCGCGTTCACGGCCGGGATCGCGACGCGGCCTGTGCCGGTTTGCTGAAGCGCGGCGGCGGCCTTGTCGTTCTGCATGATCTTGGCCATCACGGCCTGGCCGGCGCGCTCGAACACGGCACGGTTGTCGATCAGGAACTGGCGCGACTTGCGCAGGCCGTCGATATAGCCGTTGATCTCTGGCACGACATAGCGCGCCACCAGGTCCCAGCTGCGACGGGTGTTTTCGATGTTGGCCCAGTCATGCGCGAAGCCGATGATCGAACCGACGCCGCCGGAGACGTCGATCAGGTTCTTGATCATCTTCACGAGATCATCCGGCGTGCCGATAGTCGACGCCGCACCTTCGATGAAGGCGGTCTTGTCGACGGCCTCATCGGGCGAGCCGAACGCGGTCAGGCCCGGCCGCATCAGGGTGCCGACGTTATATTCGTTGTGCCAGCGCATCAGGCCGGCGCCGGCCTCGCGCCGCGCCTGCTCGCGGGTCTCGGCGATATGCCAGGAGAGCAGCACGCGCCAGTTGGCGCGGCTCACCGTGGTGCCGGCCTTCGTCGCGGCATCCTCGGCGAATTGCCATTGCTGCGGCAGCGCCATCAGGCCCTGGGTCGACATTGAGCCCAGCGAGATGATGCCGATGCCGTATTTGCCGGCCAGCGTCATGCCCGACGGCGAGATCTGCGAGGCCACCACGAACGGCATGTCCTCCTGTAGCGGCAGGATCTGCAACGCGGCATCGTGCATCTCGAACCAGTCGGTCTTGGCGGTGACGCGCTCGCCATTGAACAGGCGGCGGATTACCGCAATCGCCTCGTCCTGGCGGTCGCGCTGGGTCATCGGGTCGATGCCGAGCGTATGCGCGTCGGAGGCGAGTGCACCCGGACCGGAGCCGAAGATGGCGCGGCCGCCGGTCATGTGGTCGAGCTGCACCATGCGCTGCGCGACGTTGAAGGGGTGATGGTAGGGCAGCGAGATCACGCCGGTGCCGAGCTTGATGCGCTTGGTGCGCTCGCCAGCGGCAGCCAGGAACATTTCCGGCGAAGCGATGGTCTCCCAGCCCGAGGAATGGTGCTCGCCGCACCAGAATTCGTCATAGCCGAGGTTGTCGAGCTGCTCGACGAAATCGAGGTCGCGGCGGAATTGCAGCATCGGATGCTCGCCGATCGGGTGATGCGGGGCGAGGAAGGCTCCGAACTTGAGGCGCGCCATAGGTCGTTCTCTCCGGACTATTGTTATCGGGGGCTTTGCGCCAACCTACGGGGTGGGCGAAAGCAAGGCAATGCTCCGAGGCCGCGGCACCCGCATGGTTGTTGCGCAAATCAGCGGCGATTGCCGCCCTCCGGAATGTTTCCCAGCGCATCAACGCAAATTGCGCGGCGACCGCAGGCCGGTGGGAGTGGCCATGGATGACGTGCCCGTGAACCAGCGCTTACGTCCGAGGTAATCGAGGAGATGACGGGAATCTGCTGATGTCGGCTGCAACGTCATTGCGGGCAGGACAGGGCATGCACCAGATCGTTGCGACGCGCGCGGAGACATCCCGCCGCTGGTGGGTGCTGGCGATCGTCGTCGCCGCCCAGTTCATGTTCGGCGTCGATGCCTTCATCGTCAACGTCGCGATCCCGACGATTGCGACGGAGCTGCACGCAACGCCGGCGCAGATCGAGGCCGTGGTCGCGATCTATCTGATCGCCTACGCCACGCTGGTGATCACCGGCGGCCGGCTCGGCGACATCTACGGCACCAGGAACGTGTTCGTCGCCGGTGTCGCGGGGTTCTCGATGACCTCACTGTGGTGCGGGCTCGCGCAATCCGGGCCCGAGCTGATCATCGCGCGGCTCGCGCAGGGCGCGACCGCGGCGCTGATGGTGCCCCAGGTGCTTGCGACGCTGCATCTGTTGTTCTCCGATGCCGCCCGCGCGCGGGCTTTCGGCATCTACGGCATCGTGCTGGGGCTTGCCGGCGCTGCCGGCTTCACGCTTGGTGGCGTGCTGGTGACGCTCGATCTCGCCGGCCTTGGCTGGCGCGCGGTGTTCTTCGTCAACGTGCCGATCGGCATCATCATCATCGCCGCCGCGCTGAAGATGATGCCGACGGTGCCGCGCCGCGCCGGCACGCGGATCGACGTTCCAGGCGCGATCGTGTTGTTCGTCGGGCTGCTGTGCCTGATCGGCCCGTTGCTGTTCGGTCACGATCTCGGCTGGGCGGCGTGGGTCTGGCTGGTGATGGCTGCGGGCGTCGCCGTCATCGCGGCCTTCGTGCGGCTCGAACGCAGCGTCGCCCGCCGCGGCGGCATGCCGCTGATCGATCTGTCGCTGCTGTCGGATGCTGCCTTCATGCGTGGGCTGGTCGCAGTGTTCTTCTTTTTCTTCGCCAATCTGTCGTTCTATCTGGTCATGACCATGTTCATGCAGAAGGGTTTGAAGATTCCGCCGTTGGAAGCCGGGCTGGTGTTCGTGCCACTGGCGCTGACCTTCGTGATCGCCTCGCGGCACAGCGGCGCGCGCGCCAAACATCGCGGCACGCTGGTGATCATCGAGGGCTGTGCCGTGCAGATCGCGGGGCTTGCCGTGCTGGTCGCGACGGTTCACACGGTCGCCGCGCCATCGGCGCTGTTGCTCGCACTGGTGCTGATGATGTTCGGTTACGGTCAGGGCCTTGTGATGGCGCCGCTGTCGAGCGCAGTGCTGTCGGGTGTGAAGCCCGCAAGCGCCGGTGCCGGTGCCGGCATGTACGGCACCACGACCCAGATCGGCAATGCGGCCGGCGTCGCCGCGATCGGTGCGGTCTTCTTTGCCGTGGAGAGCGCGACATCTGCGTATCTGGCGCTGTTTGCGGCATGCGCATTGTTTGTGCTGTCGATATCGATTTCGGCCGTATTTCTGTCATGGATGCGGCGCGCCACCTCATGAATCCACCGACCATGGCGCGCCTTTTCTGGAAAGTTCATGCCCAAACAAGGTGCTAAGGCAACTAATTCAAGCAATCTGCCTCGCACGGAGTTCCGATCACGCGTTAACGCCGATTCTCACAATTCCGCAGCGAAAGACAGCACACGGCCTTTTCATTTTGCAGTGCAGCAATTATCTGATCGGGTGACACGGAAGAATAAATCACCTCAGGAGTTGCTGTTGTCTCTGGTCAACAACGTCGAATTCTTGCGTCATCTGCCGAAGATGAGCGGGTTCGGCGGCCTCGGCGCGCTCGCGCCGGCCATACCGACGCCGCTCGTCGAGACGACCGAATTCGGCGTCAACCCAGGCGCGCTGAAGATGTTCTGCTACGTGCCCGAGCAGCTGGCGCGATCGCCCGCGCTCGTCGTGGTGCTGCATGGCTGCGGCCAGACCGCAGCGTCGTACGATCTCGGCGCCGGCTGGTCGACTTTGGCGAAGCATTACGGCTTCGCGCTGCTGATGCCCGAGCAGCAGTCCGTCAACAACGCCAACACTTGCTTCAACTGGTTCGACCCGGAAGACATCGCGCGCGGCCAGGGCGAGGCCGCATCGATCAGGGAGATGGTCGGTCACATCGCCGGCACGCACAAGATCGATCCGCGCCGGATCTTCGTCACCGGACTTTCCGCCGGCGGCGCGATGGCGGCCGTCATGCTCGCGACCTATCCCGACGTGTTCGCGGCCGGCGCCGTCATCGCCGGCCTGCCGTTCGGCGTCGCCGGCAATCTGCGTGAGGCCCTTGGCGCGATGATGCAGGGAAGCGCATTGTCGGCGCCGGAGCTCGGCGACCTCGTGCGCAACGCGTCGCCCCATAAGGGCGATTGGCCGCGGATCTCGGTGTGGCATGGCAGCGCCGACCGCACCGTGCATCCGGGCAATGGCGATGCCATCGTCCGGCAATGGCTCGATCTTCATGGCCTGCCGCTGAAGGCGATGTCGAAGTCTGATGTCGACGGCCATCCACGCGAGGTGTGGTGGAACGCCGACGGCCAGACGCTGGTCGAATCCTATTCGATCACCGACATGGCGCACGGCACGCCGCTCGGCCTCGCCGGCAATGATGAGCGTTATGGCGTCGAAGGTGCGTTCCTTATCGAGGCCGGAATCTCCTCGTCGTATCACATCGCCGAGTTTTTCGGTCTGACCGATCAGGTCCGTCAGCCGCAGATCGCGCCGACCGGCGTGCCGCGAGAGCGTGCGGACACGATCTCGATGACGATACCGGTGCCTGCCGATCAGCCCGAGCCGGCAGCCGGTCGCAGCAGCGGTCGGCCGGCAAAGAAGCAAGCCAGGCAGCCGGGCAAGCAGCGCAGCAACGGCGTCAATGTCAGTGGTGTCATCACGCGGGCACTGACCGCCGCGGGGCTGATGAAGCAGCCGTAAGGCGATGCGCGAACGAGGCGCTACATCTCGCCGGTCAGGAACGGGTTGGTCATCCGCTCCTGCCCGATGCTCGATCCAGCGCCGTGGCCGCAGATGAAGCCGACGTCGTCGCCGAGCGGCAGCAGCTTTTCTTTGATCGACTGGATCAGGGTCGGGTGGCTGCCGCCGGGCAGGTCGGTGCGTCCGACCGAGCCGGCGAACAGCACGTCGCCGACATGGGCGAAGCGCAGCTCCTTGTTGAAGAACACCACGCTGCCCGGCGAGTGGCCGGGGCAGTGCAGGATGTCGAAGGTGAGGTCGCCGATCGAGACCTGATCGCCCTCGTCGAGCCAGCGGTCGGGGCCGAAATTGCGGACGCCTGTCATGCCGAAGCGTTCGCCGCTCGAGACCACGTTGTCGAGCAGGTACTTGTCGGCGATATGCGGCCCCTCGATCTTGACCTGCAACGCGTCGCGCAGATCGGCGGCGCCGCCGACATGGTCGATATGGCCGTGGGTCAGCCAGATTTTCTCGACCGTCACGCCGGCCTGCGCGATCGCCGCCTGGATCTTCGGCACATCCCCGCCGGGGTCGATCACCACGGCCTTCTTGGTCGGCTCGTGCCAGATGATGGTGCAGTTCTGCTCGAACAGCGTCACCGGCACGATCATCGCGCCGGCCTTCGGTTTGGTTTCGGTTGTCTCGTTCATGGAGCCACCATAGGCCACCGGAAAATGCCGTCAACATGCACCGGAAATGCCGCTGCACCGGGCGTGTGATCCCAAAACGGACCGTGATAAGGTCGCGTCGACAGAACAAATACATGGGCAGGCCGGTCCGCGGCCGTTCTCGATCATGAACCAGGTCCCCGTAGTCCCGAACTCGATGACGACCCAGGCTCTCAAACCGCCGCTCGGCGGACCCCGAACCACGGCCCGCGCCTTCTTCGTCGCGGACCGTATCAACACGTCCGGGCTCGAGCGCGGCGACGTGCTTGCCACGACGCCGTTGGCTTTTCGCGTCAATGACAATGGTGTGGCGATCCTGTTCCGCTACGGCGTCGTCGTCCTGATCGGCCTCAACGCGTTGGAGGAGGATGAATTCCTGCGCAGCCTGCAGTCGCGCATGACCGGCCTGTTCACGCGGCGCGAGGAGGAAATCGCGATCATCGAAGTGGCCGCCGACAAGGAAGACCAGATTCCGCCGGGCGGTCCGATCTACCTGCAAAGCCTGTCGCCGGAACGGCTGATCCTGGTCGGGGAGGCACTGGCGAAGAGCGTGGTGCTGGCGCGGCACGAGCGCGAGGTGCGCGCCGTGTTCGATTCGACCGAGCCGTTCGCGCGCGAACTCGCCAAGGACGGCCGGGTGCTCGGCGGCCGCGTCGCGATCCTCAAGCACATCGGCAACGCGCTGTCGGTGCGGCATCGCGTGGCTGGGCCGGTCGAGGTGTCGGAGAAGCCCGACATCCTCTGGGACAAGCCGCAGCTCGAACGGCTCTATGCCCGGCTCGAGGACGAGTATGAATTGAAGGAGCGCGCGGAATCGCTCAACCGCAAGCTCGCTGTTGTGGCCGAGACCGCGCAGGTGTTGACCGATATCATCGACACCAGCCGCTCGCTGCGGCTGGAGCTGATCATCGTGTTCCTGATCCTGTTCGAGGTGCTGATCACGATCTATCAGCTCGCCATCGCCCGGCATTGAATACCGCCATTTTTCCGTCCCGAATTGTGCGTCATCCCTGAACGGCTGGATCGCCTCGGGGACACGGGCGCGACGACGGATTGGGGAGCGGGATGGACCAGGGTGACCGGGACTGGTGGCGGCGCGGCATTTTCTATCAGGTCTACCCGCGTTCGTTCGGGGATAGCGACGGTGACGGCGTCGGCGATCTCAGGGGATCATCGCGCATCTGCCCTATCTGATGCGGCTTGGCGTCGACGCGGTCTGGCTGTCACCGGTCTTCCCGTCGCCGATGGCCGATTTCGGTTACGACATCTCCGATTACACCGGCATCGATCCGCTGTTCGGGACGATGGAGGATTTCGACGAGCTGGTCGCGGCCACGCACGATGCCGGCCTCAAGCTGATCCTCGATCTGGTGCCGAACCACACCTCCGACCAGCATCCCTGGTTCATCGAGGCCAAGAGCTCGCGCGATAATCCGAAGCGTGACTGGTACATCTGGCGCGATCCGGCGTCGGATGGCGGGGTGCCCAACAACTGGCTGTCGGAGTTTGGCGGCAGCGCCTGGACCTATGACGAGGCCTCGGGCCAATATTACTATCACGCCTTCCTGGCGCAGCAGCCCGACCTCAACTGGCGCAACCGCGAGGTCAGGGACGCAATCTACGACGTCATGCGCTTCTGGCTGCGCAAGGGAGTCGACGGCTTTCGTGTCGACGTGATCTGGCACCTGATCAAGGACGCCGAATTTCGCGACAATCCGCCGAACCCGCATTATCGCGATGGCCGGCCGCCGCATGAGAGATTGCTGACGCAGTATTCGACCGACCAGCTCGAAGTGCACGCCGTCATCACCGAGATGCGCCGGGTCACCGAGGAGTTCGGCGACCGCGTGCTGATTGGCGAGATCTATCTGCCGCTGCACCGGTTGGTCGCCTATTACGGCAACGATCTGCGCGGTGCGCAGATGCCGTTCAATTTCGCGCTGCTATCGACCTTGTGGAGCGCGCGCTCGGTGGAGGCGATCGTCGCCGATTACGAAAAGGCGTTGCCGCCGGGCGCGTGGCCGAACTGGGTGCTCGGCAACCACGACCGGCCACGGGTGGCAAGCCGGGTCGGGCCCGCGCAGGCGGCGGTCGCCGCGATGCTGCTGCTGACGTTGCGCGGCACGCCGACGCTCTATTACGGCGACGAGATCGGCATGCGCCAGGTCGCGATCGCGCCGCATCAGGTGCGCGATCCCTGGGAGAGGAACGTGCCTGGTCTTGGCGTCGGCCGCGATGGCTGTCGCACGCCGATGCAATGGAACGCCGAGCGCTATGCCGGGTTCTCGACCGCCAGGCCTTGGCTCCCGCTCGCGCCGGATTTTGCAAGCGACAATGTCGCAAGCCTCGAGGCGGATGCGGCGTCGATCCTCAGCCTCTACAAGGCGTTGATCGCGTTACGACGGAAGCTGCCGCAGCTCGTCCATGGCAGCTACGAGCCGGTGGCTGCGCATGGCGATGTGCTGCTGTTCCGGCGCCGCGCCGCCGAAGGCGTTGCCGTGGTCGCGCTGAACTTCGGCGCAGCGCCCGCATCGGTCTCCTCCAGCGCGATCGGCTTCAGCAATGAGGTGCTGCTGTCGACCTTCATGGACCGGCAGGGCGAGAAGGTCGAAGGCATCCTCGATTTGCGCGCCAATGAAGGCGTGATCCTGGGGCCACCGCTGGATGTCGCGACCGAGTGAGGTGAGCATGTCGGTCAGGCCCCCGCCCCCGCAAGCGGGGGCGGGAAGTGATAAAATTCGGCTGATCTCTACCGCTTGATCTGTGCTTTCAGCGTGTCCTCGACCACGCGATCGAACGACGATGCCTTCGGCGCGCTCTTGCGGTGCTCGGCGACGTATTTGTCGCGCTTGGCGACCAGGGCCGCGAGCTTCTCGTTCAACGCCTTGCGTTGCGCGATCTGCCTGTCGATCTCCGCGGCGCGTGCCTCGGGCTTCATGGCGCGGAGGTTGTCGGGCAGGTCCTCGTCCTTGACCTTGGCGATCTCGTTGCGGCCGGCCGCGACGTCGGCGACGAGGTCGCCATCGCCGGTGACCGCTTCCGACGTCGCCTTCGCCCGCTTGTTGATGAAGCTCGCCATCTCCGAGGCGCGCGCCGGCGATGCCGCGGCGACGCTGGCCAGCTGCTGGGTCTTGGACTCCGTTCGCTTTTGCAGCGCGCGGGGCCGTAGGGGATCACCGTGCCGTTGATCTCGCGTTGCAGGATGATGATGTCGTCGTCGAACGGCGTCTCGATGGTGACGATCTGGCCGCCATCCTGCGGGATCGGGATGAACTCGCCATTGCCGTTCTGGGCGATATCACGCCATACCCGTTCGGTATCCTGCGCATGGCCGGCGAGTACGGCGTTGACGATGATGCCGCGTTGCTTGGCGACTGCGAGCGTAATCGGATATTTGGTGTCCTGTGCATAATCCATATGCGGCGGGGCGTCGCCGACGAGGAACACGATGCGCGTGTTGTCGGGCCCCTGCGTCCACTGCATCTTGTTGACGGCGACGTCGAGCGCCTCGTTGACGCTCTCCGGCCAGTCGCCGCCGCCGCGCGCCTTCAATTCCAGCAGGTTGGCATAGAGATCCTGGATGTCGCGGGTCAGTTCGACCTTTTTGGTTACATAGTCGTCGCCGATGTCACGGTAGGCGATCAGGCCCATCCTGATGTCGGCGTCGGGATTGGAATCGACGATCGCTGACGCGATCGACCAGATCTTGCGCTTGGCGCCCTCGATCAATCCGCCCATCGAGCCGGTGGTGTCGAGCACGAACGCGACTTCGACCACAGGCTTGGCCATGGCCGACGACAGTCCGGCGGATAGCGGCAGGGCTGCGAGAGCGAAGACGAGTGAGCGAAGTGTGATGCGTGACCGCATGGGTCTCTCCTTCAGTGTTTCGTCCCTCGGTATCCAGGTTCCACCGGCTTCGCGGTGGCTTGAGGCCGAAACCAAGGCGCCTTCCTCGCGAATTTGCGGCCGATTCCGGCGCTGCCGTTGGCCTTCATGCGCGCGAGCATTGCCTTGACGAAAAACCGGATTCCACTTTTCCGGATCATGCTCGATGGAATCGGCTAGTCTGGGAGGATGGAATCGCCTGCCCGCCAGATCGCGCTCGTGCCCGCGCCCGACCGACGTCAGTCGGAAACCGCGCTTGCGATCGCGCGCGGCACCGCGCGGCTTCTGCGATCGCTGGGATTTTCCTGCATCAGCGAATTGCCGCTGCCGTCCGGCCGAAGGGCTGATCTGGTGGCGTTGAATGAGCGCGGGGAGATCTGGATCGTCGAGATCAAGTCGTCGGTCGAGGATCTGCGCGCCGATCAGAAATGGCAGGACTACCGGCTACATTGCGACCGGTTGTTCTTCGCGTTCACGCAGGATCTGCCGTGCGAGATTTTTCCGATCGACACCGGCCTGATCATCGCCGACGCCTATGGCGCGCATCTGCATTGCGAGGCGCCGGAGCATCGCCTGCCGGCCGCCACCCGCAAGGCCATGACGGTGCGCTTTGCGATGGCGGCGGCGCAGCGGATCAACCGCCTGGTCGATCCGCAGGGGCATGAGTTTTAGAAGCGTGATTCGGTAGGATGGGTAGAGCGAAGCGAAACCCATCAACTTTTCCTCCGCGCGGAGAGATGATGGGTTTCGCTGCTCTCTACCCATCCTACAAAAGCAAATGGCCGGGGCGAGCCCGGCCATCGCGAAAACAGATGAAGCGATCGCTTAGCGCGGCGCGCGCTTGGCGAGAATGCGCTGTAGCGTGCGGCGATGCATGTTGAGGCGGCGCGCGGTCTCCGAGACGTTGCGGTTGCACATCTCGTAGATGCGCTGGATGTGCTCCCAGCGCACGCGGTCCGCCGACATCGGATTGGCCGGCAGCTCGGATTTCTCGGTACCGGTCGCGAGCAGCGCGGCGACGACGTCATCGGCATCGGCGGGCTTCGACAGATAGTCGACGGCGCCCATCTTCACCGCGGTCACGGCGGTGGCGATATTGCCGTAGCCGGTGAGCACGATCGCGCGTGCTTCGGGACGCTTGCGCTTCAACGCCGAGACGACGTCGAGGCCGTTGCCGTCACCGAGCCGGAGGTCGACGACCGCAAAAGCCGGCGCGGCGCGGCCGATCTCGGCGATGCCGTCGGACACCGTATCGCATGACTTCACTGAGAAGCCGCGCGTCTCCATCGCGCGCGACAACCGTTCCAGGAACGGCTTGTCATCCTCGACGATGAGGAGCGATTTGTCAGCATGGTCATTCAGTTCAGTGATTGCGTTCACGATCCATTTTTCCCTGTGGCAGACATGCATAATATGGGGTTGCACTGGGGCGCTGCCAAGGCAGCCGAAAGTCGCGTGCAAGTCCGGAAAGAACGATGCATCCGGTATGCCAGAGGTGCGATTGAGAACCGTTCTTAAGATGTCGTGCCTGTGTCTCCCGCCGCTTCCTCGAAGCGATCGCGCGGCCAGACGATCTGCACCACGGCGCCGTGATCGGGGAAAGTGCGATTGGTAAACGACACCTTGGCTCCGGTGCGTTCCAGCAATGTCCTTGCGATGAAAACCCCCAAGCCCAAGCCCCCACGCGCATTTTGGGCCTCATCCGCGCCCCGGCGGCGCGACAGATACGGCTCGCCGATCCGTTTCAGCATGTCGGGCGCGATGCCCGGGCCGTCGTCGGAAACCACGATTTCGATGGTTTCCGCATTCCACCAGGCGTTCACCTCGACGGTCTGATGCGCGAAATCGACCGCATTTTCCAGAATGTTTCCGACGCCATAGAGGATCGCCGGATTGCGCGCGGCGACCGGTTCGGGGGTTGCTGCGACAGCAAGCCGCACCTTGATATTGATGCCGAAATCGCGATGCGGCGCCACCGCCTCCTCGATCAGGGTCGACAGCTTCATGTTGTCGAACGGCGCGCCGCTCGATGACAATTGCGCGATCTTGCTCAGGATGTCGCGGCAGCGCTGCGCCTGTTCGCGCACGGTCTTCAGGTCGCCGGCGATCGCCGGGTCATGCGCCGTCTTCTCGAGCTCGCGGGAGATCAGGAAGATCGTCGACAGCGGGGTGCCGAGCTCATGCGCGGCAGCGGCGGCGAGGCCGTCGAGCTGGGTCAGATGCTGTTCGCGCGTCAGCACCAGTTCGGTCGCGGCCAGCGCATCGGAGAGCTGGCGCGCCTCCTCGGTCACCTGGAATGCGTAAAGACTGGTGACGCCGATGGCGAGCAGGATCGAAAGCCAGACGCCGATCAGATAGATCGGCGGCAGCACCAGCGGATCGTCGCCGCCATCCCATGGCAGCGGCAGATGGTAGAAGAAGAGCGCCGAGGCGCAGGCGACCGCGAGGCAGCCGAGCGCGATCGTCAGCCGGATCGGCAACACGGTGGCCGAGATCAGCACCGGGACCAGGAACAGGAACGAGAACGGGTTCTGCAACCCTCCGGTGAAGTACAACAGCCCACCGAGCTCGACGATGTTGAACGCGAGCAGCGCCGCCGCGTAGGCCGGCTCCAGCCGCTGCATCGGGTTGAAGGCGATCTGTAGCGCCAGATTGAGCAGCGCCGAGAACGTCACGATGATGACGCAGGGGACGATCGGAACGTCGAACTCGAGTCCCTGCGCCACAATGAAGATCGCAACCAGCTGGCCGAGCGCGGCAAGCCAGCGCAGCCGCAGGATCGTATCCAGGCGGACGTAGCGGCGGGGTTGGCGGAAATCGGAAGCGACGTCGGTCATCATCTCGGGACTTTAGCTGTGCCGCGGGCGGCGCACAAATTCGCGGCTTAGCGCAAGGATGCAGGCCAAGCCTTGCGCTTATTGTCGCAATGGCTCAATGACGGCCGTATGCAACAGAGCGGGACGGGTCACGGACAAGCGCCCAATCAGCCGTCGGTGGCCGATTGGGGCGGATCGGCCGCGATCGACGTTGCCCAGCTGGTCAAGGTCTACAAGACCACCCGCGCGGTCGACGATATCTCGTTTCGCATCGCGCGCGGCAGCATCACCGGGCTGCTCGGCGGCAACGGCGCCGGCAAGACCACGACCATCGCGATGATCATGGGCCTGGTGCTGCCGACCTCGGGCAGTGTCAGCGTGCTCGGCGCAAAAATCCCCGAGCAGCGCTATGACGTGCTCGGCCGGATGAATTTCGAGAGCCCCTATGTCGACATGCCGATGCGGCTCACGGTGCGGCAGAACCTGACCATTTTCGGCCGCCTCTATGCCGTGAAACATCTGCGCGAGCGGATCGGCCAGCTCGCCGCCGATCTCGATCTCACGGAATTCTTGGACCGTTCCAACGGCAAGCTCTCGGCCGGGCAGAAGACCCGCGTCGCGCTTGCGAAGGCCTTGATCAATGAGCCGGACCTGCTGCTGCTCGACGAGCCGACCGCCTCGCTCGACCCCGACACCGCCGATTGGGTGCGGCAGCATCTTGAGACCTACCGCAAGACCCACAATGCGACCATCCTGTTGGCATCGCACAACATGCTGGAGGTCGAGCGCCTCTGCGACCGCGTCATCATCATGAAGCGCGGCAAGATCCAGGACGACGACAGCCCCGAGCGGATCATGGCGCGCTACAACCGCGACACCCTGGAGGAGGTGTTCCTCGACGTTGCGCGCGGCCGGGCGCGGGAGGGCGCACCATGAGCGAACTCGTCAGCCATCAGCCGCGCGGGATTTCATTGCAACGCATCAACGCGATGGTGCTGCGCTATTGGTATCTCCTGATGTCATCATGGCCGCGGCTGCTGGAGCTGATCTACTGGCCGGCCTTGCAGATCATCACCTGGGGATTCCTGCAGAATTACATCTCGCAGACCTCCGGCTTCTTCGCCAAGGCCGGTGGCACGCTGATCGGTGCCGTGATCCTGTGGGACATCCTGTTCCGCGGTCAGCTCGGCTTCTCGATCTCGTTCCTGGAAGAGATGTGGGCGCGCAATCTCGGCAACCTGATGATGAGCCCGCTGAAGCCGATCGAATTCCTGCTTTCGCTGATGATCATGAGCCTGATCCGGCTCGCGATCGGGGTGATCCCGATGACGCTGCTGGCGCTGTTCTTCTTCGGTTTCAACTTCTACGCCATCGGGCTGCCGCTGATCGCCTTCTTCTGCAATCTGATCTTCACCAGCTGGTCGGTCGGCGTGTTCGCCTCCGGCCTCGTGCTGCGCAACGGGCTCGGTGCCGAGAGCATCGTCTGGACGTTGATGTTCGCGGTGATGCCGCTGGCCTGCATCTACTATCCGGTCGAGGTGCTGCCGGCCTGGCTGCAAGTTGTCGCCTGGGCGTTGCCGCCGACCTACGTGTTCGAAGGCATGCGCTCGCTCCTGATCGATCACGCCTTCCGCGCCGACCTGATGGTGTGGGCGCTGGTCATCAACGCCATCCTGTTTGCTGCCTCTTTTGCGGTCTTCCTTGCCCTTTTGCAGAGCGCCAAGCGCAACGGTTCGTTGCTCGGGGTGGTGAATAAATGTCACTTTCACGTGGATTTTCGGGGTTTTAGCCCGATATCGGCTCCATATTCGGCTCGCGGCGCATTGACGCATTGTTACGCATTGGTCAGTATGCTGCGGCGCAAACAGGGGTCTGAAAATACTATGCCCATCGGTGAATTTGGCGGTGCCCCGCCACTGGCGGCGGAAGGCAGTCCGGCACTCACGACGCCGTTGTACTGGATGTATGAGATGGCGCATGCGTCGCTCAACCCGGTACGCGCGGTGACCGACGCCACCAAGATCCTGTTTCAGAATCCGCTCAATCCGTGGACGCATACCGAATTCGGCAAGTCGGTCGCCGCTGCCTGCGAGCTGTTCGAGCGCACCACGCGCCGCTACGGCAAGCCGGACTGGAACCTGCCGACGACCGAGGTCAACGGCGTCCGCACGGCGGTCGAGGTCCGCTCTGTCTGGGAGAAGCCGTTCTGTCGCCTGCTGCATTTCGATCGCAAGCTGACGCGGCCGTTGCGCTCGCCGCAGCCGCGCGTGCTGATCGTGGCACCGATGTCGGGCCACTATGCGACGCTGCTGCGCGGCACGGTCGAGGCCTTCCTGCCGACGCATGAGGTCTACATCACCGACTGGGCCGATGCGCGCATGGTGCCGCTCGCGGCCGGCCGGTTCGATCTCGAGGATTACGTCGATTACCTGATCGAGATGCTGCACGCGCTCGGCGGCAACATCCACATCGTGGCGGTGTGCCAGCCGTCGGTGCCGGTCGTTGCGGCCGTTTCGGTGATGGAAGCCAACAACGACCCGTTCGTGCCGTTGTCGATGACGTTGATGGGCGGCCCGATCGACACCAGGCGCAATCCGACCGCGGTCAACAACCTCGCGGAAGAGCGCGGCATCGACTGGTTCCGTAACAATGTCATCACCAAGGTGCCGTTCCCGCATCCGGGCGTGATGCGCGACGTCTATCCCGGGTTCCTGCAGCTCAACGGCTTCATCAGCATGAACCTCGATCGGCACATGGACGCACACAAGGCGCTGTTCGCCAATCTGGTGAAGGGTGACGGCGATCTCGTCGACAAGCACCGTGAGTTCTATGACGAATATCTCGCGGTGATGGACCTCACCGCCGAGTATTACTTGCAGACCGTCGATCTCGTGTTCGTCAAACACGCACTGCCGAAGGGCGAGATGACCCATCGCGGCAAGCCGGTCGATCCGTCGAAAATCCGCCGTGTCGCGCTGATGACGGTGGAAGGAGAGAAGGACGACATCTCGGGTCTCGGTCAGACCGAGGCGACGCATGCGCTCTGTACCGCGATTCCGAACCATCGCCGCGTGCACTATGTGCAGAAGGGCGTCGGGCACTACGGCGTGTTCAACGGCTCCCGGTTCCGCTCCGAAATCGTGCCGCGGATCTCTGATTTCATGGTTTCGGCGGCCAATACGCGGCTTTCCCTGGTCGCCGCGGCCGAATAGGTATCACCCCGGCCGCGATTATCGCGGCCCCGCAAGCCATTGATTTAACTAAATAAATCTCAAATCGGGCAAGGCCCAAGTGATGAATTTAATTTCATCTCTTGGGCCTTTTTCGTAACCTTGATTCATCAGAAAAATACCGGTTCCGACCCCAGCCGGTAGAGGTCATTTAGCGGCGGACCCCTGTATATTGGGCAAATGATTTGTTTTTGCGCCGAGCGCTTTCCCTGGCGGCGGATATGGCAGACTTCGGGCGAACTCCTGCTCCCCGGACTCTCAGAAATGGCTACTCGCGCGCTCCTCTATCGGCGGCCTGCCGAACCGTCGACTATTCTGGTCAGACACGGCTCCCAATTCTTCACCGTCAGGTTGCGCCGGCACCGACGCGCGCGCCGCTACACGCTCAGAATTCATCCAACCGATCGAGAAGCGATCCTGACGATGCCGCCGCGCGGCACGATCGCCGAGGCCAAGGAGTTCGCCAATCTCCATGGCGGCTGGATCGCCGCTCGTCTCGGCCGTTTGCCGAAGGCCGCACCGTTCCAGCCCGGAACGGTGGTGCCGTTGCGCGGCGTGCCGCATCGGCTGGTGCACCGCTCGGGTGAGCGCGGCACGGTTTGGACCGAGACGCGCGACAGCGGCGAGAAGATTCTTTGCGTCGCCGGCGGCGTCGAGCACATGGACCGCCGGGTGCACGACTTCCTCAAGCGTGAGGCGCGCAAGGATTTGCAGAAGGCGGCGCAGTTGCATGCCGCGGAACTCGGCGTGCGGGTGCGGCGGATCTCGATCCGCGATCAGTCCAGCCGTTGGGGTTCGTGCACTTCGGCGGGTTCGCTGTCATTCTCGTGGCGGTTGATCCTGGCGCCGCCCTTCGTGCTCGACTACCTCGCCGCGCATGAGGTCGCGCATCTCGTCGAGATGAACCATTCGGCGCGGTTCTGGCGGGTGGTCGACAAGGTCTGCGCGTCGGTCACGCGTGCCAAGACCTGGCTCGATACCCACGGCAACGACCTGCATCGCTATGGGATTCAGGAGTAGGCAACCTCTCCAATCCGACCTCCGCTGTCATCGCCCGCGAAAGCGGGCGATCCAGTATTCCAGAGGCGCCTGTTTTCAATCGAGAGGCCGCGGCGTACTGGATCCCCCGCTTTCGCGGGGGATGACAGTTGACGTTGCGGCGCGACTTGCCGTCTCACGCTTACCGGAACAACCGATCGGCCAACCAGCCATCGAGCCCGGCTGCCGCCTCCGGCCGCGCGTTCGGGTTGGGTGGCGGTGATGCGCGCGTCGGCGTCGGTGGTGGCTGCCGGTAGTAGCCGCCGGAGGGGACCGGCACCGGCTGTGGCGCCTGCATCTGCGGTTGGATCTGCATCGGTGCGGACGGTACCGATGGCGCGGTGATCTGCGAAGTGATCTGCATCAGGTTCGCCGCTCCCCAATTGCCCTGCGAGTTGGGGATCGCTGCGACCGGCACACCCTGATGCGCTGCCTTCATGAAGCGGCTCCACACTTCCACGGGAAGGCCGCCGCCGGTTGCCTTCTTGGTCGGCGAATTGTCGTCATTGCCAAGCCAGACGCCGGTGACGAGCTTGGCGGTGTAACCGATGAACCAGGCGTCGCGATAATCCTGGCTGGTGCCGGTCTTGCCGGCCGCGGTCCAGCCGGGGATCTCCGCCTTGCGCGCGGTGCCCGAGATCAGCGTTTCGCGCATCATGCTGTTCATCATCGCGTCATAGCGCGGCTCGATCACCTGGTTCGGCGGATCGGCCGGACGGTCGTAGAGCAGCTTGCCGGAACTGGTCTTGATCCTGGTCACCACATGCGGCGACGCGGCGTAGCCGCCATTGGCGAACGGCGCATAGGCGCCGACCAGTTCGAGCACGGACACTTCCGAGGTGCCGAGCGCGATCGAGACGTTGGGCTCTAGCTTGGAGGAGATGCCGAGCCGGTGCGCGGTGCGCACCACGTTCTTGGCGCCGACCTCGACGCCGAGCCGCACCGCCACGGTGTTGAGCGACATCGCCAGCGCCTGGGTCAACGTCACCGAGCCGAAATATTCGTGGGTGTAGTTCTCCGGCTTCCAGCCCTTGATGTCGAGCGGCGCGTCGGTGCGGATGGTGTCCGGCGTCAGCCCGGACTCGACCGCGGTGAGATAGACGAATGGCTTGAACGCCGAGCCCGGCTGCCGCTTCGCGGTCACCGCCCGGTTGTATTGGCTCTCGGAGTAGTTCCGGCCGCCGACCATGGCGCGCACCGCGCCGTCCGGCGTCATCGCCACCAGCGCACCCTGGCTGACATCGAACTTCACGCTCTTGGCGGCCAGCTCGTCGATCACGGCGGCTTCGGCGACGCTTTGCAGCTTCGGATCGATCGTGGTCTGCACCACGATGTCCTGGTCGATCTGGCCGACCAGATCGTCGAGCACTTCGCCGATCCAGTCGGCGACATAGTTGACGGTGCCGGCGCCGGCCGGCTTCACCGCGATCGACGGCTGGCCGATCGAGGCCTTTGCCTGCGCGTCGGTGATGAACTTGGCGTCGGCCATTGCCGCGAGCACGATTTGCGCGCGCTGCTCGGCGCCCTCGGGGTTGCGGTTTGGCGCCAGCCGCGACGGCGACTTGACGAGGCCGGCGAGCATCGCGGCTTCCGGCAGCGTGACGTTCTTCGCCGACTTGCCGAAATAGCGCTGCGCCGCGGCCTCGACGCCATAGGCGCCGGAACCGAAATAGACCCGGTTGAGATAGAGCTCGAGGATCTCGTCCTTGGTGTGCTTGCGTTCCAGCCACAGCGCGAGCTCGGCCTCTTGCAGCTTGCGCTGCATGGTGCGCTCCTGGGTCAGGAACAGGTTCTTGGCGAGCTGCTGGGTCAAGGTCGAGCCGCCCTGCGAGACGCCGCGATGCAGGAGGTTGGTGATGGCTGCGCGTAAAATGCCGACCGGGTCGACGCCGAAATGCGAATAGAAGCGGCGGTCTTCGATCGCGATGAACGCCTTCGGCAGATAGGGCGGCAGGTCCTTCAAGGCGATGTTGGCGCCGGCCATTTCGCCGCGCTGCGCCAGCACTGAGCCATCCATGCCGACGATCTGGATGGTCGGCGGACGCTTCGGGATTTCCAGCGACTGGATCGGCGGCAGATGCGCGCCGACCCACACCACGACACCGATCACCGCGATGCCGGCCCACAGGCCGAGCACCGCGGTCCAATAGAACAGCCGGCCGATGCCAAAGCCGCGCGACTTGCTGCGCCGCTTGCTGCCGCTGCGCGACGGGCGTGGCCGCTCGCTGCCGGAATCGCTGCTCTTGTCGGCGCTCTTGTTTTTCGATTTGGCGGGCTTGTCGTCGCCGCCGCCGGGAATGCGATCGGAGGGCGACAGTCTGAGGTCGGCAAGCGCGGCCGGAAGCCCGAACAGCGGCTCCTTGCGCCCACCGCCTTTTTTACGTCCCCACGCCATCCGCAACGCTCACACCCTTCACGCGCGGACGCTAGCGTTCCCGGTTTAAGGGGCGGTTACGCAAAGCTTAACGGGGGATTAGGAGGTGGGGCGGTGCGTGCTAGATATGAGCGGAACCAATGAAAAGGAGCTCAACATGAGCCATATCGATCCGACCAAGGACGTCTTCGCGCAGTTCCGGGACAACAACCGGCCGGGCCCGATCCACATGCTCAACCTGGTGCGCTTGCGCGAATGGGCCGCCTATCCCGATGGCCGCAAGGCGACCGGCGCCGAGGCCTATGCGGCCTATGGCCGCGAGAGCGGGCCGGTGTTCGAGCGCCTCGGCGGCCGCATCGTCTGGCAGGGCCGCTTCGAGCTGATGCTGATCGGCCCGCAGGAGGAGCGCTGGGATCACTGCTTCATCGCGGAGTATCCAAGCGTTGGCGCCTTCGTCGAGATGATCCGCGATCCCGTCTATCGCGAGGCGGTGAAGCACCGCCAGGCCGGCGTGGAGGACTCGCGGCTGATCCGCCATGCCGTGCTGCCGGTCGGCAAGAATTTCGGCGAGATACCGAAGTAGGCGCGACGCGAGATACTGGTCCCGTCATCCTGAGGAGCCGCGAAGCGGCGTCTCGAAGGATGCACGGCCCTGCTGGTGGCCGTCGACCCTTCGAGACGCGCAAGGGCGCGCTCCTCAGGGGACGGTGAGGGAGTGCACGAACTCCAAAAACAAATCGGCGGCCCGGAGGCCGCCGATTGCATCTCAAATCTGCGCGAACGCTAGCCCGCCGCGCCGGTGTCCTCGAGGATCGGGCCGAACAGCTCCCAGCGTTCGCCGTTGAACTTCATCATCTGCAACTGCTTGTTGACGCGATAGTCGGTCGCCGAGGTGTTGGCCTTGATGCCCGGCAGCGCGATGTCGGTCGTCACGTCCTTCATCGATGCGGCCTGCTTCATGACGTTCTCGCGGGTCAGATTGTCGCCGCATGCCTTGAGCACGGTGACCAGCATCTGCGCGGTCGCGTAGCCATAGGTGTTGAAGTTCGAATCCTTGTCGCCGTCCGGATAGTACTTCGCCATGAAGTCGAAATAGCGCTTCAGGCCGGCATCGTCCTTCCAGGTTGGATCGAGCGGGTCCTTGCCGTAGTTGACGCTGATCACGCCCTTGGCCGCTTCGAGCCCGGCGGGCTTCATGACTGCGCCGACCGAGGTGGCGTTGATGTCGACGATCTGTACCGGCTTCCAGCCCATCTCGTAGATTTTCTTGATCGCCTGGGCCGCCTGCTTCGGTGTCGTGGCCGAGAAGAACAGGTCCGCGCCGGCATCCTTGATCTTGATGACCTGCGAATCGATGGTCGGATCGGACACTTCGTAGGACGCCTCCGACACGATCATCGAGGCCGCCTTGGCGCCGAGGCCGGCCTTGAGGCCGTTCAGATAGTCCTTGCCGAGGTCGTCATTCTGATAGAGCACGCCGACCTTGGCGTTCGGATATTCCTTGAGGATGTACTGGCCGTAGATTCGCCCTTCGACGAAGTAGTTCGGGTTGAAGCCCATCGTCCAGGGGAAGTCCTTCGGGTCGGTGAACTTCGAGGCGCCGGTGGCGGCGAACAGCTGCGGCACCTTCTTGGCGTTGAGATACTTCTGCACGGCGGCGTTCGAGGGCGTTCCGACGATCTGGAAGGTCAGCAGCACCTCGTCGCTCTCGACCAGCTTGCGCACCTGCTCGACGGCCTTGGGCGGCGAATAGGCGTCGTCATACTGGATCAGATTGATCTTGCGGCCGTTCACGCCGCCCTGATCGTTGATCATCTTGAAATAGGCGGCCTGGCTCTTGCCGATGGTGGCGTAGGCGGAGGCCGGTCCGGAGAAGGGGACGGTCTGGCCGATCTTGATTTCAGTATCGCTCGCGCCGGGATCGTATTTCTTCTGCGCGAAGGCCGACGTTGCAGACAGCGCAATCGCGAGCGCCGTTCCCGTGACCAGGTGGAAAATCCCATTCCTCATAATGCTGCTTTCCTCACGTGACTGATGGTTTGGCCGATGATCTTTCCCGCGGGTTCAAGGTCCCGCGGTCGCCATCGCTGGGCCGGGATACTGGCGGAACGCTTGCTGCGACGCAAGGCGAGCAATGCCGAAAAGGTGAGCGTTTTCAGTCAACGAAAGTAGGGGGCGACGCAAAAAAGGAAGGTCGTAGCTGGACCAGCACTTCACTGTCGTCCCGGCGGAGGCCGGGACCCATAACCACGAATGGTCATTGTTGAGGGATGCTGAAACGACACGTCCCGTTCGCAACACCCGCCGCGGAGTATGGGTCCCCTGAGTTCACAAACGAAGTGCAACACTTCCATCTGGAGGTGTTGCCATGGGGCGGACTTACAAGCAGCTCTGCCTGGAGGAGCGATGCGAGATTGCCAGGCTTTCGGCCGGTGGTAGCTCGATCCGGCAAATCGCGGCAGCTTTGGATCGCCCGCCATCAACGATCTCTCGGGAGCTGAACCGCAATTCTGGCGTTCAGGTCGGTTACAAGCCCAGCTATGCCCAGCAACAGATGCGAGCGCGGCGCTGGACGGGCTCTCGCCTCGAACGAGAGCCCGGCCTGCGCCGCGCGGTGTTGGAACGTCTTGGTCGGGGCTGGTCGCCCGAGCAGGTCGCCGGCCGGCTGGCGCGTGAGCACGGCCGCAGGGTGATCTCCTATGAGAGCATCTACCGCTTCATCTATGCCCAGCTCACCCGCACCTCGGACTTCAGCTGGCGACGCTATTTGCCGCGCGGCAAGAGCAAGCGCGGTCGTCGCGGCAAGCGGGGCGGCAGTCCCGCAAGCTTCATCGAAGGCCGTGTTTCGCTGGATCAGCGTCCCATCGAGGTCGCCGATCGCAAGACCCCGGGCCATTGGGAGGCCGACCTCATGATGTTCTCCAAATACGGTCAGCAGATCTTGGCCGTGCATGAGCGCACCTCCCGCCTGTTGCTCGGCGTCCCCCTCGCAAGCAAGCTCGCCTCCGGCGTCGCCCACCATCTCGTGCGCCTGTTCGAGGTCCTGCCACAACCGATCCGCCGGACCGTCACCTTCGACAACGGCACCGAGTTCGCAGCTCACCTTTCCTTGCAAAGCCTCTTGATCAAGACGTTCTTCTGCGATCCCCACGCCCCCTGGCAGAAAGGTGGCATCGAGAACGCCATCGGCCGCATGCGCCGCTTCATCCCACGCAACACCGACCTTGAGAAGCTGCCGACCCGCCGCCTTCGCAAGTCCATCGCCGCCTACAACAACACCCCGCGCAAATGCCTTGACTTCAAGACCCCGACAGAGGTCTTTGCTGCTCAAGTGTTGCACTTCGAGTGTGAATCCACCTCCCGGCTTTCGCCGGGACGACAGTGCGCGGGTGATGACAGCGGACAAGGTGTTCGACGGGTTGAACCGGAAGGCCGTCTGCGCGGCGGCCCGACCTAGCCCGCCGGCCCGGTGTCCTCGATGATCGGGCCGAACAGCTCCCAGCGCTCGCCGTTGAACTTCATCATCTGCATCTGCTTGTTGATGCGATAGTCGTTCGGACCCGTCGTGATCGACATGCCGGGCAGCGCCAGGCTCGGGACGAACTTGTTCAGGCTGGTCACCTGCTTCATCAGGTTCTCGCGGGTGAGGTTGTCGCCGCACTGCTTGAGCACCTGGATCAACAGCTCGGCCGTCGAGTAGCCATAGGTGTTGACGGTGTTGAGCTTGTCGCCCTCCGGGTAATATTTGTCCATGAAGGCGAAATAGGCCTTCACGCCGGGATCGTCCTTCCATTGCGGGTCGGCGGGATCCTTGCCGTAATTGGTCGAGATGATGCCCTTGGAGATGTCGAGGCCGGCCGGCTTCAGCGTCGCCGACACCGGGCTCGCATTGATGTCGAGGATGTGCACCGGGTGCCAGTCGAGGTCAGCGACCTTGCGGATCGCCTGCGCCGCGAATTTCGGCGTCGACGCGTCGTAGAGCAGGTCGACGCCCGCGGCCTTCAGCTTGACGATCTGGGAATCGACGGTCGGGTCGGTCAGCTCATAGGAGACCTCGGCGACGATCATGCTGGCGGCCTTGTCGCCGAGCCCGCTCTTCAGGCCGGTGATGTAGTCGCGGCCGAGATCGTCGTTCTGGTAGAAGATGCCGATCTTGGCGTTGGGGTGATTGGCGAGGATGTATTTGGCGTAGATACGCCCTTCGGACTGGTAGTTCGGGTTGAACGCAATCGTCCACGGCGCGTTCTGTGGATCGGAGAAGCGGGACGCGCCGGTCGAGGCGAGCAGCTGCGGCACCTTCTTGGCATTCAGATACTTTTGCACGGCGGCATTCGACGGCGTGCCGATGATCTGGAAGGTGAACAGTACCTCGTCGCCCTCGACCAGCTTGCGCACCTGCTCGACCGCCTTTGGCGGCGAATAGGCGTCGTCATACTGGATCAGGTTCAGCTTGCGGCCGTTGATGCCGCCCTGATCGTTGATCATCTTCATATAGGCCGCCTGGGTCTTGCCGATGCCGGCATAGGCGGAGGCGGGGCCCGAGAACGGCACGGTCTGGCCGATCTTGATCTCGGTGTCGGTTGCGCCGATGTCGTATTTCTTCTGTGCGGCGGCCGATGTAACCGACAACGCGATGGCAAGCGCTGTCGCAGCGAGCAATTGCACGCTCCTCATGTCCGTGACCTCCCATGTTGCCGATGATCTTGTCCGCAAGCGGTGGGCCAGCGGATGTCACCGTTGCCAGGGATGATGGAGGAAGGGCGCTTGCATTGCAAGGCGATGCACCCTGCGCGCGATGTCGCGTCACACCAGCCACAGCAGCATCAGCGCCAACGCCGCGGGTGCGGCCTGCACATAGAGGATGCGCCGGCTCACGGTGGCGGCGCCATAGGCACCGGCGACGATCACGCAGAACAGGAAGAATGTCTTGATCTGGAATGCGAAGCCGGGATTGCCGTGCACCAGGCCCCAGATCAGCCCGGCGGCGAGGAAGCCGTTATAGAGCCCCTGATTGGCGGCCAGCACCGCCGAGTCGGTTGCCTTCTCGAGCGAGTTGCGAAAGGTCTTCAGTCCGAGCGGCCTGGTCCACAGAAACATCTCGAGCACCAGGAAATAAATGTGCAGCGCGGCGACCACCGCGACCAGGATATTCGCAAGCAAAAGCATCGTTCGGCCCCCAGCTCAAGATTGTTGTCTTGACGTGTTGTCGTCACATGAACCGGTGTCCATTTCGCTCGCATACACGCTCACCGGAATTCGGGTGGACGCTAGCATGCGGACGGTCAATTGTATGCCGGGCGATCCACTTCCAGAGCGACGACCATGGCCGACCGCAAGACCGCACAGACCTTCAACCTCGATCGGCTCAAGACCCCGATCGGCACCGCACTGCTGGTGACCGATGATGACGGCGTGCTGCGCGCGCTCGACTGGGACGATTATGAGGGGCGGATGCTCGATCTGCTGCGGCTGCATTATGGCGTGGTGACCTTGCGGGACGGCCGCGCGCCGGCCGCGATGCGCAAGGCGCTTGGCGATTACTTCAAGGGCGACCTCGATCGGCTCACGGATGTCGAGTGGCGCGTCGCCGGCACCGCATTCCAGCAGAAGGTCTGGCACGCGTTGCCGAAGATTGTTCCCGGTACCACCATGAGCTACGGCGCACTGGCTGTGAGGCTGAAAGTGCCGAACGCGATGCGCGCGGTCGGCCATGCCAACGGCTCGAACCCGATCAGCGTCGTCGTGCCGTGTCACCGCCTGATCGGCGCCAATGGCTCGCTGGTCAAGTATGGCGGCGGGCTGGAGAGGAAGCGCTGGCTGCTAAGGCACGAGGGGTGGAGGTCTAGCCGCGCGATCTATCCACTCGTCATTCCGGGGCTCGCGAAGCGAGAGCCCGGAATCCATTACACCACAAATCGCGCGGCCCGATGGATTCCGGGCTCGCGCTACGCGCGCCCCGGAATGACGCGTGGAGAGAGTTTGGCTCTCACGCCGCCGGCTTCGCGGCCTGGTCCTCGCTCGCCAGCAAATGCAGCAGCGAGCTCTTGATCGCCGACTGCCGGGTCGGCGCGGTGATCTGGGCGCCGAGCAAATCGGTGACATAGAACACGTCGCGGGCGCGTTCGCCGAAGGTCGCGACATGGGCGGAGGCGATGTTGAGGTTGAGCTTCGAGATCGCGGTCGTGAGCTGGTACAGCAGGCCGGGCCGGTCGAGGCCGGAGACCTCGATCACGGTGTAGCGGTCGGACCACTGGTTGTTGATGGTCACCTCGGGCTCGACGATGAAGGGCCGCGCCTTGCTGCGCACCGCGCGCTTCGCCACCGCCTCGGGCAGCCTGAGCTTGCCTTCCAGCACCTGCTCGATCATCTCGCCGATCCGGGTGGCGCGGCGGCCCTCGTCATCGTCGCGGTCGTATTCGCGCGAGATCGAGATGGTGTCGAGCGCGCGGCCGTCGGTCGTGGTGTAGATCTGGGCGTCGACGATGTTGGCTCCGGCCGAGGCACAGGCGCCCGCGATGATCGACAGCAGCCAGGGATGGTCGGTCGCCAGGATCGTCAGCTCGGTGACCGCGCGGATCTCGTCGAAGCCGACATTGATCGCAAGCTTGTGCCCGGCCTGCTCGCTGGCGCGGATGAAGCGCGCCTGGCGGATCTTGCGCGGCAGTTCGACCTTGAGCCAGTAGGCCGGGTAGTGCCGGCCGATATAGGCGTTGAGCTCGACCTCGGGCCATTCGGTGAAGGCGCGGCGAAACTCGGCCTGTGCCACCGCGATGCGCTGGGCCCGGTTGACTTCCGAGAAGCCGCCGGTCAGCACCGGCTCGGTCTCGTAATACAGCGTGCGCAACAGCTGCGCCTTCCAGCCGTTCCAGACGCCGGGGCCGACGCCGCGGATATCGGCGGTGGTCAGGATCGTCAGCAGCTTCATCTGCTCGACCGATTGCACCACGGCGGCGAAATTCTCGATGGTCTTGCGATCCGACAGATCGCGCGATTGCGCTACCGTCGACATCGTCAGATGCTCCTCGATCAGCCACGCCACCAGTTCGGTGTCGGCGGCGGAGAAGCCGAGCCGCGGGCACAGCCGCCGCGCCACCTTGGCGCCGGCGATCGAATGGTCCTCGGGGCGGCCCTTGGCGATGTCGTGCAACAGCGTCGCAATGTAGATCACCGGGCGATGCTCGGGACGGATCTTGCGGAACAGGTCGCTGGCGACCACGAACTCCTCGTTGCCGCCGCGCTCGATATCCTGGAGGAAGCCGATGCAGCGGATCAGATGCTCGTCCACCGTGTAGTGGTGGTACATGTTGAACTGCATCATCGACACGATCTTGCCGAAGGCGCGGATGAAGTGGCCGAGCACACCGGTCTCGTTCATCCGCCGCAGCACGGTCTCCGCATTGTCGGAGGTCAGGATCTCCATGAACAGGCGGTTGGCTTCGTCGTTCTCGCGGAGCTGGGTGTTGATCAGCTTGAGCGAGCGCGTCACCGTGCGCATCGCGTCGGGATGGAAGGCGAGGTTGTTCTGCTGCGCGAGGCGGAAGATCCGGATCAGATTGACCGGATCGTGCTTGAACACGTCGGGCGCGGCGAGGTTGATGCGGTTGTTGTCGACGATGAAGTCGTCGCTACCGTTAACCCGCCGCCGCTTGGTGCCGGGCCGCAGCCGCGCCACCATCCGACTCAGCACCGGCGCCGGCTTGTTGTGCTCTTCCTCGAGCTTGGCGCACAGGATCGCGGTAAGGTCGCCGACGTCCTTTGCGATCAGGAAGTAGTGCTTCATGAAGCGCTCGACGTCCTGCATGCCGGGATGCGAAGTGTAGCCGAGCCGGACCGCGATCTCGCGCTGCATGTCGAACGACAGCCGCTCCTCGGCGCGGCCGGCGAAGAAGTGCAGGTTGCAGCGCACCGACCACAGGAAGTCGGCGCAGCGGCGGAAGGTGCGGTACTCCTGCGCGTCGAACACGCCGCGTTCCAACAGCTCGTCGGTCTCGCGCACGCGGTAGACGTATTTGGCGATCCAGAACAGCGTGTGCAGGTCGCGCAGCCCGCCTTTGCCGTCCTTGACGTTGGGCTCGACCAGATAGCGCGACTGGCCGGCGCGGCGATGCCGCTCCTCGCGCTCGGCGAGCTTGGCGGTGACGAATTCTGCCGCGGTGCCCTGCACCACCTCCTTGTCGAAACGCTCGACCAGCTCGTCATACAGCGGCTGGTCGCCGGTCAGGAACCGGGTCTCTAGGATCGCGGTGCGGATCGTCATGTCGCCGCGCGCCTGGCGGATCGACTCATCGACCGAGCGGGTGGCGTGGCCGACCTTCAGCCCCATGTCCCAGAGGCAATAGAGAATGGCTTCGGCGACCTGCTCGCCCCAGGCGGTCTGCTTGTAGGGCAGGATGAACAACAGATCGATGTCGGACTCCGGCGCCATCAGTCCGCGGCCATAGCCGCCGGTCGCGACCACGGCCATGCGCTCGGCGCCCGAGGGGATCGGCGAGTGGTAGAGATGCCGCGTCGCTGCCGCATACAGGATGCGGATGATCTCATCCTGCACGAAGCACAGCCGTTCGGCGCAGCGGCGGCCGTGACGGTCCTTCAGCAGCAGTGCCTGCGCCTTGGCGCGCGCCGCGATCAGTTCGGCCTTGAGCAGCTGCGCCATCGCGGCGCGGAACTGGTCCTCGCGGCCGGCATGTTGCTCGGCGAGTGCATTGACCGCCGCGGTGATCCGCGCGGTCTCGAAACGATCGTCCGCTTCAGGGCGGGTCTCGGCTACGACGCTGTCCATACGTTCATCCGATATCGGACGGAGCTGTTGCTGTCACTGACCAAAGTATAACGACAGCAGCTCCATGCTGTTTCGCCTGCGCTTCGAGCAAGATGGTTCTCGCACCGCTCGACAAAAGGTAGAGATTTTCTCGTTGACCGCAAGTCTAACTCATTGAATGAAAAGACTGTTTCTTAATCTGATCGAGGAGATCGACGAATGCACAAATTTTCCCGGCGCGCCTTCGCTGCGCTGCTCGCGGTCTCGACATTGTTGCCCGGCGCGGCGTTCGCCGCCGATGCGCTGAAGGAGATCCGGATCGACTGGGCAACCTACAATCCGGTGTCGATGGTGCTGAAGCAGAAGGGCCTCCTGGAGAAGGAGTTCGCCAAGGACGGCATCAGCATCGTCTGGGTGCAGTCGGCCGGCTCCAACAAGGCGCTCGAATTCCTCAACGCCGGTTCGATCGATCTCGGCTCGACCGCGGGCTCGGCCGCTTTGGTCGCCAGGATCAACGGTAACCCGATCAAATCGATCTATGTCTATTCGCGTCCCGAATGGACCGCGCTGGTCACCACCAAGGACTCCAGGATCGCGTCCGTCGCCGACCTCAAGGGCAAGCGCGTCGCGGTGACCCGCGGCACCGACCCGCACATCTTCCTGGTCCGCGCGCTGCTCGGTGCCGGTCTGAGCGAAAAGGACATCACGCCGGTGCTGTTGCAGCATGCCGACGGCAAGACCGCGCTGATCCGCGGCGATGTCGACGCCTGGGCCGGCCTCGATCCGATGATGGCGCAAGCCGAGGTCGAGGAGGGCGCCAAGCTGTTCTATCGCAACCCCGACGCCAACACCTGGGGCATCCTCAATGTCCGCGAGCAGTTCCTGAAGGACCACCCGGACATCGTCCGCCGGGTGCTCGCCACCTATGAGGAGGCGCGGAAATACTCGCTGGCAAACTATGACGAGCTGAAGAAGACCTTCATCGCGGTGACCAAGCTGCCGGACGCCGTGGTCGACAAGCAGCTCAAGGAACGCACCGAGCTGACCCACAGCCGCATCGGTAGCGCCCAACGCGAGTCGATTTTGGCCGCCGGCCTCGCCTTGCAGCAGGCGGGCGTGATCGACGCCAAGACCGACGTGAAGGCAGCGGTCGATTCGTTGATCGACGATCAGGTCCCGCTGCCGACCAACTGACCGCTGTCGTCCCGGACAAGCGAAGCGCGATCCGGGACCCATAACCACAAGGCTCTGTTGAACAAGGCTGTGGCCCGAGCTCGCTCCGTCCCCACGTCCTGTGGTTATGGGTCCCGGCCTTCGCCAGGACGACGGGGGATAGAGCCGGGCGTCGCCACCTTGCAATCCCGCCGGAAGAATAGTTCTTGCTATGGCCATGACCGTTGACCTGCCCGCGCTGGAACAGACGGCCGCGCCGCGTCCGGCGTCGGCCAGATGGACGCGTCTTGCGCGCCCGGTGCTCGGTCTTTTGGTGCCGGTCGTGCTCGCGCTCGGCTGGGAATTGATCGTCGATCTCGGCTATTCCAACGGCCGGCTGGTGCCGCCGCCGTCGAAGGTGTTCCAGACCATCGTCGATCTCGCCAGGAGCGGCGAACTGTCGCGCCATATCCTCGCGACCTTGTGGCGGGTCGGCGCGGGCTTTGCGCTCGGCGTGGTCGCCGGCACCATCATGGGGGCGGTCTCCGGCTATTGGGATTTCGCCAAGCGGCTGCTTGACCCGACCGTGCAGGCGCTGCGCGCGATCCCGTCGCTCGCCTGGGTGCCGTTGTTCGTGCTCTGGCTCGGCATCTTCGAGACCTCGAAGGTCGCGCTGATCGCGGTCGGGGTGTTCTTTCCGATCTATCTCGGCGTGATGGGCGCGATCCTCTCGGTCGATCGCAAGATCGTCGAGGTCGGCCGCGTGTTCCGGCTGTCCGGGCCTGCCATGATCCGCCGCATCCTGTTGCCGGCCGTGCTGCCGGCCTATGCGGTGGCGCTGCGGGTCGGGCTCGGCCTGGGCTGGATGTTCGTGGTCGCGGCCGAACTGATCGGCGCCTCCGAAGGCCTCGGCTATCTGCTGCTCGATGGCCAGCAGCTCGGCAAGCCGGCGCAGATCCTCGCCGCGATCGTAATCTTCGCGATCCTCGGCAAGCTCACCGACTGGCTGATCGAGGTCGCCGCCGCGCCGCTGCTGCGCTGGCAGGATGCGTTCGGCGCGCGGGGAGGGGCCTGATGCTGGCGTTGAGAGAAGTCGGCAAGACCTATCCGAACGGTGTCCACGCGCTCGAACGCTTCTCGGCCGAGATTGCGCCCGGCGAGATCATCGCCATCATCGGCGGTTCCGGTTGCGGCAAGTCGACCTTGCTGCGCGCCATCGCCGGCCTCGATCGCGCGACCACGGGCTCGGTCTCGCTCGACAATGCGGTCATCACCTCGCCGCACGCCAAGATTGGCATCATCTTCCAGGAGCCGCGGCTGCTGCCCTGGCTCAGCGTCGCCGATAATATCGGCTTCGGCCTTGCCGATCTGCCGGCCGACATCAGGCGCCAACGGATTGCCGCGGCGCTGGCCCGCGTCGGTCTTTCCGACAAGGCCACAGCCTGGCCGCGCGAACTCTCCGGCGGACAGGCGCAGCGGGTCGCGATCGCCCGCGCGCTGGTGCCGCAGCCCGAAGTGCTGCTGCTCGACGAGCCGTTCTCGGCGCTCGATGCCTTCACGCGGCGCGATTTGCAGGATCACCTGCTCGATCTCTGGGCCGACACCCGTCCCACCTTGATCCTGGTCACCCATGACGTCGACGAGGCCGTGGTGCTGGCCGACCGCGTGCTGGTGATGCGGCCGCGGCCGGGCCGGCTGTTCGAAGAGATCACCATCAACCTGGCGCGGCCGCGCGACCGCAAATCGGAACTGTTCGACAGCTTCAAGCGCCGCGTGCTGACCGCGCTCGACCGCTCGCTGGACCGTTCGGTGCGTGACGTCACGGACAAATCCAGCGCCGGCGAGGCGATGTGGTGGTGACATCGGCGCGCCAAGGCCTTACACCGGCATAAAGAAAAACAGCCGGGAGACAAGACCATGGACTCCGCCGAACTCCGCGCAATGCAGGCTCCGATCAAGGAGCGCTACAAGACCGACCCCCAGGCCGCCGTGATCACGTTGAAGGCCAAGGGCACGATCGACAATGAAAGCCTGTCCTGCAAGGTCGAGACCGGCCGCGCGCTCGCGGTCGCCGGCCTGCATCCCGCCACCGGCGGCTCCGGGCTCGAACTCTGCTCCGGCGACATGCTGCTGGAGGCGTTGGTCGCCTGCGCCGGCGTCACGCTGAAATCGGTCGCGACCGCGGTCGAGGTGCCACTGAAGGTCGGCAACGTGTTCGCCGAGGGCGATCTCGATTTCCGCGGCACGCTGGGAGTCGACAAGGAGGCGCCGGTCGGCTTCCGCGAGATCCGCCTGCGCTTCGACGTCGGCACCGACGCGCCGCAGGACAAGCTCGATCTCTTGCTGAAGCTCACCGAGCGCTATTGCGTGGTCTATCAGACCATCAAGAACGGCCCGAAGGTTTCGGTCACGATGCAGCGGGTGTAGCGTGTCGCCCCGGCGAAGGCCGGGGCCCATACGCCGTATCCCATCGTTTCAAGCTCCGCTGTTCAACGGCTTTCGCTCTCAACGAACAGTCGTGGTTATGGGTCCCGGGTCGCGCTTCGCTTGCCCGGGACGACGAATCCAATGTCCCCCGACCTCCACTTCATCCTGCTCCTCGTGCTGCGCATGGCGGTTGCGGCCGCGTTCGTGGTCAGTGCCTCCATCATCACGGAACGTTCGGGACCGGTGATCGGCGCGCTGATCGCGACGTTGCCGATCTCGGCGGGGCCGTCCTACACCTTCCTCGCGCTCGACCATGACGCCGCCTTCATCGCCGAGGGCGCGCTGTCGAGCCTGCCGGTCAATGCGGCGACGATCTTCATGGGGCTCGCCTACGCCGTGCTGGCGCAGCGCCGCAGCATGTGGATCAGCGCGGGAAGCGCGATCGCGTTGTGGCTCGTACTCGGCA
Organism: Bradyrhizobium sp. SK17; assembly: GCF_002831585.1. GTDB lineage: Bacteria > Pseudomonadota > Alphaproteobacteria > Rhizobiales > Xanthobacteraceae > Bradyrhizobium. Next base: position 998,616 of record NZ_CP025113.1, on the reverse strand, counting down.
CCATCATCCGCCAGTTCGCGTGGACGCTGGCCGGCGGGCTGATCCTCAATGCCATTGCGTTCGCAATCTGCATTCCCTTGCTCAAGCCCTACCGCCACGTCGCCAAGATGCCGCTGATCGCGCGGCGCTGGTACGACATTCCGCTGCGCGCCGCGCTGGTCGCGAGCCTGGTCGGCACCGTGGTCACCGCGTCCACCTGGGTCGGCCCGCGGGTCACCGGTGTGATCGCGCTGTTTCCGATCGTGTTCTCCTCGATGATGCTGATCCTGCATCCGCGCATCGGCGGCCCCGCCACCGCCGCCGTGCTCGCCAACAGCGCCTGGGGCCTGCTCGGTTTCGGCCTCGGCATCGCCGTGCTGCATGTTGCGGTGCTGCAATTCGGCTCAGCGATCGGTCTCTGCTGCGCGCTCGCTACCTGCATCGCGTGGAATCTGGCGCTGTGGCAGCTCGGCCGGAGGAAGGCGAAGGCGTAGAATCGTAGGGTGGGTTAGCCGAAGGCGTAACCCACCACGTCTCGCGCAAGAAGCGGTGGGTTACGCTTCGCTAACCCACCCTACGGCACCGTTATTGTTTCGGCAGCTTCGCCCTCAGCGCATACAGCGCATCCAGCGCCTCGCGCGGCGACATCTCGTCGGGGTGCAGCGCCTTCACGGCTTCCACCAGCAACTCGGCCTCGCTCGGCGGCTTGTCTTCGGCGGCGGCGCGGGAGGGGACGGCGAACAGCGGCAAATCGTCGGCGAGTGCGCGCGCGGTCTGGCCGCGGTCCTGGGCTTCGAGTTTTGCCAGCACCGATTTGGCGCGGGTGATCACCGCGGGCGGCAGGCCGGCGAGCTTCGCGACCTGGATGCCGTAGGAGCGGTCGGCGGAGCCGGGCAGCACCTCGTGCAGGAACACGACGTCGCCCTGCCATTCCTTGACCCGCACCGTGGCGTTGAACATCCGCGGCAGCCTGGCCGAGAGCGCGGTCAGCTCATGATAGTGGGTGGCAAACAGCGTGCGGCAGCGGTTGCTCTCGTGGAGATGCTCGATCGCGGCCCAGGCGATCGAGAGGCCGTCGAAGGTTGCGGTGCCGCGGCCGATCTCGTCGAGGATGACGAGCGAGCGCTCGCTGGCCTGGTTGAGGATCACGGCGGTCTCGACCATCTCGACCATGAAGGTCGAGCGGCCGCGCGCCAGATCGTCCGCGGCGCCGACGCGCGAGAACAGCCGGTCGACGATGCCGAGCCGCGCCCGCGACGCCGGCACATAGCTGCCGATCTGAGCAAGCAGTGCGATCAGCGCGTTCTGGCGCAGGAAGGTCGACTTACCGGCCATGTTCGGACCGGTGATTAGCCAGAGCTGGCCGGATTTTTGTGCCGGTGCCGGGGAGAGATCGCAGGCATTGGCGATGAACGGCTGGCCGTCGCGCTTCAACGCCTGCTCGACCACCGGATGCCGTCCGCCTTCGATCGCAAAGCCGAGCGAGCCGTCGACGTCCGGCCGCACGTAATTGTCGTCGATCGCGAGCTTCGCCAGCGAGGTCGCGACGTCGAGCATTGCGAAGGCATGCGCGGCGTTGCGCAGATCGTCGCTGGCGGCGAGCGCCATCGCGCTCAGCCGCTCGAAGATCTCGAGCTCGAGATTGAGCGCACGCTCGCCGGCATTGGCGATCTTGGCTTCGGTCTCGCCGAGCTCGGCGGTGGTGAAACGCACCTGTCCCGCCAGCGTCTGGCGGTGGATGAAGGTCGCGTTCAGCGGCGGCGCAAACAGCTTGTCGCCGTGTTGCGCGGTGACCTCGACGAAATAGCCCAGCACATTGTTGTGCCGGATCTTCAGCGTCTTGATGCCGGTGTCCTCGGCATAGCGCGCCTGCATCGCGGCGACGACGAGGCGCGAGGCATCGCGCAGATTGCGGCTCTCGTCGAGCGCGGCCTCATAGCCCTCGCGGACGAAGCCGCCGTCGCGCTTGATCAGCGGCAATTGCTCGGACAGCGCGCGGGAGAATTCCTGCGCCAGGTCGCGCGAAGGGCGCCGCAACGCCGCCATCACGGTCGAAACCTCGGCTGGCGGATCGGCAAGCTGCGCCAGCAGCTCCAGCGCCTGGTCGGCGGCAAGGATGCCGTCGCGCAGGCTCGCGAGATCGCGCGGGCCGCCGCGGCCGACCGAGAGCCGCGCCAGCGCGCGCGACATGTCCGGCGCCGCGCGCAGCACGGTCCTGACGTCCTCGCGCGCCGCCGAATCCGCCACGAAGGCCGAGACCGCGTCGAGCCGGCGCGTGATCACGGCAACATCGGTGAGCGGCGCGGCAAGCCGCTGCGCCAACAAACGCGAGCCGGCCGCGGTCACGGTGCAGTCGATCGCATCGAGCAGCGAGCCGCGGCGCTCGCCGGCGAGCGTGCGCGTCAGTTCCAGGTTGGCGCGGGTCGCCGGATCGATCGCCATCGTGGTGCCGGCGGCCTCGCGCGCCGGCGGCGACAGCGGCGGGCGCTTCCCGACCTGGGTTCGATCGATATAGGTGACGGCCGCCGCCGCAGCCGTGGCCTCCAGCCGCGACATCGCCGACAGGCCATCCATCGTCGCGACCGCGAAATAGTCGCACAGTCGCCGCTCGGCGGTGGCGCTGTCGAACACGTCGCGGGTCAGCGGCGTCACCGATGGCAGCTCGCGCAGGGTCGGCGCCAGCTCGTTGTCGCTGTAAAGCGCGTCGGTGACGATCGCCTCGTTCGGATTGATGCGCGCCAAGGTCGCGGCAAGCTCCGCGGTCGCGCATTCCGTCACCATGAATTCGGAGGTCGAGATGTCGATCCAGGCGAGCCCGAGCCGGTCGGCACCGGCCGAGCCGCGGGCGCGCGTGATCGCGATCAAATAGTTGTTCGTGCGGGCGTCGAGCAGCGTGTCTTCGGTCAGCGTGCCCGGCGTCACCAGCCGCACCACGCCGCGGCGGACCACGCTCTTGTTGCCGCGGGCCTTGGCCTCGGCAGGATTTTCGGTCTGCTCGCACACCGCGACACGATGTCCGGCGCCGATCAAGCGATGCAGATAGTCTTCCGAGCGCTCGACCGGCACGCCGCACATCGGGATGTCCATGCCCTGATGCTTGCCCCGCTTGGTCAGCACGATGCCGAGCGTCTTGGAGGCAATCTCGGCGTCCTCGAAGAACAGCTCGTAGAAATCGCCCATCCGGTAGAACAGCAGCAGGCCGGGATGTGCGGCCTTGATCTCCAGATACTGTTCCATCATCGGCGTGACGCGCGACGGCGCCTCGGCGGCAGGAGCGGATTCGGGCGGAGCGGGGATGGGCTGTTGGATCGTCATGAGGAGGCGGAAACTACAGAATTTAGCCGCGCGGTCATATCCGAGGAGGCGAGGTTTTCCACCCTGTCCACGGTGCCTTTATGACAGTCCTCACGGTAATGCGTGCGGGCCGCGCGGCCGGGTCAATTGACCTGCCGCGGGCACGCTCCTAAAACTCCCTTCAAGTTCCAGCCGATCCAACGCCTAAGTCGCGGCATTCAGGGAGAGATTCAATGCGTGATGTGTTCATTTGCGATGCCGTCCGGACCCCGATCGGCCGTTTCGGCGGTTCGCTCGCCAAGGTGCGTGCCGACGATCTGGCGGCGGCCCCGATCAAGGCGCTGATGGCCAAGCACCCGACGCTCAACTGGAACGAGGTCGACGAGGTCTATTTTGGCTGCGCCAACCAGGCCGGTGAAGACAACCGCAACGTCGCGCGCATGGCGCTGCTGCTCGCCGGTATGCCGGAGTCGGTTCCCGGCCAGACCCTGAACCGGCTCTGCGCCTCGGGCCTCGATGCGGTCGGCGCCGCTGGCCGCGCCATCCGCGCCGGCGAGATCGATTTCGCGATCGCGGGCGGCGTCGAATCGATGACGCGCGCACCGTTCGTGATGGGCAAGGCCGCGGAAGCCTTCTCGCGCTCGTCCGATATCTATGACACCACGATCGGCTGGCGCTTCATCAATCCGCTGATGAAGGCGCAGTACGGCGTCGATGCGATGCCGGAGACCGGCGAGAACGTCGCCGAGGAATTCCAGGTGTCGCGCGCCGATCAGGACGCGATGGCGATCCGCTCGCAGCAGCGCGCCGGCGCGGCGATCGCGTCGGGCTATTTCGCCGAGGAGATCGTCCCGGTCCAGGTGCCCGGCGGCAAGGCCGGCCCGATCACCGTCGACAAGGACGAGCATCCGCGTCCCGAGACCACGCTCGAAGGACTGGCAAAACTGAAGCCGATCGTGCGCAATCCGGGCACGGTGACTGCGGGCAATGCGTCCGGCGTCAATGATGGCGCGGCTGCGATGATGCTGGCTTCGGAAGCGGCGGTGAAGCGGCACGGCCTGACCCCGCGTGCAAAGATCCTCGGCCTCGCATCGGCCGCGGTGCCGCCGCGCATCATGGGCATCGGCCCGGTGCCGGCGACCAAGAAGCTGGTCGAGCGGCTCGGTATCAAGGTGTCGGACTTCGACCTGATCGAGCTCAACGAGGCCTTCGCTTCGCAGGGCATCGCCTGCCTGCGTCAGCTCGGGGTCAAGGAAGACGCCGATTTCGTCAATCCGCATGGCGGCGCGATCGCGCTCGGCCATCCGCTCGGCATGAGCGGCGCGCGGCTGGTCCTGACCGCCGTGCACGGCATGGAGAAGCGGGGCGGGAAGCTTGCCTTGGCAACTATGTGCGTCGGCGTTGGCCAGGGCGTCGCGGTCGCGATCGAAAAGCTGAATTGATCCAATGGCTTGGAAGGGCTGAAAACAGCCCTTCCCCAATTTGGTTATGCACTATAATGATCTGAAGTGAGCTCACCGGGCGCGTGGGCCGCGGAGGACTTCGCCATGACCCTGTTGTATCCGCTGCAATCGCTTGCGGCTCATCCGGCGCGGCTGTCGCCGGACTATCGCTCCACCGTGAAGCGCGCGCCCTCGAAGCCGTTGATCCCGATGCGGCACACGCTCTCGGAACTGACCGGACCGGTCTATGGTCATGAGACGGTGCGCGAGCACGACAACGACCTCACCATCCAGGCCAAGGGCGAGCCGCTCGGCGAGCGCATCATCGTGCACGGCCATGTACTCGACGAGGATGGCCGCGGCGTGCCGAACACGCTGGTCGAGCTGTGGCAGGCCAATGCCTGCGGCCGCTACGTCCATGTCGTCGATCAACATCCGGCGCCGCTCGATCCAAACTTCACCGGTGCCGGACGGACGCAGAGCGACGACAAGGGCTATTACAAGTTCATCACCATCAAGCCCGGCGCCTATCCGTGGGGCAATCACCACAATGCGTGGCGACCCGCGCACATCCACTTCTCGGTGTTCGGACACTCCTTCGTCTCGCGTCTGGTGACGCAGATGTATTTCCCCGGCGATCCCCTGTTTCCGTTCGACCCGATCTTCAATTCGGTGACCGACGAGAAAGCGCGGGCGCGGATGATCTCGTCGTTCGATCTCGACAACACCAAGCCGGAATGGGCGCTGTGCTACCGTTTCGATATCGTGCTGCGCGGGCGCAACGCCACGCCGATGGAGACCAAGTAAGTGTCGAACCAGCGTCCTGATGGAATCACGCCCTCGCAGACCGTCGGCCCCTATTTCAAATACGGCCTGACGCCGAACGGCGAATACGAATGGAACGACGCCTTCACCAACAATCTGCTGACGCCTGATACATCCGGCGAGCGCATCCGCGTCGAGGGCAAGGTCTATGACGGCGACGGCGCCGTGATCCCCGACTGCATGCTGGAGATCTGGCAGGCCGACAGCCAGGGCCGCTTCTGCGATCCGCAGGACAAGCGCGCGCTGCCCAATTCGAGCTTCAAGGGATTCGGCCGCGTCGGCACCGACAAGAGCGGAGGCTATGCCTTCGACACCATCAAGCCGGGCGTGGTGCCGGATGCCGACGGCAAGCCGCAGGCGCCGCACATCGTGCTGGCGGTGTTCGCGCGCGGCATGCTGCTGCATCTCTACACGCGGATCTATTTCGACGACGAGGCGGCCAACGCCGGCGATTCCGTGCTGGCGCTGGTGCCGGCCGATCGCCGGGCCACCTTGATCGCGAAGAAGGCCGCTGCCGGCAACGTCTACAGGTTCGACGTCCATCTCCAGGGCGACAACGAAACGGTGTTCTTCGACGTTTGATTTGTGTCTCAGAAGGTAGCTATGCTCGGCTCGACCGCATGAGCCGGGCACGGCCCTGTGAGGGACAATGCGCGACCGCTTGCTGACCGGCCTGATTGGCTATCCGATCGCGCATTCGGCGGCGCCTGCGATGCACGAGCGGGCCGCCGCCGCGATCGGCGTCCATTGCCACTACCATCTCATCGAGGTGAAGGGCGCCGGGCGCGACGATCTGCGCGCAATGCTGGACGGCATCAGGCGGCTCGGCTTTGCCGGCGTCAACGTCACCTTTCCCTATACGGAAGCGGTCGTCGACCTCGTCGATGACCTCACGCCGGATGCGCGCGCGATCGGCGCGGTCAACACCATCGTCGTCAATGGCGCGCGTCTGGTCGGGCACAACACCGATGCCACGGGCTTTGCCCGAGCGATCGGACCGCTGCTCGCCGCCACGTCGCATGGCCCGATCGCGCTGATCGGTGCCGGTGGCGTCGGCAAGGCGATCGCCTTCGCACTTGCCGGCCTCGGCGCCGCCGAGCTCCGGATCTTCGATGCCGATGCGACAAAGGCCGCACAGCTCGCGACCCAATTGCGCGATCATCATGCGGTCCGCGCTGCCAGCGTCGAGGCGGCGGTGCAAGGGGCCGTAGGTCTCATCAATGCGACGCCGGTCGGCATGCTGCCGAGCCGCGCTACGCCGGTGCCGGAGGCGCTGTTGCATCCGTCAATGTGGGTCGCCGACGCGGTCTATACGCCGCTCTGGACGCCGCTGCTGACCGCCGCCAAGGCCAGGGGCGCAAGCGTCCTGACCGGACGCGAGCTTGCGATCAACGCATCCGCCGATGCGTTCAGACTGTTCACGGGGATGGCGCCGCCGCATGACGTGATGGCAAATGCGTTCGACGCGGTGATGGCTGCGCGCTACGCTGCGCCGTGAAGGGCGGAGACAGTCAATGAAAAAAATCAGGATCGGTCTGGCCGGCTGCGGCTTCGTCTCGGAGCTGCACATGTATGCTTACCGGCGCGTCTATGGCGTCGATGTCGAGGTGAGGGCGGTCGCGGCGCGCGGCGATCACGTCGATGAGTTCGCGCGCAAGCACCAGATCCCCAACGCCTGTCGCAGCTTCGCCGAACTGGTTGCCGACGCCGATATCGACGTCATCGACATCTGTACGCCGCCCAACCTGCATGCCGCGATGATCGTCGAGGCCATGCAACGCGGCAAGCACGTGATCTGCGAAAAGCCGTTCAGCGGCTATTTCGGACAGCCCGGCGACCAGGTACCGATCGGCAGGCATGTGCCGAAGGCGCTGATGTATCAGCGCGTGATGGAGGAGATGGAGGTGACCCGCGCCGCGATCGAGCGGACCGGGCAGCTCTTCATGTATGCCGAGGACTGGATCTACGCGCCGGCGATCACCAAGACCGCGGAGATCGTCCGCGCCACCAAAGACAAGATCCTGTTCATGAAGGGCGAGGAGAGCCATTCCGGCTCGCATGCGGCGCATGCCGCGCAATGGGCGATGACGGGCGGCGGCTCGCTGATCCGGATGGGCTGCCATCCGCTGTCAGCGGTGCTCTATCTCAAGCAGGTCGAGGCCAAGGCCCGCGGCGAGACCATCAATGTTGCCAGCGTCACCTGCGATGTCGGCAATGTCACCTCCGCCCTCAAGCCGGCGGAGCGCGTCTACATCAAGGCCAACCCGGTCGACGTCGAGGATTGGGGCACGCTGACCGCGACGTTCTCCGACGGCACCAAGGCCACGGTGTTCTCCGGCGACATGATCATGGGCGGCGTGCGTAATCTGATCGAGACCTATACGAGCGGCGGCTCGCTGTTCGCCAACATCACGCCGAACACGCATCTGACGAGCTACCAGACATCAGAGGAAAAGCTCGCGTCGGTCTACATCACCGAGAAGGTCGACCGCAAAACCGGCTGGCAATATGTCTGCCTCGAGGAGGAATGGACCCGCGGCTATCTGCAGGAGATCCAGGACTTCATGGAATGCGTGGCGACCGGCCGGCAGCCGCTCGCCGATCTCGCGCTGGCGTATGAGACGACGAAAGTGAACTACGCCGGCTATTGGGCGGCCGACGAGGGCAGGCGGGTGGTGTTGTAGGTCACGGACAGCAGCGAGACGACTTTCTCGCGTGTGCCACGCCAGACCCGTCATCCTGAGAGCGCGTAGCGCGTCTCGAAGGATGAACGGCCCGGCCGGTGGCCGTCGATCCTTCGAGACGCCCGCAAGTGCGGGCTCCTCAGGATGACGGGGATGATAGCCAACCAGCCAGGACAAGGATCACCCGCTAGTCTAGCGGCGTGCTGTTCTGCCTTCTCCCCTTGTGGGAGAAGGTGGCGTGCGCAGCGCGCCGGATGAGGGATTGTCACCGCATACTCAACCGCGAGACGTCATTCGCGGAGAGAACCCCTCACCCGGCTTCGATGCAGAGCATCGAAGCCACCCTCACCCACAAGGGGAGAGGGTGTGCTCCGCTGCTGCAATCCGTAACCCTAAGCCCCGTACACCGAACCCTTCGGCAGCGGAAACACCGGGTCTTGCGTGCGAATATTGGTCGGCCACACCACGGTGATGCGCTCGCCGGCGTTCTGCATCACGACTGGCGTCGAGCGCTCGTTCTGGCCCGACATCGGCGTATCCGGCGGATAGAATTTCACGCCATAGCCCTGGATGGTGCCGCCGGGCGGGATGTCGACGTCGAGCGCCGCCTTGCGGATCGCCTCGGGATCGAAGCCGCCATATTTCTCCTTGGCGACCGGCAGTACATTGTTGAGCAGGATCCAGGTCTGGTTGAAGCCCATCGAGCAGTGCGGCGGCACTTCGGTGGCGCTGGTCTTCTCGCGATAGCGCGCGACCATCACCTTGGTGAGGTCGCCGACCCCGGGCGCCAGCTTGGCGGGATCGAGCAGCTGCGCCGGCACCGGGTCGATGTTGCAGAAATTGTCGATGTCGGCACCGAACGTCGTGCGCAGCTTGTCGAGCTGGCTGTAGCCGGCGCCGGCGCCGAACAGCATCTTGAACTTCAGCCCGCTCTCGCGCGCCTGGCGCAGGAACAGCGTGATGTCGGGGTTGTAGCCGGCATGCGAGATGATGTCGGCCTTGGCGCGCTTCAATTTGGTCACTAGCACCGAGAGATCGGGGGCGGAGGCCGAATAGCCTTCCTTGAGCACGACCTGTAGTCCGGCTTCCTTGGCGAACATCTCGTCGGCGGCGGCAACGCCGACGCCGTAGGGACCGTCCTCATGGATGAGCGCGACCTTGACGTCCTTCGGCTCCATGCCGAGCCTGGCCTTGGCGTGCTCCGCGAGGAAGCCGCCAAAGGCCTGGCCGTATTGGTCGGAATGGATTTGCGCGCGGAACACATAGTGCAGGTTCTTGTCCTTGAACACGGCGGTCGAAACCGCGGTCGTGATCCACAGGATCCGCTTCTGCTGCTCGACCTTGGCGGCGAGCGGCACCGCGTGCGAGCTCGCGAACACGCCGTTGAGGATGTCGACCTTCTCCTGGTCGATCAGCCGGTTGGCCTCGTTGATCGCGACATCAGGCTTGCTCTGGGAATCGACATTGACCGGCGCGATCTTGTATTTGCCGCCGACGCCGCCCTTCTCGTTGACGAGATCGATCGCGATCTGGGTACCGATCGAGGAGGCGACCGAGCCGCCCGCGGCGAACGGGCCGGTCAGGTCGTAGATCACGCCGATGCGGACCGCTTCGGCCTGCGCCTGTGCCCGTGTCCAATCGAAACTGAAAGCAGCGGCGGCAGCCGCAGAAGTCTTCAGCAGCGTCCTGCGTGAAGTCGGCATCGCGTCCTCCCCTGAAGCCGTCATTTGCGACGGGCATTTTTTTGCAGAGTATTGGGAGGCGACCGGGGAAAGTCAACGCGATTGCCGGTGCGGCGCCTTGCGCTTTCGGAGGGGGTTGAGGCAGCCTCTCTCCGTTCGTCATTCCGGGGCTCGCGAAGCGAGAGCCCGGAATCCATTCATCCTCGACGTCTGTGGCCCGATGGATTCCGGGCCCGTGCTTCGCACGCCCCGGAATGACGAGGAGAAACCTACTCCATCACTGCGGCATGGTCCGACGGCGCGGTCTGCTTGCGCAGCGCGGCCTTGGTGGAGCCGATCATGATGGCGAGCGGGATCGAGACCAGGATGAAGATCATCACCAGCTGGTAGTCGTGCGAGAACGCGATGATCTGCGACTGCGCGGCGACCATGCGGTCGGCCATCGCGCGACCGGCGTCGGTGTTGAGGTTGATCATGCCCGACACGTCGGGCATCTGCAGCGCGTGGTTGAACGGGTTGATCTGCTCCGACAGCTTGGCGTAGATTCGCCGCGAGCCTTCCGTCAGTTGCGCGATCACGATCGAGATGCCGACCGAGCTCGCGACGTTGCGCAGCAGCGTCAGCATCGAGGTGCCGTCGGTGCGCAGATGGCCGGCAGCGTCAGGAACGCCACCGTCGACAGCGGCACGAACACCAGGCCGAAGCCGAAGCCCTGGATCACGCTGACGACGATGATTTCGGTCGCCTGCGTCATGTCGGTCCAGCCGGTCATCTGGAACAGCGACGCCGCGGTCAGTGCCAGGCCGGAGATGATCAGCGTCCGCGCCTCGATATAGCGCATCAGCCGGCCGACCAGCATCATCGCGACGAAGGTGCCGAAACCGCGGCTCGCGAGCAGCAGGCCCGCGGTGATGATCGGATAGCCGACCACGTTCTGGAGGTAAGGCGAGGACAGCGCCATGGTCGAATACAGCACGAGGCCCATCACGGTCATGAACACGCAGCCGCCGAGGAAATTCTTGTCCTTGAACAGCGCGAACTGGATGAACGGCCGGCTGGTCGTCAACGAATGGGCGAAGAAATAATAGAAGCCGATCGCCGAGACGATGAACTCGATCATGATCTCGTTGGATTCCAGCCAGCCGAGCTGCTCGCCGCGGTCGAGCGCGAGTTGCAGTGCGCCGATCGCAATGGCGAGCGCACCGAAGCCGAACCAGTCGAAGCGCAAATTGATGTCCTGCTTGGTCTCGTCCATGAAGATGATCAGGCCCAGCACCGTGAAGAAGCCGAACGGCAGATTGACGAAGAACACCCAGTGCCAGGAATAGGTCTCGGTCAGCCAGGCGCCCAGCGACGGCCCCATGATCGGGCCCATCATCACGCCCATGCCCCAGATCGACATTGCCTTGGCGCGCTCATGCAGCGCGTAGGAGTCGAGCATCACGGCCTGTGACAGCGGCACCAGCGCCGCGCCGAACACGCCTTGCAGCAGGCGGAACAGCACCATCTGGTTGATGTCCTGCGCCAGGCCGCACAATACCGAGGCGACGGTGAAGCCGGCCGAACAGATGATGAGGATGCGCTTGCGGCCGAAGCGGTTGGCGATCCAGCCCACCGGCGCGGTCATGATGGCTGCTGCGACGATGTAGGAGGTCAACACCCAGTTGATCTGGTCCTGCGAGGCCGACAGCGAGCCCTGCATATAGGGCAGCGCGACGTTGGCGATCGTGGTGTCGAGCGCCTGCATGATCGTCGCGGTCATGGCGCAGATCGTCACCATATTCCGGCGCATGCCGGGGACGGCGGATGGTGACGGTGCATTCATTCAGTTCAGTCCCGCTTGTAAGCCGTGGTGTAGACCACCTCTCCCCGACGGGAGAGGTGGCGCGCCGGGTTTCGATCTTGTTCGATCTCAGTCCTGATGATCCGGGTGCGCCGCGGCCGAGCCCAGTCCGAGCAGGCCGGCCAGGCTGCGGCGATGGTTGGTGTCGATCGTCGCATAGACGCTCATGCCGGCCTTCAGCTTCTTCACGAACGGATCGTTCTCGTCGAAATAGATCCGCACCGGCACCCGCTGCACCACCTTGACGAAATTGCCGGTGGCGTTCTGCGGCGGCAGGATCGCGAACTGCGCGCCGGTGCCGGGCGACAGCGAGCCGATCCTGCCCTTGAATTCGTGGTTCGGGAACGCGTCGACGTCGAGTGACACCGGCTGCCCGACCGCGACATAGGTGAAGTCGCTTTCCTTCGGATTGGCGTCGACCCAGGGATGGTCGACATCGATCACCGAGAATACCGGCGCGCCCGCTGCGACGAAGCGGCCGAGCTGGATCTGGTCGACCTGCGTTGCGACGCCGTCCATCGGCGCGCGCAGCACGGTGTGATCGAGATTGCGCTGTGCGTCGTCGAGCTTGGCCTTGGCCTGGGCGTAGGGCGGGAACTGCTCGATCGGCAGGTCGATATCGCCGAGCAGCTGCGTCTTGTCCTTGGAGATCTGCTGCTTGATGTATTGTGCCAGGCTCTCGGCGGTGACTTGCGCGTTGGCCGCATTGTCGAGATCGAGCTGCGAGCCGAAATTCTGTTTGGCGAGGGTCGATTTGCGATCGACGTCGCGCTTCTTCAGCTCGATGCTCTGCTGGGCGAATTCCAGCATCTTGGTGTTGATCTTGATGTTGTCGACCAGATTGTCATAGGCCGTTCTGGTCTGGTCGAGCGCGGCCTTGGCTTGCGCCACTGCGAAGCGGAACGGCACCGGGTCGATCTCGAACAGCTCATCGCCCTTCTTGACGTGCTGGCCTTCCTTCACGACGATCTTGTCGATCTTGCCCGAGATTTCCGGCGTGATCAGCACCTTCTGCGCGCCGACATAGGCGTCGTCGGTGCCGACATAGCGTCCGCCATTGAGATAGAACACGATGCCGCCGATCGCAGCCACGGTCGGCAGCACGACCAGCAGCAGCGTGCGGCGATGGCGCCGCAGGCCGCCCATCAGGCCGCCGCGCGGCGCTTCGCCGGTTGTCTCCGGCGCAGGGGCGCCCGGATTGCTCTTCTGCTCGGGGGCGAGTTTGAGGACGGGGTCAGCCATAGCGCTGTTCCTTTCGGGAGGGCTCGCCGGCTGGGCTTTGGATGGCATTGCGAACGTTTTCCTTGATCGATTCCAATTGGGTGAGCAGGCGATGCGCGTCAGCCGGGCTGATGCCCTCGAGCGCGGTCGCGGTGAGTTCGGAGCGCAGGCCGGCGAGCTTGCCGAGCAGCGGGCGGCGGCCTTCTTCAGATAGAGGCGGTTGACGCGGCGGTCGTTCTCGTCGTTGCGGCGTTCGATCCAGCCATTGTCGCAGAGCTTGTCGATCAGCCGTGTCAGCGTGATCGGCTGCACCTCGAGCAGCTCGGCGAGTTCGGTCTGCTTCAGACCTTCCTGCCGTTCCACCTTCGACAGCACGGCCCATTGCGCCCGGGTGATGCCATAGCGCGCGGCTTCCTTGTCCGCATAGACGCGGATCAGCCGGAACAACTCGCCCAGCGTAAACATGAAGTTCGCGTCCACGGAACCGCGCATCGATTCTGCCTCCATAAGCTTGGGATATAATAAGCTTGCTTATGAATTCTTCATGCCGGGTAAACGGGGGGCTGCCCCGCATTGCACACATGGCTGCAAGGCCGATCTCAAGATCCGCGTCGGGCTATGGGAATGAGCGCAAAAATGCTACATATTGGGCAATGAGCCTCGCCAAGCCGACATTTCCTGCCCCCGATCACGACCACGGCCGCTGTGCCGCGGACGCGATGGCGCATGCCGAGCAGGTCTGCGCCCGCCGCGGCCAGAAATTCACCCCGATCCGGCGCCACGTGCTTCAGGCGCTGCTGTCGAGCCACCGGCCGCTCGGCGCCTATGAGGTGATCGACGAGCTGGCCAAGACGATGCCGCGACCGGCACCGATTACCGTCTATCGCGCGCTCGACTTCCTGATGGAAAACGGCCTCGTGCACCGTATCGAGAGCCGCAACGCTTTCCTCGCCTGCGCCCACGATCATGACGAGACCTCGATGGTCGCGTTCCTGATCTGCGACCATTGCGGCTCGGTCGGCGAGATCCCCGCCGCTCCCGTCGCGCAAAGCCTGACCGCGGCGGCGCGCGCCTCGGGCTTCATCCCGAAACTCTCGGTCGTCGAGATCGCCGGCACCTGCGCGCACTGCCAGAAATGATTCTCGACCCTTCCCTGTCATTGCGAGGAGCGAAGCGCCGAAGCAATCCATGCCTCGGCAAGTGGTGAAATGGATTGCTTCGCTGCGCTCGCAATGACGATCCAGCGACACGCGAATACCAACAACAACAGGCCGATAGGCCGGCCCGCGAGGAAACATGTCGACCCAAGCGATCTCAGCCCACGTCACGCGACCTGTCGGCGTCGGCCACGGGTTGCCGCCCGGCGCCATCGCGCTGATGCTGATGCTGTGCGTGAGCTGGGGCTTCAACCAGCTCGCGGTCAAGCTCGCGCTGCCCGACGTGCCGCCGATGTTGCAGGCGCTGATCCGTTCCTCCGGCGCGCTGCCGGTGATGCTGATCGTCGGCCATTTGCGCGGCGTCAAATTCTTCGAGCGCGACGGCACGCTGCTGCCAGGCGTAATCGCCGGGTTGATGTTCGGCTGCGAGTTCGTGCTGATATTCACCGGGCTGGTCTTCACCTCGGCCTCGCGGGCCTCGGTCTTCCTCTACACCGCGCCGTTCTTCGTCGCGCTCGGCTCACACCAGTTCCTCGGCGAGCGTCTCTCGACCGTGCAATGGAGCGGGCTGGCGCTGAGCTTTGCCGGCGTCGCGCTCGCGATCGGCGTGCCGCAGCCCAATGTCGATGCCAGGGTGCTGCTCGGCGACCTCATGGTGGTCGGCGGCGGCGCGCTGTGGGCCGCAACCACGCTGGTCGCCAAGGGCACCAGCCTGCGCAAGGTCGCGCCGGAAAAGGCGCTCGGCTACCAGGTTGCGATCTCGATCCCGATCCTCGGCCTCGCCGCCTGGATCGCCGGCGAGCGGATCGCGCATGTGCCGAGCGCACTTTCGATCTCGCTGCTGGCCTATCAGGCGGTCTGGGTGGTCGGCTGCACCTTCGTGATCTGGTTTGCGATGGTGAAGAGCTATTCGGCGAGCAAGCTGTCGGCCTTCACCTTCATCACGCCGCTGTTCGGCGTGGTCGCGGCCTATTTCATCATGCACGATACCCTGACCCCGGTGTTCGGCGTCGCCGCGCTGCTGGTGATCGCGGGGCTTTACCTCGTCAACAAGCCGGATCCGAAGGTGACGCCGGACCCGAACGTACCGGCGTAATCTCCTCGTCATTCCGGGGCTCGCGCAGCGAGAGTCTGGAATCCATTCACCTACGAGCGATGCGGCCTGATGGATTCCGGGCTCGTGCTTCGCACGCCCCGGAATGACGACGGGGAATCACTCACCGTCGTCCTGGCGAAAGCCAGGAGGTGGATTCACACTCGAAGTGCAACACTTGAGCAGCAAAGACCTCTGTCGGGGTCTTGAAGTCAAGGCATTTGCGCGGGGTGTTGTTGTAGGCGGCGATGGACTTGCGAAGGCGGCGGGTCGGCAGCTTCTCAAGGTCGGTGTTGCGTGGGATGAAGCGGCGCATGCGGCCGATGGCGTTCTCGATGCCACCTTTCTGCCAGGGGGCGTGGGGATCGCAGAAGAACGTCTTGATCAAGAGGCTTTGCAAGGAAAGGTGAGCTGCGAACTCGGTGCCGTTGTCGAAGGTGACGGTCCGGCGGATCGGTTGTGGCAGGACCTCGAACAGGCGCACGAGATGGTGGGCGACGCCGGAGGCGAGCTTGCTTGCGAGGGGGACGCCGAGCAACAGGCGGGAGGTGCGCTCATGCACGGCCAAGATCTGCTGACCGTATTTGGAGAACATCATGAGGTCGGCCTCCCAATGGCCCGGGGTCTTGCGATCGGCGACCTCGATGGGACGCTGATCCAGCGAAACACGGCCTTCGATGAAGCTTGCGGGACTGCCGCCCCGCTTGCCGCGACGACCGCGCTTGCTCTTGCCGCGCGGCAAATAGCGTCGCCAGCTGAAGTCCGAGGTGCGGGTGAGCTGGGCATAGATGAAGCGGTAGATGCTCTCATAGGAGATCACCCTGCGGCCGTGCTCACGCGCCAGCCGGCCGGCGACCTGCTCGGGCGACCAGCCCCGACCAAGACGTTCCAACACCGCGCGGCGCAGGCCGGGCTCTCGTTCGAGGCGAGAGCCCGTCCAGCGCCGCGCTCGCATCTGTTGCTGGGCATAGCTGGGCTTGTAACCGACCTGAACGCCAGAATTGCGGTTCAGCTCCCGAGAGATCGTTGATGGCGGGCGATCCAAAGCTGCCGCGATTTGCCGGATCGAGCTACCACCGGCCGAAAGCCTGGCAATCTCGCATCGCTCCTCCAGGCAGAGCTGCTTGTAAGTCCGCCCCATGGCAACACCTCCAGATGGAAGTGTTGCACTTCGTTTGTGAACTCAGGGGACCCATTACACCGAATGTCGGTCGTCGCGCGATGTTGGGGCCGCGTTGCCGTTCACTAGCAAATTCGGTGGTTATGGGTCCCCGCGTTCGCGGGGACGACGCGCGGAGAAAGCGTGCCCACTACCCCACCTCGATCGGCAGCGCCTGGTCCTTCGCCCATTCGCCCATCGAGCCGTCATAGAGCGTGAGATTGTCGTAGCCGAGCCGGTGCAGTTGGAACAGGTCGATGGTCGCCGAGATGCCGCCGCCGCAATAGGCGATGACCCGCTTGTCCTTGGTGATGCCCTGGGCCGCGAAGCTTGCCTCGGCGTCCGCCAGCGGCACGAACGTCTTGTGCTTGGGATCGATCAGAGTTGCCGCCGGCACGCTGACGCTGCCGGGGATGCGGCCGGGCCTGCCATAGCGGCTCGGCTCCAGGCCCTTGTAGAATTGCGGGCCGAGCGCGTTGACGATCACGGTGTCGCGCTCACTGGTCGCGGCGAGCACGTCGTGCTTGTCGACGAACATCCCCTCCTTCGGACGCGCCGGAAACGTCGCCGGCGGATAGCCGCCGGCCAGTCCGGTCTCGATGTCGCGTCCCTCGGCGGTCCATTTGTCGATGCCGCCGTCGAGCACCGCGGCGCCCTCGAAGCCGAGCGCGTGCAGCATCCACCAGAACCGCGTCGCCCACATCGCGGTCCCGATCGAATAGAGCACCACGCGGCTGTTGGCTGAAATGCCGTGGCGACCGAACGCAGCCTCGAGCTGGGCGGTCGGCGGCATCATGAAGCGCAGCTCGGTGCGGGAATCGGAGAATTCGGCCTGCAAATCCAGGAAATTCGCGCCCGGAATGTGCCCGGCCTCGAAGGTCTGGCGGCCCGAGACGACAATATAAGGTGCGGCACTCCCGGCGGGGGCCGGCTCCAGATAAGTCGTACAGTCGAACAGGCGCAGCTCGGGCCGGGTCAGGATGTCGGCAAGTTCCGCCGTGGTGATCAGCTCGCTGTGGCCGGCCATGTCATGCCCTCCCGGCAGGTTCTTAATGCAATGCTAAGATGCTCCGGATCACATGAAAAGCTGTCACTTTGCCCTTTGATTCACCCCAATTCGGTCCAATATAGCTGACCATGCACGCCGCCGCCGCATGGCTTGCGTTTGGCCTCAATCGGCGGCATAAGCTGTTGAATTCACTCCGAAACATGTCCGTTTGGCCTGCCCTGCGCAGGGCCCATCGCCCCCTTGGTGAATGTCACCGAAACCTGATATTCGAGACGCCATGAACAAGCCCGAGATTTTGCCGCAAGACGACGTCGCAGGTCCTCAGCCGCGGCACCACACCACGCAGGTCATGGTCGGCAATGTCGCCGTCGGTGGCGGTGCGCCGATCGTCGTGCAGTCGATGACCAACACCGACACCGCCGACATCGACGGCACCATCGCCCAGGTCGCAGCGCTCAGCCGCGCCGGCTCCGAGATGGTGCGCATCACCGTCGACCGCGAGGAAGCAGCCGCCGCCGTGCCGCACATCCGTGACGGCCTGCGCAAGCGCGGCATCACCACGCCCTTGATCGGTGACTTCCACTACATCGGCCACAAGCTGCTCGCCGAGTATCCGGCCTGTGCCGAGGCGCTCGACAAGTACCGCATCAATCCCGGCAATGTCGGCTTCAAGAACAAGCGCGACACCCAGTTCGCCGACATCATCGAGATCGCCAACAAGAACGACAAGCCGGTGCGCATCGGCGCCAATTGGGGCTCGCTCGACCAGGAGCTGCTCACCAAGCTGATGGACGAGAACACCACGTCGCCGAACCCGCGCGACGCCCGCGCGGTGACCCGCGAGGCGATGGTGCAGTCGGCCTTGCTGTCGGCGGCCCGCGCCCAAGAGCTCGGCATGCCGAAGAACAAGATGATCCTGTCGGCCAAGGTCTCCGCCGTGCAGGACCTGATCGCGGTTTACCAGGAACTGGCACGCCGCTCGGACTATGCGATCCATCTCGGCCTCACCGAAGCCGGCATGGGCTCGAAGGGCATCGTCGCCTCCTCGGCCGCGCTCGGCATCCTGTTGCAGCAGGGCATCGGCGATACCATCCGCATCTCGCTGACGCCGGAGCCCGGCGGCGATCGCACGCTGGAAGTGCAGGTCGCGCAGGAATTGCTGCAGACCATGGGCTTCCGCACCTTCGTGCCGCTGGTTGCGGCCTGCCCGGGTTGTGGCCGCACCACCTCGACCACGTTCCAGGAGCTG
The DNA here is from genome assembly GCF_002831585.1 of Bradyrhizobium sp. SK17. Classification (GTDB taxonomy): domain Bacteria; phylum Pseudomonadota; class Alphaproteobacteria; order Rhizobiales; family Xanthobacteraceae; genus Bradyrhizobium. Next base: position 979,979 of record NZ_CP025113.1, on the reverse strand, counting down.
GCGCGTTCGATCCAGGATTTCATCCGCGACGAGATGCCGGCCTGGAAGACCAAGTATCCGGGCGTCGAAGAGCTCAACGTCGCGGTCATGGGCTGCATCGTCAACGGCCCCGGCGAGTCCAAGCACGCCAATATCGGCATCTCGCTGCCCGGCACCGGCGAAGCGCCGGCCGCGCCCGTGTTCGTCGACGGCAAGAAGTTCCGCACCCTGCGCGGTCCGGGCATCGCCGCCGACTTCAAGGCGCTGGTGATCGACTATATCGACCAGCGCTACGGCAACGGCGCCAAACTGCCGGAGACGGCAGGCGCCGCGGAGTAAGCCGCTACTCTCGCAATACACTCCACCGTCGTCCCGGCGAAGGCCGGGACCCATAACCACAGGCCGTGGTTGTGGCGCGAGATGGGGGTGCGAGCCTTCGCCAAACCCAATCCTGTGGTGATGGGTCCCGGATCGGCGCTGCGCTTGTCCGGGACGACAGATATGTTTGCGGTGCAGATTGCGCTTCCATCGATGAGCGCTACGATGCTCCCAATCAAGAATGATTGGGAGAACGCCCATGAGCTCGCTGTCCGGCAAACAGGGTCCGCGCTATCGGCACGTCGCCGGTGAGTCCGAGCCTTATGAGACCATCGGCGTCGAGAAGCTGACGCCGATCATCGGCGCGGAGATCTCCGGCGTCGATATCGGCAAGCTGGTCAATGACGAAGCGCGCTCCAACCATCAGATGGATGAGATCCATCGCGCGCTCGCCGAGAACCTTGTCATCTTCTTCCGCGACCAGCACATCACGCCCCAACAACATCTCGCCTTCGGCCGCAAGTTCGGTGACCTGCACGTCCATCCGGCCGCGCCCAATGAGGGCGATCCGGCGCTGATGAAGATCTACGCCGACAAGGATAGCCCACGCGCCAATGGCGAGGGCTGGCATACCGACGTGTCCTGCGACCTCGAGCCGCCGATGGGCTCGATCCTCTACATCAAGCAGTGCCCGCCGCGCGGCGGCGACACGCTGTTCGCCAACATGTACGCGGCCTATGAGGCGCTGTCGGACCGCATGAAGGCCTATCTCGACGGACTGACCGCGCTGCATGACGGCGAGCAGACTTATCGTGGCCTATACGCCAATTACGGCGTCGCCGACAAGCGCGACTATCCCCGCGCCGAGCATCCGGTGGTTCGCACCCATCCGGTGACGGGCAAGAAATCGCTCTACGTCAATCGCGGCTTCACCCGCTTCATCATCGGCATCCCGCGCGACGAGAGCGACGCGATGCTGGCCTATCTCTATCGGCACGCCGAGAACCCGCTGTTCCAGTGCCGCTTCCGCTGGAGTGAGAACGCGATCGCGTTCTGGGACAACCGCTGCGCCCAGCACCGTGCGATGTGGGATTACTGGCCGCACACCCGCGCCGGCACGCGGGTGACCGTGAAGGGCGAGCGGCCGGTGTAAGGGAATGCGTAGGGTGGGTTAGCGAAGCGTAACCCACCATCTGCGTGAACAACACGATAGATCGGCGGGCTACGCCTTCGGCTAACCCGCCCTGCCAACAAAAACAAAATCGGGAGGTCGTCGATGCTTCGTGCCGAAGACAACAAATTCCTCACCGAGTCAGGTGAGGGGACCGGGATGGGCGAATTGCTGCGCCGGTTCTGGATCCCGGTGCTGCTGTCGGAAGAGCTGCCGGAGCCGGATAGCGATCCGAAGAAGATCGTTGTCATGGGCGAGGAGCTGCTCGCCTTCCGCGACTCGAGGGGCGTGGTCGGCGTCATCGACCAGTACTGTCCGCATCGCGGCGCCAATCTATGGCTCGGCCGCAACGAGGAGTGCGGCATCCGCTGCGTCTATCACGGCTGGAAGTTCGACACCGATGGCCGCTGCGTCGACATGCCGACGTCGTATCCGGACCTCAACGCCAAGGACCTGATCCGCATCAAGTCCTATCCGGTGCGCGAATGGGGCGACATGATCTGGGCCTATATGGGCCCGGCCGATCAGATGCCCGAATTGCCGGCGCTGGAGATGGCGCTGCTGCCGGCCTCGCATCGCTTCGTCAGCAAGAAGTGGCAGGACTGCAACTGGGTGCAGGCGGTGGAAGGCTCGATCGACACCGCGCATTTCACCTTCGCGCATCTCTCCTTCGAGAAGGAGGAGAACGAGATCCTCGACATCAAGCGGCATTTCGTCAATCCGCTGGCGCGGGTCGCGACCGACCACATGCGCTGGATCGCCGAGGACCCGCGCCCGGTGATCAAGATCAATCCGCACGACGCCGGGCTGACGGTCGCGGGCGGGCGACTCACGGGCAGCGACAATATCTACTGGCGCATCGCCCAGTTCCTGATGCCTTTCCACTCCTATGCGCCGAGCTCGATGCCGGGCGAGAACATGTTCGGCCAGACCTTCGTGCCGGTCACCGACACCAATTGCTGGATCTACACCTATGCCTGGAATTCCGACCGGCCGCTGACCGAAGCCGAGCGCGACGGCTATGCCAATGGCAACGGCGTGATGGCGGTGGTCGACGAGAACTACGTGCCGCTGCGCAACAAGGCAAACGACTATCTGATCGATCGCAAGCTGCAACGGACCAAAAGCTACACCGGCATCAAGGGCGTCTCCGAGCAGGACGCCGCGGTGCAGGACAGCCAGGGCCCAATCGCCGATCGCACCCGCGAGCATCTCGGCCCGACCGACCTCGGCATCCTGCATTTCCGCAAGCTCATGATGGAGGCGGCCCGCGCGCTGCAAAAGGGCGAGGCGCCGCCGCATGCGGCGCACCAGGATCGCTACACCGTGCGCTCCGGCGCCTGCGTCACCAGCAAGACCAAGGATCTCACAGCGGTGATGATCGAACGGTTCGGCGATCCCGCAGGCTTCGTCGGCAGCCCCGGGCAGAACGCGGCGGCGGAGTAAGCCTCCCCCGTCGTCCCGGCGAAAGCCGGGACCCATAACCACAGCGTTGCGTTGTTGAAACGCGCTGTGGCTCCAGCTTCGCAAACCAATCGGTACTTGTGGTAATGGGTCCCGGCTTTCGCCGGGACGACGTGTGGAGACATCCCGCGCTACAACGGTATCCTGCGATACTCGCGGTTCGACAGGCTCGCCTCCTCCAGATCGAGGTCGCGCTCGATGCGGCGTCGGGTTTCGTCGGTGATCTTGCCGTCGCGCAGCAGCATATGGATGAACTTGCGCTCGGAGGAGATCAGCTCCCGCGTCAGTTCGGTGCCGGTGGCGGAGACGTCGTGCTTGTCGGGGTCGAGCGAGTCGGGCAGCTGGTTGATGCGGATCTCGTGTCGCGAGCGCAGCAGCTTGATCACCTCGTCGGAGAGCTCGCGGTCGTCGGTGATGGCGTCGAGCGACTTCAGTGCCGCGTTCAGCGCCTCGCGCCGCGCGGTGATCTCCTGTTCGTGCTCGGCGATATGCTCGCTGCGGCCGTCCTTGGCGAGGCCGAGCCAGCGCACCACCGGCGGCAGGGTGAGGCCAAGCCCGACCAGGGTCACGAAGATCACGCCGAAGGCGACGAACAGGATCAGGTCACGATACGGGAAGGCCTCGCCGCTCGGCAGCGTCAGGGGCAGCGCCAGCGCCGCGGCGAGCGAGACCGCACCGCGCACGCCGGTGAAGGCGACCACGAACACCGCCCGCCACGACGGCAGCGGATCGCGCTCGCGCACCCGCTTGCTGAGCCAGCGCGGCAGATAGGTGCCGGGAAACACCCAGAGGAAGCGCGCGGCGATCACGATGGCGGCAACCAGCACGGTGGCGGTGAGGATGTCGTGCAGCGGAAACGACTTCGACTTCTCGTACAGCGAGCGCATCTGGAAGCCGGTCAACAGGAACAGCAGGCCCTCGATCAGGTAGATGATCAAATCCCAGAAGAAGATGCCCTGCAGGCGCGTCGCGGCGGAGATCAGCAGCGGTCCGTTCCAGCTCATGTAGAGCCCGCAGGCGACGGTCGCGATCACGCCGCTGCCGCCGAAATGCTCGGGGACCCAGTAGGCGAGATAGGGGGTGATCAGCGACAGCGTGATCTCGACCTGCGGATCCCGGGCACGGCGGCGGGCGCGCAGGCTGAGCCAGCCGACCGCGGTGCCGAATGCGATCTCGCAGGCGACGATGACGAAGAAGGTGCCGGTCGCCTTCGGCAGCGAGAACAGCCCGGTGGTGATGGCGGCGAGCGCGAAGCGATAGAGGATCAGCGCGGTGGCGTCATTGGCGAGCCCTTCGCCCTCGAGGATCACCAGGATGCGGCGGGGCATGCCGAGCTTGCGCGCGATCGCCAGTGGCGCGACCACGTCGGGCGGCGCGACGATGGCTCCGAGCAGGAAGCCGATGCTCCAGGGCAGGCCGATCACATAGTGGGTCGCGGCCGCCACCATGAAGGCGGTGAAGATCACGCAGCCGACCGACAGCAGGATGATCGGCCGCAGATTGGCCTTGAACTCGCGCCAGCTCATCGCAACGCTGGCCGAATAGATCAGCGGCGGCAGCACCACCAGAAGCACCAGCTCGGGCGGCAGTTCCAGCGACGGCATGCCCGGCACGAAGGCGAGCACGATGCCGACCAGCAGCAGCAGGATCGCCGGCGCGATATCGGTCCGCCGCGCCACCAGCGCGGTTCCCGCCAGTACGCCGAGCAAGGTGAGGAAAATCTGAAACTTGGCTTCCATAATGGGCTCAATTCGCCCGGAAACCACCGCCAGTCAATGCGGTCCGGCCGGTGCCGGACCGCGAGAGCGTGTCATAAAGCTGTCGCGGGTCTGCGCGCCCGGCCGGTCAGTCCCTGAGGTCGTAGCGGTAGGACTTCGAGACGATCTGCCAGCCGTCGGCGAGCTTCATCGCGACCAGATAGTCGGTGAAGAACCGCGGCGGCAGCTGGCAACGCACCTTGATGAAGGCGGTGTTGTCGTCGGAGCGGTCGATGGTGACGATGAAGTCCTCGCGCGGCTTGCCTTCGGCCTGCGCCGACGGCCGCTTGCGCACCCAGGCGAGCCAGTCCGGCACGGTCAGGACCTTCAGCTCGCCCTTCTCCACCCAGCGCAGGTCGGCGCTCGGATGAAAGGCAGCGGCGAGCTTGTCGGCATTGCCTTCATAGAGACCGTCGAAATAGGTTTGCACGACGTTTTCGACGCTGGATCGATCTTGGCTCATTGGTGGTCCTCCCGGCCGGAATTGATCTGCTAGGATTTAGCCATGAACTGCCGGACCGCGCTATGGCCGGCGGCAAAATTCTGCGTGAGGGACCAGTCGTGACTGCATCCGCAAATTCGAACAATCGGATCCTGAGCGGTGAATGCTTCTGCCGCGACGTGCGCTATGAGGTGGCCGACGCCTTTGCCTATGCGATGAATTGTCACTGCTCGAATTGCCGGCGCGCCACTGGATCGGCGTTCAAGCCGTTCGCGGGAATCGTGCGCGAAAAATTCGCCGTTGTCAGCGGCGCCGATGGCCTTCTGATCTACGGCGACGAGACCACCCATGACGCGCATTGCGGCCGCTGCGGCTCGCTGCTCTATTCGCAGGTTCGCAACGGCGCCTATGTCCATGTCACGATGGGGACGCTGAATGACGCGCCGGCGATCCGGCCGACCGCGCATATCTTCGTCGGTTCGAAGGCGCCATGGGACGAGATCACCGACGATCTGCCGCAGTATCAGGAGCACGTGACGCGAGACGGAAAATAGATGGCGGGGAATAAATCTGCTCAAGGCAAGTTCTTGCCCTGAGTTTGGTCCGCCTGCGTCGCTGGCGTCTCGGACGGTCCCAGCGAGAACGCGAGCACGACGTCGTCGGCGCGCTGCTTGAACTCCTTGCCGACCGCGGTGCGGGCTGCGTCGGCAAGTTCCTGCAATGGCTTGTCCTGGAGCAGGTTCGGGAAGGTGACCGTCACCGATGTGAGCCGGCCATTGTGCCAGTTGAAGCCGACCGCCGGTTTGACCCCGACCATCGCGAAGAGGTCGTTCTCGACGGCTTTGGCGTGCTTGAAGCCGTCGAACACGGCGTCGACCAGGCCGCATCCCGCGGCGCAGCCGGCCAGCAGCGCAAGCGCGATGAGATTTCGGGCCATGCCGCCGATGGTGCGGGATCGGTAGGCTGGAACCGGTGCGCTTGCGCCCTGCATGACGTCCTCCGTGTCTTGTTCTCGTTGCCCCGATGGTGCCCGAAATGTCGCCACCAGCCAAATCCGAACCACTGCTCTGTTTCGTCGACTAACAGTCAGGATGCGCGGTCCCCGCCGGCACCGATCGTGAGGCGCCTCACAAAGCCGGCCGCTTGCTTCTGGTAATTGGACCTGCATGCTGGGAAAGGGCGAGAGTGTCGCCATGAATGGGTCTGGGCTCTTGAAACTGAAACGACTGCTGCTGGCGGTGGCCGCCGTTCTGCTGATCGTCTGCCAGCCGGCCTTTGCCGAGAAGCGCGTGGCGCTGGTGCTCGGCAACTCCGCCTACCGGAACACCGCGCCGCTGGCGAACCCGGTCAACGATGCCGCGGTGATGGCCGCGACGCTGAAGAATGCCGGCTTCGATGTGGTCGATTTCCGCAAGGACCTGCCCGCGATCGAAACCCGCCGCGCGCTGCGCGAATTCGCCGACCTCGCCCGCGATGCCGATATCGCATTGGTGTACTACGCCGGCCACGGCATCGAGGTCGACGGCGCCAATTACCTGATCCCGGTCGATGCCCGCCTGGAGCGCGACACCGACGTCTATGACGAGGCGTTCTCGCTGGATCGCATCCTGGTCGCGATCGAGCCGGCCCGGAAACTCCGGCTGGTGATCCTCGATGCCTGCCGCGACAACCCGTTCGCCAAGACCATGAAGCGGACGCTGGCGACCCGGGCGATCGGACAGGGCCTCGCCAAGGTCGAGCCGACCAGCCCGAACGTGCTGATCGCCTATTCGGCCAAGGCCGGCTCGACCGCAGCCGACGGCGACGGCAAGAACAGCCCGTTCACGATCGCGCTGTCCAAGTTCCTGCCGACCCCCGGTCTCGATGTGCGCCGCGCCTTCGGCTATGTCCGCGACGAGGTGCTGAAGACCACCAACAACCGCCAGGAGCCGTTCGTCTATGGCTCCCTCGGCGGCGAGGACGTGCCGCTGGTGCCGGCACCGGCCAAGCCGGCGCCCGCCGCTGCTGCCGCGCCTGCGGCGCCGGCACCGACGCCGCAGTCGGAGGCCCGTCGCGATTACGAGCTCGCGCTGCAGATCGGCAACAAGAGCGCGATGAACGCCTTCCTCGCCCAGTACCCCAACGGCTATTACGCCAACCTCGCCAGGTTGCAGCTGGAGAAGTTCGGGGCGGAGGAGGCCCGCGTCGCCGCCACCGAGAAGGCGCGTCTGGCCGAGCAGGAGCGCGCACGGCTCGCCGCCGAGGGTGCGCAGAAGGCGCAGCAGGCCAAGGCCGAAGCCGATGCAAAGGCGGCCGAGGCGGCGCGCCTTGCCGCGGAGCGGGCCAAGCAGATCGCGCAGGAGCAGGTCGCGGCCGCTGAGCAGAAGCGGCAGGCGGATGCTGCGGTCGCCGATCGGGCCGCCGCGGATAAGCCGGTTACCGATCAGGCGGCAAGCCCTGCCGCCGCAGCAGCGCCGGCTCCAGCCGAGAAGGGCACGACCGTTGCCGCGCTGGCCACCGGTTCGCCGGAGGCCGATGTCGTCAAGTCGGTGCAGACCGAGCTGCGCCGCGTCGGTTGCCTGACCGGTGCGGTCGACGGCGACTGGAACGCGGCCTCACAACGCTCGCTGACGCTGTTCAACCGCTACGCCGGCACCAAGCTCGACATCAAGGCCGCGAACGCCGACACGCTCGATGCCATCAGGCTGAAGCAGGCGCGTGTCTGCCCGCTGGTCTGCGAGCATGGCTACAAGGCGGACGGCGATCGCTGCACCAGGATCGTGTGCGCCGAGGGCGCCTTCCTCAACGACGACAATGAATGCGAGAAGCGGCGCGAGCGGAAGCCGGTTGCCAGGCGCGACAGCGACGAGCGGCCGTCGCGGCGCGAGCGCGCCTTCCATCCGCAGCGCGAACGGCTCGAACCATCGATGCCGTCGGCGGAGGCGCCGCGCCCGCGCGGCCGCGCCAGGGCCGAAGGCGGCGGCGGTCAGATCGTCTGCGATGCCTATGCGTGCCGTCCGGTCCGGCATGGCTGCCACATCGAGTACCGCGGCGGCGGCGGTCCCGGCCTCGGCGTCGGCAATGTCGAGTCCTGCAATTAGTGCTGAATGGTCAGATCAAGCTCGCCGCGATGTTGACCATCAGCGCCAGCAGCGCGGTGTTGAACACGAATGAGATGATGCCGTGCACGGTCGCGGTGCGGCGGATGATCTTGTCGGTGATGCCGACGTCGGAGACCTGCGCGGTCATGCCGATCACGAACGAGAAATAGACGAAATCCCAATAGTCGGCGTCGACATGCTCGTCGCCACTCGGAAACTGCAATCCGCCGGGCGTCTTGCCGCGGTAGAACTCGTGGGCGTAGTGCAGCGAGAACGCGGTGTGGACCACCGCCCATGACAGCGTGATGGTGACGATCGCCACCGCCAGCCCGGCCGGGCTGCCCTTGGAGGCGCCGAGTTCGAACACGATGGCGAGCAGGCTTGCCAGCGCGCCGGACGCGGTCAGCAGCAGGATCAGGAAACGGCCGTCGTCCTGCAAGATGGCGCTGCGCTTGATGTGGGCGACCCCACAGCGCAGCATCATCACATAGGCGAGCAGAAGATAGAGCGCGGCGAAGGCGTCCCAGCCGGCGAGCAGGCGCGTGACCAGGCGCGTCGAGCCGGGGATCAGCAGCGCGACGGCGATGCCGACCGCGATCGAGACGAAGGTTCGCGGCCGGCCCACGACGATGCGGACCGGCATCGGCAGCTTGCGGAAGCGAACAAGGCGATCGTCGAACTCCTTGTTCATTCCGCGGGTCGCCTTCGGCTAGTTCTTGCGCTCGGCGACGAAGCGGGCGGCCGCGCGCAGCACGTCGCCGCGGCTGCCGAACAGCGACAGCGCGGCGTCGGCGCGCGCCAACAGGTCGCGCACGCGCTGCTTGGCGCCGTCGATGCCGAGCTGGGTGACGAAGGTGGTCTTGCCGAGCGCAGCGTCGGCACCGGCCGGCTTGCCGAGTGCGGCGGCATCACCCTCGACATCGAGCAGGTCGTCGGCGATCTGGAAGGCCTCGCCGAGCGCTTTGCCGTAATCGTCGAGCGCCTGGTATTCCCTCTCGGAGGACTGGCCGAGGATCGCGCCGGCGATGCAGCCGAACCGCAACAGTGCGCCGGTCTTCATCTGTTGCAGGCGGGCGACGTCGACCGGCTCGCGGTCGCCGAAGCGGCCTTCGCCGGCGAGGTCGAGGATCTGGCCGCCGGCCATGCCGCCGACCCCGGAGGCGCGCGCCAGTGCGCGGGTCAAGAGCAGGCGTACCGTCGGGTCCTTGTGGATCGCGTCGCGGGTGATGATGTCGAAGGCGATCGTCAACAGCGCGTCGCCGGCGAGGATCGCGGTGGCGTCGTCATAGGCCTTGTGCAGGGTCGGGCGGCCGCGGCGCAGGTCGGAATTGTCCATCGCCGGCAGATCGTCATGGATCAGCGAGTAGCAGTGGATGCATTCCAGCGCGGCGCCGGCCAGCAGCGCGGCTTCGCGCGGGATGCCGAACACCGCCGCGCTCTCGACCACGAGGAACGGCCGCAGCCGCTTGCCGCCGCCAAGGCTCGAATAGCGCATCGCTTCGATCAGCCGCTTCGGCCGCACGATCTCGTCGCTCTCGGTCGCATCCGACAGCAGCTTCGCGAGCAGGGCTTCGGTATCCTCCGCGGTCTGGTCCAGCCGCTTGGAAAACTCTGCAGTACCGGTCGTCATTAAGAATTGCTCCAGATCGATTTTCGGCCGGACAATCGTTGATGGCATCGGCTTCGTCAATTCCACCCTGCGGCGGATTCGCGCCTTAAAAGTGCTGGAAAAACCGTGAATTATCCCGCAGACCTCTGACGGCGCCGGCCGTGGTCTGGCGGGCGGGCCCTAAATCCTCCTGGAAAGGTTCTCCCCGGAAACCCCCGTTTTGCGCATCGTCCGAATTTTATTGCTGCTTTTGCTGGCCCTGCTGTTGCTGCCCTATCTGGTGACGCCGTTCTACCGCAGCGGCCAGCCGGTTTCGGCCCTGATGGCGTGGCGGACGCTGACGGGCGCTCCCGTCACCCGGCACTGGCTCGATTTCGGCGCCATGTCGCCCTACCTGCCGCGGTCCGTGGTCGGCTCGGAAGACGCCCATTTCTGCAAGCATCACGGCGTCGATTGGGGTGCGCTGCGCGAGGTGATCGACGATGCCGGGGATGGTGAGGTGGCCCGCGGCGGCTCGACCATCACCCAGCAGGTGGCCAAGAACCTGTTCCTGTGGTCCGGCCGCAGCGTGATCCGCAAGGGGCTGGAACTGCCGCTGGCGCTCTGGATCGATTTCGTGCTGCCGAAGCAGCGGATCCTGGAAATCTACCTCAATATCGCAGAAATGGGCCCGTCCGGGCAGTTTGGCGCCGAGGCCGGTGCCCAATACGCCTTCGGCCGGTCGGCGGCGACCCTCTCCCCTCGCGAAGCCGCGCTTTTGGCGGCAATCCTGCCGAACCCGGTCAAGAGAAGCGCCCGGAACCCGGGGCCGGGGGTGCGGCGGCTGTCCGGGACCTATATGGTCCGGGCCGGCAAGGTGGAGCGCTGCTGGCGCGAAAATCGCGGCTCCTGAGGCCGATTTCGGGCGCATTTTGCTGTCTCCGGGCCTAGCTTTACGCAGCCCCTTCCTCTATAAGCGCGGCCTTACCGGCATCGCAGCTGGCGCTTTGGAGCGCTGTGCGCTCGTCCGCATTGCGGACGATGCCTTCGCAACACCCCTAGAGGACACCGTCATGGCCGTTCCCAGAAGAAAAACCTCGCCGTCGCGCCGTGGCATGCGCCGTTCGGCCGATGCGATCAAGACCCCGACCTATGTCGAGGACAAGGACTCCGGCGAGCTGCGCCGCCCGCACCACCTCGACCTGAAGACCGGCATGTACAAGGGCCGCCAGGTCCTGAAGGCCAAGAAAGAGTCCTGATCGGACCTTCGGCTGCCGCGCCGTCTCAGACACACGGCGCTGCGCCCGAATTCGGCCAACGAGTGCGGTCAAGACGGGCGCGTTCGCGGCGAGGCCTATAGGCGTCGCCGCATTGCTGGTTCTCCCTGAATAAGGCCCAAGCCCGATGGTCGGTTTTCCGCTGCTGCTCGTTCCGCTCGCGGTCTACAACATCATCGCCTTCCTGATGCCGGGCGTGTCCTTTACGGACCCGCTGATCAGGCTGACCTTGCTGTCGGGCGAGCAATGGCAGATCACGCTCAGCGACATGCTGCTCGCTGCCGGCGTGCTGCTGTTGCTGCTCGAGGTCATCAAGGGCGCACGCCCCGGCGCGAAATATCTCACCGACCACCTGCTGTCGCTGATCGTGTTCGGCGCTGCCGCCGCCGAATTCGTGCTCTGGCCGAAATTCGGCAACTCGACCTATTGCCTGCTCACGCTGCTGGCGCTGGTCGATTTCATTTCCGGAGTTGCGCTGCGCACCCGCCGTCGTGCGGCAGTTGCAGCCGCCGCCCCCGCACCGAGCGTCAGCGAGCCGCAGCCTGAGGCGCCGGCGCCCGCGCCTGCCGTGCAGCCCGCTGCGCGGATCGAGCCTGCGCCTGTCGCAGCACCGGCCCCTGCCGCGCCGCCGCCGGCCGCTCCGGTTCCTCCAGCGACGTCGGTTGCTGAATCCGTGCTGCTCGATCCGTCCGCGCCCAAGCCGACGGTCACCTCACCCGACTTGCAGCCGGGCGGCCAGCCGCCATCGGACACGCCGCAGCGCTGAGAAAACGCTCCAGCAAGTTTCTTGTTTGTGCGTGATCTTTTCGGAGTGCTAACGCGGCCCTCCGGGGCCGGACCATGCGCTAGATGATCTGCCGCGTCCGTCGCGCCACGCTGCGGCGCTCGTCGAAATGCGGGCCGTAAGCGCTTTGCGCGTCGGCCAATGACCCACGCCGCTGCCCGCGGGTCTGCGGCTCATGCGCCGCGGTCGCGATCAGCTGCGCCACAAAGGACGGATCGGCGTGCAGCAGCGGGATCTTGGGCGCCCAATGGGTGGTCACGGCGAGCGGCACCAGCGCTGTGCAGGGCGCTTCGGCATCGCCCGTGACCTCGCCGTCCGGTACTTCTGGTTGTTCGTCGAACATCGGCTGCGACCCGTTGCTGCGTCATAGTTTGGGACGTTGCGTCCCTCCGCAACCTCACCGTGGCAAGGGGCATGCCTGCCGTGCCCAGTTCGTTCCCGGAGATCGGAAAACGTGGTTTCCGGATTATTTATCAACTTCTCCTAGCGTTGGATTCGCCGGAACCACTATCTTGAGGGCGCGTAGAATCACCGGGCGCCGTCCCAAATCGAGACATGTGCGATGCCCCCTGTCCCGCCAGCTGCCAGCATCCTCGCCTCGCTCGGCCAGGCCACATTCGCCTGGGACCTTGCGACCGACGTGATCGCCTGGAGCGACAATGTGGCGACGGTCTTGCCGGAGATTCCTGGCACGGCGCTGGCGACCGGTGCCGAATTCGCAAAGCTGATCGAGCCGCAGCGCTCGGTGCGCACGGATGCGATCGGCCAGGCCACGCATGTGCCGGGTGGGGAGGGCGTTCCCTACCGGATCGAGTATGGCGTGCGCGCCGTGACCTCCGCGCCGGTGATCTGGATCGAGGAGACCGGTTGCTGGTTCGCCGGCGCCGACGGCAGGCCGGCGCGTGCGGAGGGCGTCGTCCGCATCAACAATGAACGGCACGCCCGCGACGAGCAGCTCCTGAAACTGTCGCGGCACGACCCGCTCACCAACGAGCTCAACCGCACCCATCTGATCGCATCGCTCGCGGAGACGATCGAGGAGTGCGCGCGCTTCCGCTCCTCCTGCGCCTTCATGCTGATCGGCATCGATCATCTGGCGCGCGTCAACGATGCCTTCGGCTTCGATGTCGCCGACGCCGTCATCGCCGAGATCGCGAGGCGGATCCGGGCGCGGCTGCGCAGTGGCGACATGCTCGGCCGCTTCTCCGGCAACAAGTTCGGCCTGATCCTGCGCAACTGCACCGTCGACGACACCAATGTCGCGGCCGAGCGCTTCCTCGGCGCCGTTCGCGACGAGGTGGTGCCGACCAAGTCCGGCCCGGTGTCGGTGACGGCTTCGATCGGCGCCGTCACCATCCCCCGCCATGCCAAGTCGGCAGAAGAGGCGGTCAATCGCGCCCAGGAGACGCTTGACGCCGCCAAGAGCCGCCGCGCCGGATCGTTCGCGCTGTGGAAGCCGAATGTCGAGCGCGATGCCCAGCGCCGCGTCAACATTCGCGTCACCGACGAGATCGTCACTGCGCTGAACGAGCGCCGCATCGTGATCGGCTTCGAGCCCGTTGTCGACGCGCGATCGCGGCAGCCTTCGTTCTACGAATGCCTGGTCCGCATGGAGCAGCAGGATGGCCAGGCACTGCTGGCACCCGATATCGTCCCGGTTGCTGAACGGCTCGGCCTGATCCGGCTGGTCGATCACCGCGTGCTGGAGCTCGCGATCGCCGAACTCGCCGCCGCCCCCGATGTGCAGCTCAGCCTCAACATCTCGCCCGACACCACGATGGACCCGACTGGTGGGCCACCATCGAATCGTTGATGCGCGCGCATCCCGGCGTCGGCGAGCGGTTGATCGTCGAGATCACCGAGACGGTCGCGATCCAGGATATCGACGACGTCCGCGGCTTCGTCACGCGGCTGAAGAATTTCGGCAGCCGGATCGCGATCGACGATTTCGGCGCCGGCTACACCTCGTTCCGCAATTTGCGCAAGCTCGGCGTCGACATCGTGAAGATCGACGGCGCCTTCGTGCAGAACATCGTGCGCTCGGCCGACGACCGTGCCTTCGTGCAGACGCTGATCGATCTGGCGCGCCGGCTCGAAATCAAGACGGTTGCCGAATGGGTGCAGCACGAAGAGGCCGCCGTGATGCTGCGCGAATGGGGCTGCGATTTCATCCAGGGCCGCCTGATCGGCCTCGCCTCGCCGGACCGGCCCTGGAATGCGCTGGCGGAGAAGGCCGTCCCCGCCGCCGGCTGACGTCGTCATGGCTGCCCCGCGGGTCATTGCGTTGACCCCGGCCGCCACACCTCATATCCGGCAGCGCAAGCGCGTGCCGAACCGCGCTGCGGCTTTCCGGAGAGCAAGGTGGTATGGACTGGAACGATTTTCGGCTGATCCTTGCGATCGGCCGGGCCGGCTCGCTGAAAGGAGCCGCACAGCAGCTCGGCAACGACCACTCCACGATCTTCCGCTGGCTCAACGCGCTCGAGGCGAGGTTTCAGGTCCAGCTTTTCGAGCGCGCCGACGGCGTCTATACGCCGACGGACGCCGGAGACCGGATGCTGCTCGCCGCCGAGCGCATGGAAATGGAGGTGCTTGCGGTCGACCGTGAGGTCAGCGGTCAGGACGCCAGGTTGTCCGGCAATCTGCGCATCACCTGCTCGGAATCCCTGGCCTACCGCATCCTCAACGACCTGCTTGCCGAGTTCAGGTCGAAGCACGCGGGGATCACGGTCGAGCTGCTCGTCGACAACCGCCAGCTCGACCTGCTCCGACGTGAGGCGGATATTGCGATCCGGGCGACGCGTCCGACCGAGGGCGACTTGTTCGGACGGCAGATCGCGGAGACGGCGTGGGCGCTCTATGCGAGCCCACGCTATCTGGCCGACCGCGGCCGGCCGGACGGCGTTCCGTTCGAGGGCCACAGCTTCATCGGCTGGGACAGCTCGGCGGTCGCGGCAGCGGCGAGCTGGCTCACCGAAACCGTGCCGAACCAGCAGATCGTGTATCGCTCCAGCAGCCTGATCAACCAGATGATGGCGGTGAAGGCCGGCATCGGGATGGCGTTGCTGCCTTGCTATCTCGGCGATCCGGAGACGGACATCGAGCGCGTGTCGGTGCCCGAGGCCACGCTGACGCGTGAACTCTGGCTCATCACCCACCGCGATCTGCGCAACACCGCCCGGGTCCGCGCCTTCTTCGACATCGTGGGGCAAGGGCTGGCGGCGCGCCGCCAGTTGCTCGAAGGACGCTCGCGCAATCGCGCTGCGCTTGAGGCGCGATGATCCTTATCCCAAATCCAGCCGGGACTCTGCTTCACCTCGCCCCGCGTGCGGGGAGAGGTCGGATCGCATCGAAGATGCGATCCGGGTGAGGGAGAGTCTCCACGAGTTCTACTGTCACTCAGCTCGCGGAAGCAGCCCCTCACCCCAACCCTCTCCCCGTAAGAACGGAGATAGGGAGCCCAGTGCGATCACACTTGCCGAGCCTCGCCCGAGGTCTTGTAGCCGGGCTGCTGAAACGGATGCGCGTCGGCGAAGGCCGGCAATGCGAAGCAGCGCTTCGCCAACGCCGCTACCGCGGGAAACGCTGCGAGATCCATGCGGTAGACATCGGCCAGCGCCACCTGGCCGGCGATGCTGATGTCGGCGATCGTCGGCGTCGCTCCCAGCGCAAAGGGGACGGGTGGACGTCGCACCAGCAGGCGCTCGTAGGTCGAGAGCCCTCGGCGGTCCAATGCCTGCACCAGGACTCGATGGCGGCCGTGTCGGCGCCGAGTACCTGACCGAGATATTTGCGGACACGCGGAACGGTCAGCGGGTGCACGTCCGCCGCGAGGATCATGGCCAGTGACCGCGCATAGGCCCGTTCGGCGGCGTCGGTCGGCAACAGCCGTGGCTCGGCCGTGATGTCATCGAGATATTCGACGATCGCCAAGGACTGGAACACGAGGCGGCCGTCGTGAACCAGCGTCGGCACGACGTGCTCCGGGTTCACGTCGGCGTAGCCCGGATCGAACTGGCGTCCGGACAGAATGTCGATGTCGATTTCCTCGAACGGAAGGTTCTTCAGCGCCAGCGCGACCCGGACGCGGAATGCCGCATTCGAGCGCCAGAAGCCGTAGAGCTGGATGGTCATTCGGATTGCCTCTCTTCGTCAGGCCGTCTGTCTAGCGTGGCGTGGGAGGGGCGTCGCAGGCGATGCGATTGCCGCGCGGCAATCCGGGCTTGCAAGCCTGCAAGTGCAGGCTTGCTGGAGCGTCTTGGCCAGAGAGCGGTGACCCGCGGATCACCGCGCTTGAGGCTGTTCCTCGCGCGAGGCCCTTTTGGTCAGTTGTCGCCGCCGGCGAAGATGTCCTTGCGGATCACCGCATGGACGCCCCAATTGCCGTCGACCACCTGGGTGACGCCGAAATCGACGCCGAGCGAGATCAGCGAGATCGCCTCGTCCTCGGTCAGCTTCTTGGTCGTCATCAGGAACTTGCGCATCTTGCGGAAGGCGTCGCGCAAGGCGAGGTCGACCGACGATTTCTTGTAAATCTCGGTCTGCGCGCTGGAGCCGAGCTCACTGAGATAGTTGGCGTAGCTGAATCCGTGCACCAGCCATTCGTCCTTCGTCTCCAGCATCGGGTAGTCGAGCGCTTCCAGCGCGGTGCCCGCGAGGTCGGCCTTCTTGTGCAGGATGATCTGGAAGGTGCCGTTGAGCGAGCATTCGATCGCGGTGCCGCACAGTTCGGAATCGCCCTGCGAGGCGTGCGAATCGCCGACCGACAGCAGCCCGCCCTCGACCGCCACCGGGTAATACATCGTGGCGCCCTTGCCGATCCGCCAATTGTCGATGTTGCCGCCGGTGTAGCTCGGCGGAATCGAATCGACGAACTCGGCCTCCTTCGGCGCGAGCCCGATCACCCCGAAATGCGGCCGCACCGGAATGCGCACGTTCTTCAGGATGCCGTGGTTCTCCTTGACCGTCGAATGATCGACCGGGACGCCGGGATAATCGATGGTCTTGTGCACCACGCCGGACGGATCGGTCTGCGGCGTCCAGGTGAAGTTGTAGACGGCACGCGCCCAGTTGCGTTCGCCGGTTGCGTCGACCTCATAGATGGTGACGACCTCTCGCGGCTTCGGTTCGGTGAGCAGATCCTTGTAGTGGAAGCCCCACGAGGCCGCGGCGTTGCTGCCGAACGCCTTGCCGGAATATTTCGGATTGGCGCAGGGCCGCGGCGCGACGTCGATGATGCGTAGCTCGAGCACGTCGCCTTCCTCGGCACCGCGCACGAACACCGGCCCGGTGCAGATATGCACGCCGAGGCCTTCGCCGGCGCCGCGTCCGAACAGCGAGGCGTCCATCGGACCCGCGCCGCGCCGATTCACGCCCTTCTTCTCCTTGGTCCAGAGATAGACGCTCTCGACGCCGGGATCGCCCTTCACCATGCGTTCGGCATCGTCATTGGCGTGGTGCGTCAGCGCCTCGATCGTGATGAAGTCGCCGGAATTGATCTCGACGCGCGGTTTCAGCGTCTTGCTGAAATAGCCCCAATGCACGGTGTCGGCATTGGCCGGCAGATGGTGATAGGCGCGCTGCGCCGGCTGGTGTTTTTCGGCGGCGGCCGCCATCTTCGGTGTCACCAGCGAGATGCCGCCGGCGGTCATCGCCGCTGCGCCGCCGGCCGCCGCGAAGCTCGATCGCAGGAACGAGCGGCGTTCCCGGTCGAGCGTCTCCTTGAATTGTCGATGATGCAATTCGAAGTCCGGGCAGTTCTTGTCGTCACCTGCGCACATCTTTGGCTCTCCCTTGGATCGAAAGTGTGCGCACGAGACTGCATCGCGCGCCGTCGTCCCGACATGACCGGGCGCGCCCAATAATTTGTAGGTGCGATGCTGTTCCTTGCGGCGCGAACGCCCGCGCAAAGGCGTGGAAGCCAGGTGAGACGGCTGCCTCCGCATTGCGGCGTGGCCGCGATGGTCAAGAATTTGGACGTATTCGATCAAGTTGCACTGCGTTCGCGGGCAACGGTGCTGCGGCGTAACCGCGGCCGCTTGCGTCCATTGCACGAAGGCTGGGCAGCGCGTGCCGCAGCAACATGCTTGCCGCGCCCCGGCAATCGGTGCACGCTGTCTTCACGGCTCTGTGACTGGAAGGCCGCGGTGTGGCGGCCCGGAGGGGTGATGGTCGCGACGACCTACCGGATTTCGGTCGATGCGATCCCGCGGCAAAACCGGCGGGAGATGTGGCGCGAGGCGCTGTCCGGCTTGCAGCTCGATTGCGAATTGCCGGAGGCCGGCCAATTCCAGTTCGGCGAGTTGACCGCGAAGCGTTCGACCAGCGGCGCGCAGCTCGCGCTGCTGCGTTCCACCGAGCAGCAGATCGTCTGCAACGGTCACGCCGCGTCACCGGGAATGCCGGCGCGGGTCGCCATCATCTTCCATGCCTACGGCCGCGGCAGCGTCGCGTCCGGCCCACGCAGGTGCGAATTCGCCGACAACGACGTTTCGGTGTGCGACCTGCAATCGCCCTGGCGCATGGCTTTACGCGAGGATTTCGAGATCCTGCTGCTCGAATTGCCGCGCGAGCGGCTGCTCGGCCGGCTCGGGCATAATCGGCTGCGTCTGCCGGCCGTGCTCGGCGCATCGATTGCCGCGGCGGCCGTGCGGCCGGTGATGCGGACATTGGGCGGCAATTTCGCGATCCTCGACAAGGCCGATCTCGCCACTGCCGAGGTCGCGGTCACCGAGCTCATCGCCGGCGCGCTACTCGGCGAGACGCGGCTCGATGCGGAGGCGATGACGCAGGTCCAGGCCGGCCATTTGCGGCGGGTCGATGCCGCGATCGAGGCCCAGCTCGGCAATGCCGGTCTGACGATCGCCGACATCGCCCGGCAGGAAGGCCTGTCGCAGCGCTATTTGCAGCGGCTGTTCGAACGGCAGAGCACGACATTCTCCGCCTATGTGCGCGAGCGGCGGCTGGAGCGCTGCTGCAACGATCTGATCGATCCGAACTACGCCGACCAGCGCATCGCCGAAATCAGCTATCGCTGGGGCTTCACCGATCAGGCGCATTTCAGCCGGATGTTCAGCGCGACCTACGGCACCTCGCCGCGCGACTTCCGCAAGGCGGTGCCGCGCGATGTCGCGAGCGAGCGTACGCGCGGCCGGCCGCGGCTGGCACGCGGCACCGCGACCGTGCTGCGGCTCGCGCCAAGCCCGGCATCGCGCGGGACGATTGCGCAGCAGGAGCCGATCCTGGCGGTCGAGCCAGCGGCGGCGCCGGAAGGGCGGGACGCCTCCCATCATCATCTCAAGGTGTCGAGGGAGACTGCCCATTGGGGTTATCTCAGCCGCGCCATTCCGCCTGTCATGAGCGTGCGGTCGGGCGCGCTGGTGACGATCGAGACGCTGACCCAGCACGCCTTCGATGATTATGAGCGCATGATCAAGGGCGACCCGGGCGCCGAGAGCGTGTTTCGCTGGACCGCCGAGGGCAAGTCGGTGGAACGGCGCGGCGCCGGCCCGATGGACGGTTCGATCTTCGGCCGTGGCGCCGGCGAAGGCTTTGGCGTGCACATCTGCACCGGTCCGATCCATGTCTGCGGCGCGGAGCCCGGCGACGTGCTCGAGGTGCAGATCCTCGATATCTGGCCGCGGCCCTCCGCCAACCCGGCCTTTGCCGGCAAGTCGTTCGGCAGCAATGCCGCGGCCTGGTGGGGCTTTCAGTACAACGACCTGATCGATCAGCCGGCCAGGCGCGAGACCATCACGATCTTCGAGACCGACGCGCGGGCAGAATGGGCCCACGCCCTCTATTCCTATCGCTGGACGCCGCAGACCGATCCGTTCGGCGTGCGTCACGAGACGATGGATTATCCGGGCGTGCCGGTCGACCACGCCACCATCGAGAAACGGCAGGGCGTGCTGGCCGGCGTGCGCATCCCGGCGCGATTGCATTTCGGCTTCATGGCGGTGGCGCCGCGCGAGTCCGACATCATCGATTCGATTCCGCCGGGCTATTTCGGCGGCAATGTCGACAATTGGCGCGCCACCAAGGGCACCACGCTGTATCTTCCGGTCGCCGTGCCCGGCGCGCTGTTCTCGATCGGCGATCCGCATTTCGCGCAGGGCGACGGCGAGGTCAACGGCACCGCGCTCGAGCTATCGCTCACCGGCCAGTTTCGCTTCGTGCTGCACAAGAGCGGCAGCGCTGCCAAGCCGCATGTCGAGGGCCTTGCGCATCCGCTCCTGGAAACGCCGGAGGCGTGGATCCTGCACGGCTTCAGCTATGGCAATTACCTGCGGGAGCTCGGGCGGAATGCGCAGTCTGAAATCTACCAGCGTTCGTCGGTCGATCTCGCGCTGCGCAATGCATTCCGCGCGACGCGCAAATTCCTGATGGAGTGCTATCGCCTCAGCGAGGATGAGGCGCTGGCGCTGATCTCGCTCGGCGTCGATTTCGGCGTCACCCAGGTTGCCGACGGCAATTGGGGCGTGCACGCGATCGTGCCCAAGAACATGTTTGGCGGGACGATGGGGACGTGACGTCGGCGAGGCGCGCCGACGTCGGAGATTCTCGCGATGCGATAACGGCCGATGGATCGGCCGAGGACCTTACTCGTCCTTCTTCGCCGGCTGCGACATGCGCTCGAGGCGTTCCTGCATGTCCTTCATCTGGCGGCGCAGGTCGTCGATGTTGCCGTTGTCGGGCGCCGGCTCCGGCACCTTCTCGGTCTCGGCGCCGCCGCGCTGCGGCACGAACGGCTTGAACATCGAGAAAGTCTGCTGGAACAGCTCCATGTTGCGGCGGACTTGCTCCTCCAGCGGAGCAAACGGTGTCCCGCTCAGGGCGCCCGCGATCTGCTTGCGGAATTTTTCCTGTTCCTTGGTCAGCGTCTCGATCGATTGTTCGAGATATTTCGGCACCACCATCTGCATGCTGTCGCCATAGAAGCGGATCAGCTGGCGCAGGAAGGTGGTCGGCAGCAGGTTCTGGCCGGCCTTGTTCTCCTGCTCGAAGATGATCTGCGCGAGCACGGAGCGGGTAATGTCGTCGCCGGTCTTGGCGTCATAGACGAGGAAATCCTCGCCTTCCTTCACCATCGCCGCGAGGTCCTCGAGCGTCACATAGGTGCTCGTACCGGTATTATAGAGCCGCCGGTTCGCGTATTTCTTGATCGTGGTCGGTTGTTCAGATTTTGCCATGGGCTCTCACTTCAATACCGAAGAACCTGGAACCCGACGGCATCGCCGCTGGGCTAAATGCAACGCATCGCAGCAAAGGTAAGCATTTTCAAAGCGGTTCGGCTACCGTTTTGTGCTGTGCGGTTAATTCCAAAGCATAGGATTTGCTCAGGAATGTGCCAGAAGCGTCATTTTGAGTGCGCCGCGGCGCGTTTTGCGCGTCAGCGCGATTGACATGCCGCAATGAGATTTACAGGATAGTCACCAAGAGACAGGCCAGCCAAACCGGGCCGCCCGCCGTCGAGAAACCCAGCTACAACCCATAGGAGATGTCCATGTCAGACGATGTCGTCATCGTCAGCGCCGCCCGCACCCCGGTCGGCAGCTTCAACGGCGCATTCGCAACCACACCGGCCCACGATCTCGGCGCGATCGCCATCAAGGCGGCGCTGGAGCGTGCCGGCGTCGAGGGCGGCCAGGTCTCCGAAGTGATCATGGGCCAGATCCTCACCGCCGCGCAGGGCCAGAACCCCGCCCGCCAGGCCTCGATCGCGGCCGGCATCCCGGTGGAGAGCCCGGCCTGGGGCGTCAACCAACTCTGCGGCTCCGGCCTGCGCACCGTGGCGCTCGGTTACCAGGCGTTGCTCAACGGCGATTCGTCGATCGTGGTCGCGGGCGGCCAGGAGTCGATGAGCATGGCCCCGCATGCGCAGTATCTGCGCGGTGGCGTCAAGATGGGCGGCCTCGAATTGATCGACACCATGATCAAGGACGGCCTGTGGGATGCCTTCAACGGCTACCACATGGGCAACACCGCCGAGAACGTCGCCAAGCAGTACCAGATCACCCGTTCGCAGCAGGACGAGTTCGCGGTCGGTTCGCAGAACAAGGCCGAGGCGGCGCAGAAGGCCGGCAAGTTCAAGGACGAGATCGTCCCGGTCACCATCAAGAGCCGCAAGGGCGACATCGTGGTCGACGCCGACGAGTATCCGCGCCATGGCGCCACGATCGATGCGATGGCCAAGCTGCGCGCGGCGTTCGAGAAGGACGGCACCGTGACCGCCGGCAACGCCTCGGGCATCAATGACGGCGCCGCCGCCGTCGTGCTGATGACCGCCAAGGAAGCCGCCAAGCAGGGCAAGAAGGTGCTCGCCCGCATCGTCTCCTGGGGCCAGGCCGGCGTCGATCCCAAGATCATGGGCACCGGTCCGATCCCCGCCTCGCGCGCCGCGCTGAAGAAGGCCGGCTGGAACATCGCCGACCTCGACCTGATCGAAGCCAACGAGGCGTTCGCGGCGCAGGCCTGCGCCGTCAACAAGGACCTCGGCTGGGATCCGGCCAAGGTCAACGTCAATGGCGGCGCGATCGCGATCGGCCATCCGGTCGGCGCGTCGGGTGCGCGCGTGCTGGTGACGCTGCTGCACGAGATGCAGAAGCGCGATGCCAAGAAGGGCCTCGCGACGCTGTGCATCGGCGGCGGCATGGGTATCGCCATGTGCGTTGCACGCGACTGAACAAAAGGCAGCGAGGCCGGCTAGGTGATGAAAAGATCATCTGTCAACCACGGCGCGAGCTGATAGAAAAGATGCCCGGCTTTGCGCCGGGCATTTTTGTTTCGAGAGCATGATCCGGACCCGGAGAGCCGCGTTAGCGTAAAGCGTGAAGCGGTTTTCCGAAGGGATCATGCTCAAAACGGGAGCGGAAGCGCGACGATCCCATCGCGCTTCGTTGTGAGTGCGTAGGCCGGAGTTATCCGGTTATAAAAGACGGCCAAGGAGGAGACGGACATGGCACGTGTTGCATTGGTGACGGGCGGAACGCGGGGCATCGGAGCTGCTATCAGCAAGGCGCTGAAGGCGGCCGGCTACAAGGTGGCGGCAAGCTACGCCGGCAATGATGCCGCGGCGGAGAAGTTCAAGGCGGAGAACGGGATTCCCGTCTACAAGTGGGACGTCGCATCGTTCGACGCCTGCGCGGAAGGCGTGAAGAAGGTCGAGGCCGAACTCGGCCCGGTCGACGTGCTGGTGAACAATGCCGGTATCACCCGCGACACCGCCTTCCACAAGATGACGCTCGAGCAGTGGAATGCCGTGATCAACACCAACCTCGGCTCGCTGTTCAACATGACGCGCCAGGTGATCGAAGGCATGCGCGCCCGCAAGTTCGGCCGCATCATCTCGATCTCCTCGATCAACGGCCAGAAGGGTCAGTTCGGCCAGGTCAACTATTCGGCGGCCAAGGCCGGCGACATCGGCTTCACCAAGGCGCTGGCGATCGAGAACGCCAAGGGCGGCATCACCGTCAACGTGATCGCGCCCGGCTACATCAACACCGAGATGGTGCAGGCGGTGCCGAAGGACGTGTTGGAGAAGAACGTGATCCCGCAGATCCCGGTCAATCGCCTCGGCGAGCCCGAGGAGATCGCGCGCGCGGTGGTGTTCCTGGCGGCCGACGATGCCGGCTTCATCACCGGCTCGACCCTGACCATCAATGGCGGCCAGTATCACGCCTGACGCGACCAGCGTCGTCGCGTCGCAGGCACACTATCGATGCAGTCGTGATGCCCGGCCTTGTGCCGGGCATTTTCGTCTTTACAACCGCCCGGCGCAAAGCAAAGAGAGGGCCGGCCGTGACATAGGCGAGCGGAAGCGACGCCGTCCTCCGGACGGCTAAGCCGGCTCTACGGATGAGTGCAAATGACGACCCGGACTGCCACCCTTGTCGGACTGACCGCGATCCTGATGTGGTCGCTGCTGTCGGTCATGACGGTCGCGACCGGGACCATCCCGGCATTCCAGCTCGCCGCGATGACGTTTGCGATCGGTGCCGCGGTCGCGTTCGCGAGCTTCCTGTTCCGTCCCACAGCGTTCGGCGCCTTGAAGCAGCCGCTGGTGGCCTGGGTGGTCGGCGTCGGCGGCCTGTTCGGCTATCACGCGCTGTATTTCCTGGCGCTGCGCTTCGCGCCGCCGGCCGAGGCGGGCCTGCTCAATTATCTCTGGCCGCTCCTGATCGTGTTGTTTTCCTCGCTGTTGCCGGGCGAGCGGCTTGCGATCCACCACATCGTCGGCGCGTTGCTTGGCCTTGCCGGCACCGTGTTGCTGTTCGCCGGCAACACCGGCGCTTTCACCAAAGAGCAGATTCCAGGCTTCGCCGCGGCCTTTGTCGCGGCCTTCGTGTGGGCTGCCTATTCGGTGATGTCGCGCCGGCTCAAGGCGGTGCCGACCGATGCGGTGGCGGGCTTCTGTCTTGCGACCGCGGTGCTCGCGGCGGCCGTGCACATGATGGTGGAGACCACGGTGTGGCCAACAACATTGCTGCAATGGCTTGCGGTCATCGCGCTCGGCATCGGTCCGGTGGGCGCGGCGTTCTTTGCCTGGGACATCGGCATGAAGCGCGGCGACATCCGCGTGCTCGGCGCCGCGTCCTATGCCACGCCGCTGCTCTCGACCGCGTTCCTGATTCTTGCGGGCTTTGCCAGGCCGAGTGCCAACATCGCGATCGCCGCGATCCTGATCGCCGGCGGCGGGCTGATCGCGGCGAAGGATATGGTGTTGAGGAAAAGAACGTAGATGTAGGATGGGTAGAGCGCAGCGAAACCCATCACTTTGCCATGCGGACCGAAGTAGATGGGTTTCGCTGCGCTCTACCCATCCTACGAAGCTAGCGAGCCGGCTCCCAGCCCTTCGGCGCCAGCTCGAACTTCGAGAACTCGAATCCCGGCGCGACGGTACAGCCGACCAGCGTCCAGTCGCCGCCGCTTTCCGCCGCCTGCCAGGCGCCCGCCGGCACGATCGCCTGCGGTTGTTCGCCGCGCGCGACATCTGGCCCGAGCCTGATCGATTGCTGCGGGCCGCCATCCTGCGCGATCCGCAGGGTCAGCGGCGCGCCGGCGTGATAGTGCCAGATCTCGACCGCGTCGATGCGATGCCAGTGCGAGCGCTCGCCGCGCGCGAGCAGGAAGTAGATCGCGGTCGAATGCGCGCGTCCGGCGGCGTCAGTGCGCTCGTCGCGAAACGTCTCGCGATAATGCCCGCCTTCGGGATGCGGCTTCAGATCGAGCCGCGCGATGATGTCGGCAGCCGAGAGGTCGGCCATCACGACTTGTTCTTGCGCTCGCGGAGTTCGCCGAACACCAGCGCCGGATCGGCGCCCTTCATGTGCAGCTTGGCCGCGACCGCGGGCTCGTCGGCGCGCAGGAACACGTTGGCCTTCTTCTCGTCGCCGAGCAGCACGGGAATCGTCGGCTTGTTCTCGGCCCGCAGCCGGGTGACTTCCTCGGCGCGCGCTTGCAGGGCGGCATTGTCGGGCTCGACGGTGAGTGCGAACTTCACATTCGAGGCGGTGTATTCATGGCCGCAATACAGGCGAAAATCGTCCGGCAGCGAGCGCAGCTTCAACAGCGAATCCCACATCATCGGATAGGTGCCTTCGAACACCCGCCCGCATCCGATCGAGAACAGCGTGTCGGCGGCGAACACCGCCTTCTCGCCGTCGAACACATAGGAGATATGGTCGAGCGTATGGCCGGGGGTCTCGACCACCCGGGCCAGCAGGCTGCCGACCTTGATGACGTCGGCATTGGCGGCGCGCAGGTCGACATTGGCGATCTTGGCCGACTTGTCGTGCGGGGCGACGACACGGCAGCCATATTTCTGCTTCAGCTCGGCGACGCCGCCGACATGGTCGCCATGGTGATGGGTGATCAGGATGTCGGTCAACGTCCAGCCTTCGCGCTCCAGTGCCTTGATGATCGGGGCCGCCTCCGGCGCATCGATCGATGCCGTCGCCTTGGTGGCGGGATCGTGGATCAGGTACCCGAAATTGTCGGTGAGGCAGGTGAAGGTACGAATTTCGGCGGCCATGATATCTCCACGAACAAACGGGGCGGGCACTTCAGAGCATGATGCTTTCGAAAAGCCGGTATCCACCTTTTGGGATCGTGCTTCTAACGCGCCCTATATAGGGGTGAAATATGGCGTTAACGCTCCGGCGGCAACGCAATTTTCGGCGCACCCCGGCACCGGGGGGCATGGTAGGCTGGCGAGCATGGACGTCATCGACCTCCGCGACTTCTATTCGCAGCGCCTCGGCATCGTGGCGCGGCAGCTGATCAACCGTGGCATCCGGGCGCGCTGGCCCGATGCGGAAGGCCAGCGCGTGCTTGGCCTCGGCTATCCGACGCCCTATCTCGGATTGTTCCGTGAGTCCTGCGAGCGCTGCATCGCCTTCATGCCGGCAGCCCAGGGCGTGCTGAAATGGCCGACCGGCCGGCCGGCGCTGGCGACCCTGGTCGACGAATTCTCGATGCCGTTGCCCGATGCCGCGGTCGACCGCGTGTTGCTGGTGCATGCGCTGGAGATGTCCGACGACCCGGAACGGTTGCTGCGTGAGGTGTGGCGGGTGCTGTCGCCTTCGGGCGGCTGATCGCGATCATTCCGAATCGCCGCGGGGTCTGGACCCGCACCGATGCGACGCCGTTCGGCCACGGCCGGCCCTATTCGCGGGCCCAGATCACGCAGCTGTTGCGGCAGACCTGGTTCACGCCGTCGTCATGGGGCGAGGCGTTGTTCATGCCGCCGGTCCAGGGCAGCTGGTTCCTGCGTTCGGCGATGGCGTGGGAGCGGGTCGGGGCGGCGCTGTCGATGCCGTTTGCCGGCGTGCATATCGTGGAAGCGAGCAAGCAGGTCTATCGCGCGATCCCGGCGCGCCGCGAGCGCACGCGGCTGATCCCGTCATTGCAGCCGGTGCTGGTGCCGTCATCGACTGCGACGCGTAAATCCAGTCACTCCGAGTCGTAGTCCGCCCCGAAGTCGTGGAATGAATAGGCTGATCTATCCACACCGTCATGGCCGGGCTTGTCCCGGCCATCCATGTCTTCCGTTACCTGGAAGCCAAGACGTGGATGCCCGGGACAAGCCCGGGCATGACAAATTTGTGTGCGTTACTCGTTGCCGGGATTGAAGTCGTCGCTCGGCGCGGGCTGCGCGGCCATGTCGGGACGCGGGCCCGCCGGACGGCGGCGCCGCCGCGGGAAGCGCTCGCTCCGCTCGCTGCGCTCTCCGCCGCCATTGCCTTCATACGATCCGTTGACCTGCGGCTGCGCGCCACCGGTGATGAAGGAGGGCAGACGATCGACGCCACCGGCATCGGCCATCGCGGGCTGCGGCTGGCTCTGCGGTTGCGGCTGATATTGCGGCTGCGGACGATGCTCACGTTCGCGGTGCTCACGCGGCTGCTGGTCACGCTCGCGATGCTCGCGCGGCTGCTGCTGATCGCGCTGATAGGGCTGCTGGCCGTTCTCGCGGACGAAAGGCTGCTGCTGTTGCGGCACGAAGCCCGGCTCCTGGCCGAAGCTCGAATAGCCGTCGCTGTCGTCGTCATTGTCGTCGGTCGCGACCGGCTCGGCGTCGGGGCGCGGCTGCTGCTGATTCTGCCGGAACTGCTCCTGCGCCGCGGCGATGATCCGGTAGTAGTGCTCGGCGTGCTGGTAGTAGTTCTCGGCTGCCACCGGATCGCCGGAGGAGCGTGCATCGCGCGCGAGCTGGACGTATTTCTCGGCCACATGGGAGGCCGTGCCGCGGATCTTGATGTCGGGGCCGTTCGATTCGTAGACCCTCGTCAGGGGATTCTGGCCGCGCCGGTTATTGTTGTTGTTATTATTGTTGTTGTTATTCCGGTTGCGCATCCGCTTGTTGTTCTGACCGTTTCTCATCTGTCGCCTTTTATTCCAGCCCTGAAGTTATTGCAGTCCACCGTTCGATTCGGCGCGCGCCCGGGGCGCACGGAATCACAACACCGTTTGAAGTGGCTTCGATGTCGCCGGCCATCTCGTTCAGTAAAGTCGCGTTCAGCAAAGACGCGTTCCCCAAGCGCCGGCCAAACACGCCAGCGACTAAATCATTCTGCCCGTCGAGACAGGCCCAGTTCTCGTGCGTAAGTGTTCAAGCGCAATAACAGGCTTTCGTTCGCTTGGCAGTCAGAGCGGCACAGCTTCGGCTATTGCGCTCAATGAGACCTGCGTTCCTGGAACCTTTCGATCGGCGGGCTCTGCTGAACCCTGGTCATCACCCGTAACGGTTACGGGGCCAGCACCGATGTTGTGGCCGGAACGTAGTCGTTCCCCGGGGATATTCCAAGAGGTTTTTTTGCGTTCCAATAGGACTTTATCTGGGCAGCCGGCGCCCCGAAACGGCCCTCGGGACGCCCCCGAGATCGGCCTTGGGCGGCCCCGTTGGGGATAACCCGGAGGCCGTCATCAGGGCTTCAACGTCGCCCGCCTGGCCCTGCCCGATTTCCACAACCAGAAATCCATGTGGTGTCAAAAGACCCGCAGATTGCGAAATCAGCGCGCGGTAGGCGTCGAGCCCGTCGGCGCCGCCATCGAGCGCCGCGCGCGGATCATGCTCGCGCACCTCGATGTCGAGACCTGCGATGTCGGCGGTGGTGATGTAGGGCGGGTTGGACACGATCAGGTCGAACGCGCCGCTCAGCCCGCTGCCATAGTCGCACTCGATCCAGGTCGTGCGACCCGCAAGTCCGAGCTCGGCGGCGTTGCGGCTCGCCGTCCGCAGCGCCTCCCCCGAGATGTCGGTGGCGAAGCCATGCGCGTTGGGCAGTTCCGAGAGCAGCGCCAGCAGGATCGCGCCGGAGCCGGTGCCGAGATCGGCGATCCGCAACGCGCGCTCGGTCGCATTGTCGGCCCGCAGCAGCTCGAGCGCGCGCTCCACCACGGTCTCGGTATCGGGACGCGGCACCAGCGTCGCGGCCGAGAGATGCAGCGGCAGCCCCCAGAACTCCTTGACGCCGACGATGCGCGCCACCGGTTCGCCGGCGAGGCGGCGCCGCGCGAAGTCATCGAGGCAAGTTGATTCATCCGGCGTCAGCAAGCGTTTGGCGCCGGTGACCATGCCGGTCAGATCGAGCCCCGTCGCGGCGCCGGTCAGCAGCCGCGCATCGAGCTCGGCGGCGTCGTTGCCGGCCGCCTTGAGGCGCGCGGCGAGGGTGCGCCGGGCGCTCTCTACGGTCTGGTTGCCCTGTTCGGCTGATGCGCTCATCGCGCGTTGTTAGCCGAAGGTCGATCCGGCGTCGATATCGCTTGCGCCTGTTGCCGCCGCAGCAGCACGCTAGACTCCGAGATAGCGTTGCAGCACGTCCGGCTGGGCCTTGATCTCCTGCGCCGGCCCTTCATGGACGATGTGTCCATTGTTGATGATGTAGATGCGCTGTGCCAGCGCGAGCGTCGCGGCGAGGTTCTGCTCCACCAGCACGATGGTCTGCCCGGCCTCGGCCAGGTCGCGGCAGGCCTTCATCAGGTCGCGCACGATCACCGGCGCCAGCCCCTCGAACGGCTCGTCGAGCAGGATGATCTTGGGATCGCGCACCAGCGCGCGCGCGATCGCCAGCATCTGCTGCTCGCCGCCGGACAGATCCGTGCCGCGGTTGCTGCGCCGTTCCCGAAGCCGCGGGAACATCTCGTAGATGCGCTCCAGCGGCCAGCGCTGCGAGGCGGTCAGTCCGGCGATCACCAGGTTTTCCTCGACGCTCAGGCTGCCGAAGATGCGGCGCTCCTCATGCACCAGCTGCATGCCGGCCTGTGCGATCTTGTGGCTTTTCTTGCCGGCGATATCGACGCCGTCGAACATCACCGAGCCGCGGCGCGGCGTCACCACGCCCATCAGGCTCTTCAGCGTCGTGCTCTTGCCGGCGCCGTTGCGGCCGAGCAGCGCCACCACCTCGTTGCGCTCGACGCGCAACGAGACGTCGAACAGGATGTGGGAATCCCCGTAATAGCTGTTCAGTCCGTTGACCTCGAGCAGGCTCATGCGGCGAGCACTCCATGCACGCCGCCGAGATAGGCCTCCTGGACGGTCGCGTTGTTCTTGATCTCCTCCGGCGTTCCCTCGACCAGCACGCGGCCTTCCTGTAGCACGGTGACGCGCTCGGCGAGCTCGAACAGCGCATCCATGTCGTGATCGATGATGATCATGGTGCGGCCCTGGCTGATCGACTTCAGCAGCTTCACGGTCTCGACGCGTTCGCGCGGGCTCATGCCGGCCAGCGGCTCGTCGAGCAGCAGCAGGCTCGGCGATGTCGCCAGCGCCAGCCCGATCTCCAGCCGGCGCTTCTCGCCATAGGCGAGCTCGGAGACCGGCGTATCGGGCCGCTTGGTCAGGTTGACCAGCTCAAGCGTCTGCTGCACGCGCTCGGACAGGCCGGGGATGCTGTCGATGCTGCGGAACAGGTCGAGCTTGAACTTGCCGCGCAGCCCGGACAGCGCCGCGATCACCAAATTCTCGCGCACGGTGAGCCCGGCGAACAGCTGGTTGACCTGGTAGCTCTTGGTCAGGCCGAGCTGGCAGACGTCGGTGACGTTCATGCCGGTGATGTCGCGGCCCTCGAACATGATGGTGCCCGAGGTCGGATGCACCTCGCAGGTCAGCATCTTGAAGAAGGTCGACTTGCCGGCGCCGTTCGGGCCGATGATGCCGCGCAGCTCGCCGTGATTGACCGTGAAGTCGATGTCGCTGTTGGCGAGCAGGCCGCCATAGCGCTTGGTCAGGCCCCTGGCCTGAAGGATCGGGCCGGACGGGTTGCCCTGGGCACGAGGTGGCGATGCGGGCATTGCCGCCGCCGCGGCGTGCGGTTCGCTTGCGACGGCCGCGACCTCCGGCTCGCTCTCGTCCGGCTCGCGGGCGCGGCGCTGTCCGGTCAGCAGGCGATAGAGATCGGCGAGGCCGCCGATGATGCCGCGGCGCAGGAAGCAGACCAGCAGCACGAACACGATGCCGAGCACCAGCTTCCAGGCCGCGCCGAGCCCGAGCGCCGCCTGGAGGAAGTCCTGCAATGACAGCCAGACCGCGGCGCCGACCAGCGGCCCGAACAGCGTGCCGCGGCCGCCGATCGCGGTCTGCATCACGAGCTGCCCCGAGGTGTCGAAGGTGAAGGCGTCGGGCGGCATGAAAGCCTGTAGCACGCCCAGGAGCCCGCCGGCAAAGCCGGCATAGGCGGCGGCGATCACGAAGGCGGTCAGCTTGTAGCCGTGGATGTTGTGCCCGACCGCGGTCGCCCGCAGCGGATTGTCCCTGATCGCGCTGAACACCGCGCCGACCGGCGAGCGCACGATGCGCAGCGCGATCACGACACCGATGAAATAGCACAGCGCCAGGAACTGATAGAGCGACCAGCCGGTGGTGAAGTGCAGCGTGGTGAAGCCGAGATTGAAGCTCGGGGTCGGCACGCCCGGCAGCCCGTTCTCGCCGCCGGTGAAGTCCGACAGCGGATTGAACTCGACGAAGAAGAACACCTCGGCGATCGCGACCGTGATCATGGCGAAATAGATGCCGGTCCGGCGCAGCGCGATCAGGCCGATCAGATAGCCGGCGGCGGCCGCCGCGATCATGCCGATGACGAGCGCGAGCACCACGTTCGGGAAGCCTGCGCGGGTCAGGAGATAGGCGGCGACGAAGCCGCCGGTGCCGTAGAAGGCCGACTGGCCGAACGACAGCAGGCCGGTGAAGCCGAACAGGATGTCGAAGCCGAGGCCGAACAGGCCCCAGACCAGGATCCGGTTCACCGTATTGGGC
The DNA here is from genome assembly GCF_002831585.1 of Bradyrhizobium sp. SK17. Taxonomy (GTDB): domain Bacteria; phylum Pseudomonadota; class Alphaproteobacteria; order Rhizobiales; family Xanthobacteraceae; genus Bradyrhizobium. The sequence continues at coordinate 948,366 of NZ_CP025113.1, read as the reverse complement.
GCGAAGCCGAGCCATGGCAGCACGAAGGGCGCGAGAATCAGGCCGGCGGCCGTCAGGAACTCGATCAAATATGGGCGCTGTTTCAGCATTCAGGAATCCGTGGTCATTCGCGGCCCTGCGTGCCGAGCAGGCCGTGCGGTCGGAGCACGAGCACGAGCGTCATCGCCGCGAACAGCATGACGTAGGCGTAACCGGGGTTGAACATCGAGGTGATGCTGATGATCTCGCCGGCGATCAGGCCGCCGAGGATCGCGCCGGGAAACGAGCCGACGCCGCCGATCACCACCACCACGAAGGTCTCGACCAGGATGTCGTCGCCGACGCCCGGCGTCAGCGACACCACGGGCGCATTGATGATGCCGGCGAAGCCCGCGGCCATCGCGCCGATGCCGAACACGATCATGAAGACGCGGTAGACGTTGATGCCGAGCGAATCGACCATCACCGAATCCTCGATGCCGGCGCGCACGATCATGCCGAGCCGGGTGCGGTACAGGATCAGGAACAGGCCGCCGAGCGCGACCGCGACGATGCCGACCACCGCGAGCCGATAGGTCGGGTAGAACAGGAAGCCGAGTGAGGTGATGCCTTGCAGCATCGCCGGCGGCGGCACCACCTGCGACTGGCTGGTGAAGATCAGCCGCACGATCTCGACGAAGCAGATGCCGAGGCCGAAGGTCACCAGCAGCTGGTCCTCGTGCGGGCGATGATAGAAATGGCGGATGATGATCCGCTCCATCGCGACGCCGAGCGCCATCACGAACAGCGATCCGGCGATGACGGCGAGGATGAACGAGCCGGTGTAGGAATAGGTCACGTATCCGGCGTAACCGCCGATCATGAACATGGCGCCGTGGGCGAGGTTGAGCACCCGAGCGTGCCGTAGATGATTGTCAGTCCGGAGCTGATCAGTGCGAGCAGCGCGCCGAGCGCAAGCCCGTTGAATAGCTGCGAGACGAAATTCGGCCAGTTGATCATGACATGCGTTCAGTTGGCCCGGTCAATGGAGGCAGGCGTTTCGACACAAAGCGGCGCCGCGGGTCGGGTCGCCCCGCCCACGGCGCCGAGTTTTCCCACGTTTGATCAGGTATAGTCGCCGAGATGGCAGCCGAACGCGTCCGGCTTCTGCATCAGGCCGTCGCCGGGGACGATCTCGACCACCTCGTAATAGTCCTCCTTGTTCTTCATCTCCTTTTCCATCTTGCCGCGGACGATGATGACGGGGCGGACGCACTGGTGATCTTCGGGGCGATAGTGCACGTCGCCGACCAGCGACGGGATGGTTTCGCCCTTCTCGTAGGCCTTGATGACGTCGGGCGGATAGAAGCTGCCGGCTTCCTCGACCATGCGGGCCCAGTGCGCGAAGCTGACATAGGCGTTCTCGGCGCCCCATTCCGGCTTGTAGCCGAACTTCTTCTCGAAGGTTTCGTTGAACATCTTGGCCAGCGGATATTTGTCCTCGATGGTCCACCAATAATCGGTGGCGGCGTAGACGCCCTGCATCAGGCCGCCGGTCTCGCGGGCGATGAACGGCACCTGGTAGGGCACCACGAGCTTCATCTTGTCGAGCACGCCGAACTGCTTGGCCTGCTGGGTCGACAGCACGGCGTCATGACCCCAGTTGACGTTGATCAGCACGTCGGCGCCGGAATTCGCGACGTTCAGCAGGTATGACGAATAGTCCGGCGCGCCGAGCGGCGAGACCTGGTTGGTGACGGTGGTCCAGCCCGCCTGGGCGAGCGAATCCTGCATCGATTTGGTGACGGTGTGGCCGTAGGTGTAGTCCGGCGTCAGATAGGCGGCCTTCTTGTTCTTGCCGAACGCCTTGATCATGACCGGTGCGATCGCCGCCGCTGCGGTCTGGCCGAAGAAATTCTGCCGGAAGCCGTAGCGCACGCAGTCCTTGCCGGTGGTGTCGTTGGAGCCGGAGATGCCGCAGACGAAGATCACCTTCTCGCGCTGCGCCAGCTTGTTCAGCGCGACCGCGACCGCGCTCGACGTGCCGCCGGTGATCATCACGGCCTTGTTCTCCGAGATGAAGCGCTGCTGCGCCTGCACGGCCTCGTTCGGCTTCGCCGCGGAATCCGCGACGCCGAACTTCAGCTCCTTGCCGAGCACGCCCTTGCTGGTCTTCGGCGAGATCTTCTTGATCAGCTCATGGCCGCTGTTGATGTGTTCGATCGCGAGCTGGTAGCCCTTCAGCTCATCCTCGCCCTGCACCGCGTAGGTGCCAGTGCGCGGCACCGAGATGCCGATGAAGACCGACGATCCGGAGGTGCCGGCGGGAAAGGTCCCGATCGCCGGATGGTCCTCGGCGAATGCCCTCGACGCGATCGAGGCCGGCAGCACGGTGCCGCCGATCAGGCCTGCGCCGGCCTGCAGCAAGGTGCGACGCGAGACGTTCGTTGCGCTGCCCGGCGGAAAATCCTTGGTGCTCATCGCTTGGTATCCTCCAATTATATTATTATTGGCGCCCAAAGTCAGTCGTCGCGGATCGGAGCGATCCGCGGCACGACGCGCCGGCTGCGATGTGGCAGCCTGTCGCGGCTAGCATTCCCCACCGGGATATTTAGTCAATGTCGCCTTTCGTCGAATCATATCGGCCTACGATCGATTAATATCGGTCAACGATACATCGAGGGTTTACCGTCCGGGCATCGGTCCTGTAGTGAAGCACGATGGTCGAAGAGCCCCCAGGTCAGGTTGGCAGTTCCGAAGCGAAGGCGGCGGCCTCATCGTGCGACCTGAGCATTCGCGCGGTCAACGTTCTGAAGGAGCTGTCGGTCGAGCTGCTCGATGAAGTGCCGCCGAAGATCGGCTGGACGCCGCCGGACGATCTGCTGCGCCTCTTGACGGCGAGCCATCTTGCCACCGCGCGGAACTGCGGGCGGCAGACCATGCGTGAGATCGTCGAATGGGCCGAGGCGCGCGGGATATCGATCCCGTCCCCGCACCATACCGGCAAATCGCTGTCGGAGATCTGGGGCGGTCTGGTGGCGCGCGCGTCGGCCGGCGATCTGACCAAGAGCGAGATCACCGAGGCGCTGGAGAAGTCGATCCGCCGCAGGAGCCCGCGGATCCCGGTCGCGTTCCAGATCGTGCTCTTGAAGATATTGAGCTCAAGCTACGATCACTGGCCGCAGCCGTGACGCTTGGCCGCACGGCGCGACCGGCAAACCGTTGAAAACATGAGTGCAAAAGGCTGCCGGTAGCATGGTGCGTGCAGCTCGGGCTTGATAGTCTCGAATCGCGTCTGCCGTCCGGCGGAGCGAGCCAGAGCGGGACGACTGAATGCCTCCACCACGACAGCGAGCCCCGGCCGGGGCTGCGAAACGCAATGCGGCGACCGCGACGGTGGACTATCGGGCGCTGGCGCGGTTTCGCTACGAGCTGCGCACGTTCCTTGCGTTCAGCGAGGAGGGAGCCCGTCAGGCCGGATTGACGCCGCAGCAGCATCAGGCGCTGCTCGGGATCAAGGGCTTTGCCGAGCCCGGCCCGCCGAGCGTCGGTGACATCGCCCGGTTCCTGCTGATACGGCATCATTCCGCCGTCGAATTGATGAACCGCATGGCGAAGCTCGGGCTGGTCAGCCGGGTGACCGATCCGGAGGATGGTCGCAGGGTTCAGCTCAAGCTGACCGCGAAGGGCGAGCAGAAGCTTCAGGTGATCTCGAAGAAGAATGTCGAGGAGCTCCGCCGTGCCGCGAGCCCGGCATTGCGCCGCTTGCTGCGATCCTCTCCGCAGCCCGGCGGCGCGCTTTAGGCCGCCGCGCCCTGTGCCGCGAGCTGCGCGGCCTGGTGCTCGGTGGTCAGCGCGTCGATCAGTTCGCCGAGCGCTTCGCCCGCGATCACCTGCGGCAGCTTGTAGAGCGTCAGGTTGATGCGGTGGTCGGTGACCCGCCCTTGCGGGAAATTATAGGTGCGGATGCGCTCCGAGCGGTCGCCCGAGCCGACCTTCTCCTTGCGGTCGGCGGAGCGCGCGGCTTCGACGCGCTGGCGCTCGGCGTCATAGATGCGCGAGCGCAGGATGTTCATCGCCGAGGCGCGATTCTTGTGCTGCGAGCGGCTGTCCTGCATCATGACCACGATGCCGGTCGGCAGATGGGTGATGCGGATCGCCGATTCGGTCTTGTTGACGTGCTGGCCGCCGGCGCCGCCGGCGCGCATGGTCTCGATCCGCAGGTCGGTGTCCTTGATGTCGACGTCGACGTCCTCCACCTCGGGCAGCACCGCGACTGTCGCGGCCGAGGTGTGGATGCGGCCCTGCGTTTCGGTGTCGGGCACGCGCTGCACCCGGTGCACGCCGGATTCGAATTTCAGCTTGGCGAAGGCGCCGCGGCCCTGCACCTCGGCGATGATTTCCTTGTAGCCGCCGACGGTGCCCTCGCTTGCCGAGATCACCTCGACCTTCCAGCCCTGCAAGGCCGCGAAGCGCTCGTACATCCGGAACAGGTCGCCGGCGAACAGCGAGGCCTCGTCGCCGCCGGTGCCGGCGCGGATTTCCAGCATCACGTTGCGGTCGTCCATCGCGTCCTTGGGCAGCAGCGCGATCCGGATCTTCTGCTCGAGCTCGCCGATCCGCGCCTGCAACGTTTCCAGCTCGGCTTCCGCCATGCTGCGCATCTCGGCATCGGTGCCGGCATCGGCCAGCATCGCCTCGGTATCGGCAAGCTCTGACCGGGCCGAACGATAGGCCTTCACTGCGTCGATCAGCGGATTGAGCTCGGCGAGCTCGCGGGTGATCGCGACATAGCGGTCGGATTTGACCTCGCCGAGCAACTCGGCCTCGAGCGAGGCGTGGTGGGCGAGCAGGACGTCGAGTTTGGCTTCGGGGAGCATGGCGGTATCTCGAATTGCGGAAGGCGTGAGCGGGCGGTGACAGCGACGGCAGCGTCGCTACAAGGCCAGCCCCTCGGTTTCCGCAAATTTCGTCAGCGCCTCGCGGATCGAGACGCTGCCGACCGGTGCATCCAGCAGCGGATTGATCATCGCCTCGGCCTTTTTGGCATCGAGGTCGAGGATCAGCGCCTTGACCGGGCCGTGCGCGGTCGCCGACAGCGACAGCGAGCGATAGCCGAGTGCGATCAGCGCCAGCGCGCCGATCGGCTTCGAGGCCATCTCGCCGCACAGCGAGGCGACCTTCTTGGCGGCCCTGGCCTTGCGCACGATGTCGCGCAGCGCGCGCAGGATCGGCGCCGACAGGATGTCGAAGCGCTCGGAAACCTTGGAGTTGCCGCGGTCGACCGCGAACAGGAACTGGAACAAATCGTTGGAGCCGACCGAGACGAAATCGACCTTCTTCAACAGCTCGTCGAGCTGGTAGAGCAGGGCCGGGACCTCGACCATGGTGCCGATATCGATGCGTTCGGGCAGCGAATGGCCGTGCTGGCGCAGATAGGTCAGCTCGCGTTCGACGATCGCCTTGGCCTGGTCGAACTCGGCGATGTCCGAGATCATCGGGAACATGATCTTCAGCGCGCGGCCGCCACCGGCGCGCAGCAACGCGCGGATCTGGCCACGCAACAGGCCCGGACGGTCCAGACCGAGACGGATCGCGCGCCAGCCGAGCGCGGGATTTTCCTCGACCACGGTCTCCATATAGGGCAGCGCCTTGTCGCCGCCGATGTCGAGCGTGCGGAAGGTGACGGGCTTGGCGCCCGCCGCGTCGAGCACGGTACGATACAGCGCGAGCTGGTCGCTGGAGCGCGGCAGGCTCGGGCTCACCATGAACTGCAATTCGGTGCGGAACAGGCCGATGCCGGCGCTGCCGGTCTCCTCGATATGCGGCAGGTCGATGGTCAGGCCGGCATTGATCAACAGTTCGATCGGTTGGCCGTCTTTGGTCACGCAGGCCTTGTCGCGCAGCGCCGAATATTGCGCCTGCCGCCGCGCCCGGAACCGGACGCGCTCGGCATAGGCCGATTCGATCTCGGCGGAGGGGCGGACATAGATCTCGCCGGAAATGCCGTCGACGATGATGGCATCTCCGGGATCGGCGATGCCGGGCGCGTTCGGCACCTCGCCGACCGCGGGAATGCCGAGCGCGCGCGCCACGATCGAGACGTGGGAATTCGCGGTGCCTTCCTCCAGCACCAGGCCGCGCAGCCGCTTGCGGTCGTAGTCGAGCAGCGCCGCCGGACCCATCGCGCGGGCGATCAGGATGGCGTTGTCGGGCAATTGCTCGCGCGACGGCGCGTGGTCCTGGCCGACCAGCTGCCGCATCAGGCGATGGCCGAGATCCTCGAGGTCGTGCAGCCGGTCGCGCAGATAGGGATCGGTCGAGCGCAGCATCCGCGCGCGGGTGTCGGACTGCACGCGTTCGACGGCGGCTTCCGCCGTGAGGCCGGTGGCGACCGCCTCGTGCAGCTTGTGCGACCAGCCCTGGTCGTTGGCGAACATGCGATAGGCTTCCAGCACCTCGCGGTGCTCGCCGCCTTCGGCGACGTCGCCGCGCTCCAGCATGCGGTCGAGGTCGGCGCGCAGATTGGCCAGCGCGGTGTCGAGCCGCTTGATTTCCTTCGGCAGGTCCTCGGCGATGTAGTTGGTGATGACGACGCGCGGCTCATGCAGCACGACATGGCCGAGCGCGATGCCGTCCGACAGCACCGCGCCGGTCTTGTGCAGCGAATGCCGCGCCGCGGGCTCGGCGCCGGGCTGGGCCAGCGCGGCAAGCTCGCCGGACGCGATCATCTCCGCCAGCACCATGGCGGTGGTTTGCAGCGCCTCGACCTCTTCCTCGACATAGGTCCGCTTGGCGCGGTTCTGCACGACAAGCACGCCGAGCGTGTTGCCGGCGCGCAGGATCGGCACGCCGAGGAACGAGTGGTAGGCCTCTTCGCCGGTCTCCGGGCGGTAGGCGAAGGCGGGATGGTTTTGCGCGTCGGACAGGTTCAGCGGCGTCGCCTCGCTGGCGACCAGGCCGACCAGGCCCTCATGCGCGCTCAGCACGGTGCGGTGCACGGCGTCGCGGTTCAGACCTTCGGTGGCATAGAGTTCGAGCGTGTTGTCGACGCGCAGCACGTAGCAGGAGCAGACCTCGGCCACCATGTTGGCCGCGATCAGCACCACGATCTTGTCGAGGCGCTCCTGGGCGGAGACTTGCTCCGCCATGGTTTCGCGGAGCCGTCTCAACAGGATGCGTGGGCCTCCCGACGCGCTCCGCATAAGCTTCAGTCCCTCCCCACGAGACCGACCCACGAGGGTGGTCGGCCGCTGGCGTAAAACTCGTCAAAACAAACAATTTTAGTCGCTCGGCGCCGTTTCCCGCCGAATCGGGATCGCCAAAACTGTGGCACAGTTTGCGGCAGCCCACCTGACTGGCCGTATAGCCAATCGAGGCTTGCTTTGCCAAGCAAAACGCCTGCCAGTAGCAAATAACGTCTGCGTCAACGTAATGCTGCGCCCGCTAAGAGAAATTCTAACTCCGGGGCGGGGTAGTGGAGCACGGCTCCTTCTCTCCCCTCGTCATTCAGGGGCGTGCGCAGCACGAGCCCGGAATCCATTTATCCACGGAACCTGCGGCCCGATGGATTCCAGGCTCGTGCTGCGCACGCCCCGGAATGAAGGCAGAGGGAGCTCCCCCGGCCGGCCTGGTCCCTCGATCGCCCCTACGCCTGGTCCAGCCCGTACAGCGTATGCAGGGTGCGGACCGCGAGTTCGGTATAGGCGGCGTCGATCAGGACCGAGAACTTGATCTCGGAAGTGGTGATGGCGCGGATGTTGATGTTGCGCTCGGCCAGCGCCTTGAACGCCTTCGCCGCGACGCCGGCGTGGCTGCGCATGCCGCTGCCGATCACCGAGACCTTGGCGACGTCGGTCTCGGTGTCGAGCCTGATGTAGCCAATCTTGGTCTTGGCGGAGGTAATGGTATCCCGGGCGCGGTTATAGTCGGTGGCCGGAACGGTAAAGGTGAGGTCGGTGGTCTTGCCGTCCTCGGACACGTTCTGCACGATCATGTCGACATTGATATTGGCATCGGCCAGCGGCCCGAAGATCGCGGCGGCCACACCCGGCTTGTCCTCGATCTGGCGCACGGAGATCTGGGCTTCGTCCTTCGAGAAGGCGATGCCGGTGACGACGTGCATTTCCATGATTTCCTCCTCGCTGCAGATCAGCGTGCCCGGCGGCGTGCCGTGCGGGTCGATATCCTCTGGCTTGTCGAAGCTGGAGCGCACGAAGATCGGCATGTTGTGCACCATGCCGAGCTCCACCGAGCGGACTTGCAGCACCTTGGCGCCCTGCGAGGCCAGCTCAAGCATGTCCTCGAATGCGATCTTGTCGAGCCGGCGCGCCTTCGGCACCACCCGCGGGTCGGTGGTGTAGACGCCGTCGACGTCGGTGTAGATGTCGCAGCGGTCGGCATGCAGCGCGGCCGCGATCGCCACCGCCGAGGTATCCGAGCCGCCACGGCCGAGCGTGGTGATGCGGCCGGTGTCGGGATTGATGCCCTGGAAGCCGGCGATCACGGCGACTTCCTTGCGCTCCTTGAAGCGGGTGATGATCTCGGTGCCGTCGATCTCGAGGATGCGCGCCGAGGCGTGCGCGTCGGAGGTCTTGATCGGGATCTGCCAGCCCTGCCAGGAGCGCGCCTGGATACCGAGGCCTTGCAGCACGATCGCGAGCAGGCCCGAGGTCACCTGCTCGCCGGAGGCGACCACCGCGTCATATTCGCGCGCGTCGTGCAGGGCGGAGGCATCGGTGCACCAGGCCACCAGCTCGTTGGTCTTGCCGGACATCGCCGAGACGACGACGGCGACCTCATGGCCCGCGTCGACCTCGCGCTTCACATGCTGCGCGACGTTGCGGATACGATCGATATTGGCGACGGACGTACCGCCGAATTTCATCACGAGGCGGCCCATGACGACGCGTCTATTCCTTTAAGAGGATAAGTAGGTTAACCCACGCCGAAAACCGCAAGCGCGGGGACCGAAAGGCGCGTATACATAGCGCCGCGCCCGGGGGCAAGCCGGTTCATGGGGGTCCCTTGGGGCCGTCCCGGCGGGCTGTGGCGCTGGGGTTACTCGAAGGCGGATCGGATGGGGCGTTACATCGACGAAATCCTGCAGCCTGGCGAGAAGGTGCTGTATTCCACCAACGCGCACTGGATCTTCTATTGGCAGGCGATCCTGGCCTGGATCGTTGCGCTGGCGCTGCTGATCGCATCGCGCATGACGACGGTCGACGGCCTCACTTTGGCGTGCCTTGCCGCCGCCGCCGTGGTCGCGGTTGCGGCGCTGTACTGGACGCTGGCGGCCTGGTTCCACCGCTGGACCACCGAGACCGACGTCACCAATCTCCGGGTCGTGCACAAGACCGGGTTCATCAAGCGGCGCACCTTCGAGATGAGCCTCGACAAGGTCGAGAGCGTCGATGTCAACCAGAGCATCCTCGGGCGCATCCTCAATTATGGCGATGTGACCATCCGGGGCGTCGGCGAAGGTTTTGAGAAGATCAGGACCATCGCCTCGCCGCTGGCGTTCCGCAGTTCAATCACCGCGCGATAGGGGCGCGCGCAATCATGGCCATGCAATCAACCATTTCCAGTTCCTCCGCCAATGCCTCCGCCAGCTCGGTCGATCCGGCCGAGATCGCGAAATTCTCCAAACTGTCGGATGAATGGTGGGATCCGCGCGGCAACATGGCGCCGCTGCACAAGATCAATCCGCTGCGCCTGACCTACATCCGCGACGCCGCCTGCCGCAAGTTCGAGCGCAACGCCAAGAGCCTGAGCTGCCTGTCCGGGCTGCGCCTGCTCGACATCGGCTGCGGCGCCGGGCTGCTGTGCGAGCCGTTCACCCGGCTCGGCGCCCAGGTGATCGGGGTCGATCCGTCCGCCACCAACATCTCGGCGGCGAAGCTGCATGCCGACAAGGGGCATTTGTCGATCGACTATCGCTGCACCACGGTCGAGGAGATGGACGCGCGCGAGCGCTTCGACATCGTGCTGGCGATGGAAGTGGTCGAGCATGTCGTCGACGTCGGCGCCTTCATCAAGCGTTGCGCCACGATGCTCAAGCCCGGCGGGCTGATGGTGGTCTCGACGCTGAACCGCAACTGGAAGAGCTTCGCGCTCGCCATCGTCGGCGCCGAATACGTGCTGCGCTGGCTGCCGCGCGGCACCCATGAGTGGAGCAAATTCGTCACCCCGGCCGAGCTCGAGCGCTATCTCGGCGACGTCAATCTCACCATCACGGAACAGGCCGGCGTGGTCTACAATCCGCTCGCCGACAAGTTCTCCGTCTCGACCGACATGGACGTGAACTACATGGTGGTGGCGGAGGAGGTGTGATCTGGTCAGGACGATAGGCCACGTCAATCTCGATATGGACGTGTTGCGGACGCTGATCACGGCATATCGGCTGGGCAGCTTCAGCCGGGCCGCAGCACAAATCGGGCGCTCGCAATCGGCCGTCAGCCAGCAGATCGACAAGCTCGAACAACAAGTAGGCGAACCGCTGTTCGTCAAGCAGGGGCGGGGGCTGGCTCTCACCGAAGCCGGCGAGCTCGTATTGAGCTATGCGCAGCGCATCCTCGATCTGAACGACGAAGCGGTCGAGGCGCTTCGCGGCCGTGCCGTCGAAGGCGTTGTCCGTTTCGGATTGCCCGCCGATTTTGCCGAAGTGTGGCTGCCGGCCGCGCTGGCTTACTTCAAGCAGGCCTATCCGGCGGTCCGGATCGAGGCCGTGGTCGATCGCAACCGGCGGCTCTTGCAGCAACTCGACGGCGGTGACCTCGACCTCGTGCTGGCGCTCGACAACGCCACGCGCGCCGATGCGCAGCCCGTGGCCACCTTGCCGCTCGTCTGGATCGGCAGCGCCTCGGCTGGTCCGATCTGGGGGCAGGGGGAGCCGGTGCCGCTCGCCGTCTATGAGGCGCCCTGCTTCTTCCGTCAGCGCGCCATCGCCGCGCTCGATCAGGCCGGCATCGCCTGGCGTATCGCCTTCACCAGTCCGAGCCTGCGTGGGCTCTGGGCCGCGGTCGAAGCCGGGCTCGGAGTGACGCTGCGGACGGCGATCGCGTTGCCCGACCAATTGTGTGCGCTTCCCGGCACAGCCGGATTGCCGCCGCTGCCGGCACCTTCTCTCAAGGCTTGTCTGCATGACGCCGGCAGGACGCTCGAGCCGGCCATGGTGCGATTGCGGTCGATCATCGGTAGGACGTTGCAGGAACATCTCGCCGAGCCGCAGCGCGGGCTGGCTGGCATCGCCTGACAACTGAGCGACGTTGTCGGCACGGCGAACCTGCAACCGTCCAGTTTTTCTGAACTCTCGCATCAGAATAACGGGATTTTATTGCGTGACGGGACCTCTATCGTGGCGGCAAGCAACCACGATCTGAAAGGGCCGTTGCATGAACTTCAGTGCATTGACGAGGGGTGTCTGCGTCGCTCTGCCGCTCATCATGACGGTGTCGGCACCGTGTCGCGTGCTGGCTGCCGGCCGCGATGCCGCGGCATCCCTGGCAGGGACCTGGACCCTGGTCGCCGCCGATGTGCTGCATCGCGATGGCAGCCGCGGACATGATTATGGACCCTCGCCCAGGGGCATGTTGTTCATCGACGCCGATGGACGCTATTCGCTGCAAATCTTCGACAGCGAGCGACGGCCCTTTGCAACGGGCGACAAGCTGAAGGCAACCGAAGCCGAATATCGTGCAGCGGTCCTCGGGGTGAGTTCGCATTTCGGCAAGGTCGACGTCGACACTGCGAAAGGGACCCTCGCTTTCCACATCTCCAAATCGTCGTTTCCAAATTGGGAAGGCACGGACCAAGTTCGACTCTATGAGTTGAAGGCCAACGAGTTGAGCTATCGCGTGCCCCCCAGGGCGAATGGTGACACGCCGGTTTCGATCTGGCGGCGCGTCGACTGAAACCTGACGGCCTGCCGTGCAAGCTTCTGCTGCGGGCCGAATGGCTTGTTCAAGCTGGAATCGCGGAGCTGGTTGCAATCCTGGCCTGCGCCGTTCCGGTTGACCGGCTGCTGCGGGCCCGGCAGGGTGCGGCGTGACTTCCCGCCCGGCCCGCTCTCCCTAATCCCGCATGTTCACGCTCGCCTCGCTCTGGATTCCCTTCACCATCGTCGCTGCGTTCGGGCAGGTGGCGCGCAATGCGATGCAGCGGAGCTTGACCGGGCCGCTCGGCACCTGGGGCGCCACCAATATCCGTTTCCTGTTCGGCCTGCCGTTCTCGGTGGTGTTCTTCGCGCTCGCGATCGTCGCAACCGGCGATCGGGTGCCGTGGCCGGCGGTCTCGTTCTGGCCGTGGCTGTTGTCCGGCGCGCTCAGCCAGATCGTCGGCACCGGCTTCATGCTGCTGGCGATGAACGACCGCTCCTTCGTGGTCACCACGGCCTATATGAAGACCGAGGCGATCCAGACCGCGATCTTCGGCTTCGTCTTCCTCGGCGACCATCTGACGACCGCCAAGGTGATCGCGATCGTGATCGCGACCGTCGGCGTCGTCATCACCGCGCTGCGGCCGGGCGGCCAGAAGAGCTTCGCCGATCTGCGCCCGACCGTGCTCGGCCTCGGCGCCGCCGCGGTGTTCGCGATCTCGGCGGTGAGCTTCCGCGGTGCCATCATCGCGGTGCCCGGGGTCTCGTTCGTGACCGCGGCCTCCTACACGCTGATGTGGAGCCTGTTCGTCCAGACGCTGATCCTGTCGGTTTATCTGTTGCTGCGTGCGCCCGACGTGCTGAAGTCGATCCTTGCGCTGTGGCGGCCCTCGCTGTTCGCGGGCTTCATGGGCGCGTTCTCGTCGCAGTTCTGGTTCCTGGCGTTCGCGCTCACTGCCGCGGCCAATGTGCGCACGCTGGCGCTGATCGAGGTGCTGTTCGCGCAGGGCGTCGCGTATTTCTCGCTCAAGCAGCCATTCTCGCTGCGTGAACTTGTTGGCATCGTGCTGATTGTGGTCGGCGTCGCGCTGCTGATCGCCGCTTAGGCTCTTGTTTGACGCGCTTTCTTCACGCGAACCGGTGCCCACTTCGCTTGAAAGCGCTTTAGCCCTTGACCGCGATCAGCACCGCGCCGGCGGAGATCAGCGCAATCCCGATCCAGCCATAGGCCGACGGGCGTTCGCCGAGGAAGGTGGCGCCGAACAGCGCCACCAGCACCACGCTGAGCTTGTCGATCGGTGCGACCAGCGTGGCGGGACCCAGCTTGAGGGCGCGGAAATAGCAGATCCACGATGCACCGGTGCCGAGCCCGGACAGCAGCAGGAACAGCCAGCTCTTGCCCGAGATCGGGCCGGACTGGGTGAATTGCCCGGTCGCGAACAGGATCGCCGACAGTGTGATCAGCACGATCACGGTGCGGATCAGGGTGGCGAGATCGGAGTTGATGCCTTCGACGCCGACCTTGGCGAAGATCGCAGTCAATGCCGCGAACACGGCGGACAGAAACGCCCACACCTGCCAGGAGGAGGATGTCTCGGGGGTCATGTCACTCTCGCCCGTCATTCCGGGGCGCGCGAAGCGCGAGCCCGGAATCCATCGGGCCGCAAGTCCAGCGCTGGAATGGATTCCGGGCTCGCGCCAAGGGGCGAGCCCCCAGGTGTGCAATTGCGCACCGGGAATGACGGAAGCAGGTCAATTCCGGTCTTCCGGCAGCGTCGGCAACGGCGACACCTCGACGCCCTCGTCGACCAGCGCGCGCGCCTCCTCGGGCGAGGCCTCGCCATAG